>JAEXLY010000283.1 GCA_023444765.1 Pseudomonadota bacterium | reverse complement strand
GCCTTCAGCTCAGTTCGGTCACACCCAGTTCTCGCAGGGCGCTGGCCATGGCATCGCGCGCCGCGTCGCTGATCTTCTCGTGGTCGAGGGCGAAGCGGATGGTCGCCTCGACCAGGCCGATATGGGTGCCGCAGTCGAAGCGCGTTCCGCGGAACCGATAGGCATCGACCTGGTGCTCGCCCAGCAGGCTCGCGATGGCGTCCGTCAGCTGGATCTCCCCGCCAGCCCCCCTGCCCGTCTTCTCCAGATGCTCGAAGATCGCGCCCGGGAGGATGTACCGGCCGACGACGGCCAGGGTGCTCGGCGCGTCCTCGGGGCTGGGTTTCTCGACCATGCGGCGGATCGCGCCGCTGCGATCGCGGAAGCCTTCGGTCTCGACGATGCCATAGCTCGCGGTCTGCTCGCGCGGCACGTCCTGTACGGCAATCGCCCCCACGCCATTGGCCTCGGCGTGGTCAGCCATCTGCCTGAGCGCGCCGGCCCCATTTCGGTTCCAGATCAGGTCGTCGGGCAGCAGCACCGCGAAGGGCTCGTTGCCGATCACGGATCTGGCGCACAGCACGGCGTGCCCCAGTCCCAGGGCCTCGGCCTGGGTCACGAATACCGCGCGTACGCCCTCCGGGAGCACGTTGCGCACGAGTTCGAGCTGTTCGTGCTTGCCGGACTTCTCCAGCTTCTGCTCGAGCTCGTAGGCCTTGTCGAAGTAGTCCGCGACCGCGTGCTTGTAGCGGTTGGTCACGAAGACCAGCGTGTCGCAGCCGGCCTCGATCGCTTCGTCGACGGCATACTGGATGAGCGGCCTGTCGACGATCGGAAGCATCTCCTTGGGGACCGTCTTGGTTGCGGGCAGAAATCGCGTTCCCAGTCCTGCGACCGGGAACACGGCCTTGCGGATGCGTTGCGTCATGTCCTGCGTGCCTGTCTTGCGGGGAATGCAACGACCGTCCCGTCGCCCTCGCGTTCGGCAGGCGCCTGCGCGGGCTGGAACTCGGGCAGCGCCTCGCGCAGCAGCCGGGCCAGCGCCTCGACATCGAAGGCAGCCGTCGCCTCGCGCATCCCGGCAAGTGCGTGCTGGATCCTCTCCTTGGACACCGAACGTGCCTCGGCCTGCAGGATCTTCGGATGCAGCGTGGGCCGATAGCGTTCGTCGGCGTGGAACAGCGTCTCGTGCAGCTTCTCGCCCGGCCGCAGCCCGGTATACACGATGGCGATGTCGCGACCGGGCTGCTTGCCCGCCAGCCGGATCATCTGCTCGGCGAGCAGCCGGATCGGCACCGGCTCACCCATGTCCAGGGTGTAGACCGCCTGCCGGGACCCGATCGCCACCGACTGCATGATCAGCTGGCAGGCTTCGGGAATGGTCATGAAGTAGCGGGTCACCTCCGGATCCGTCACCGTGACCGGGCCGCCGCCGCGGATCTGCTCGCGGAATACCGGCACCACGCTCCCGGCCGAGTCGAGGACATTGCCGAAACGGACGGTCACGAAATGCGTGCCGTCGGAATCGGCCATGGCCTGGCACACCATCTCCGCCAGTCGCTTGGTGGCGCCGAGCACGTTGACCGGATCGACCGCCTTGTCGGTCGAGATCAGGACGAACGTACCCACCCTGGCCGCGGCCGCCTCGCGCGCCACGACCTCGGTGGCCAGTACGTTGTTGCGGACCGCTTCGCGCAACTGGCCCTCGAGTACCGGCACCTGCTTGTAGGCCGCGGCATGGAACACCGCGTCCGGATTGCTCAGGCGCAGCGCATGCCGCATGACCGCGGGATCTCCGCAGTCGCCCAGCACCGGGATGCACTGGATCTGCGGGAAATCCCTGCGCAGTTCCGATTCGGCCATGATCAGCGCAAGTTCGTCGATCTCGACCAGTGCGATGCGGCTGGCGCCGTGGCGTGCGCATTGCCGGCACAATTCGGCGCCGATCGACCCGCCAGCTCCGGTCACCAGGACGCTGCGCCCGCCGAGCCATCCGCGGATCGCCTTCCAGTCGGGCGTCACCGGCTGCCTGCCCAGCAGGTCTTCGATCGCGACCTCCTTCAGCTCTCCGGGCAGCGACCGGCCCTCGAGCATGTCGTCCAGCCTCGGCACGGTGCGGAACGGAAGACCGGTCTGCTCGCACGCCGCCACCACGCGCCGCATCGTGGCCGCATCCACCGACGGCATGGCGATGACGAGCAGCCCGGCGGCGGTCTCCGGTGCGATCCGCGCCACCTCGTCCACCCGCCCCAGCACGGGAATGCCCTGCAGGCGGCTGCCGCGCAGTTTGGCGGCATCGTCGAGGAAACCGACCGGGTCGTAGGCGCCGGTCCGCCGTAGATCGCGCACCAGGGTTTCGCCGGCCTGCCCCGCGCCCAGGATCAGCACGCGGATCGCCGCGTTGTCGGTGCGGGCGATGCTGTGGTCCTTCCACGCCCGGTACAACAGCCGTGGCATGCCCAGCATCGCGGTCAGCAGCAGCGGGTACAGCAACAGGACCGACCGCGGCACCTGGGCCAGGCGGTTGTAGACGAACAGCGCCAGCATGATCGCCATCAGGCCGATCACCGAGGCCTTCAGGATGTTCAGCAGGTCCGGCAGGCTCGCGAACCGCCAGACGCCGCGGTACAGCCCCACCTGCCAAAACACCGCGCCCTGCGCGGCAAGCACCAGCAGCAGTTCGGCCGAACCGATGTCCGACGAGGCCACGAGCGGCTGCAGGGCGTAGCGGAACTGGTGCAGCGCCAGCCAGCACAGCCAGACCATGCCGAGGTCATGGACGACCACCGCCAGCCGCGGCGTGGCGACGGCAATCCGGTCCTTCAAGCTCAGCATCGTCAGGGTTTCCTCTCGCCGGGGGTAGCTTGCTCCCTATCCATAGGCCTTCCACGCAACCGCATCCATGCAATCCCCCCCAGGGAAAGAAACACCACGTACGACAACATGATAATCGGACCGGTCGATGAACGCATGGCAAACATGCCCAGGCAGGCGACTGTGGCGGCCGATGCATAGGCCACGGTCACCGGCGCGTGACCGCGCCGTCGAGACCAGGCCTGGTAGGCGTGCTGTGTGTGCGGTTCCCACCAGCGCTCCGCGCGTACGATGCGCGCAAGCAGTGTCAAGGACGCGTCAACCAGGAAGGGAAGCAGGGGCAGGCCGAGGAGCATCCACGCGGCCCCATCGGACTGGATGGACGACAGTCCCGCCAGTGCGGCCAGTGCATAGCCCAGCGTGCCACTCCCCACGTCTCCGAGGAAGATCCGGGCCCGCGGGAAGTTGAACGGCAGGAATCCGCAGGCCGCGGCCGCGAGCGCCATGCCCAGCCACAGGACGGGGCCTTCGCCGGCGAAGATCGCGTAGGCCAACGCTGCCAGCGCCGCCTGGCTCGCCGCGATCCCGTTGATGCCGTCCATGAAGTTCCAGACATTGACCAGAACGACCACCAGGACAAAGCAGATGGCAAGGTCGGGCGGACCGGCACCGGCGGATGCCAGCCCGAGGCACAGGACCCCGGCGGCGATCACGTGCACGGCCAGGCGCAGCGTCGCCGACAGCGGGCGGTGGTCGTCGATCCAGCCAATGCCCGCCACCAGCAGCAGGCCGGTGGCCGCCAGGCCCAGCCCGGCGCCGTGCTCCGGCGCCCGTATCGCGATCACGAGGATGGCGAGCAGCAACACGGCGACGATCGCGATGCCGCCGCCACGCGGAGTGGCCTGCCCGTGGCTGCGACGTTCGCCCGGCTGGTCGATCAGTTGCCGCCGCAGCGCATAACCGCGCGCCAGCCACGTACCCAGTGCCCCCAGCGCAAACCCGGACAGGAGCCAGATCGCGATGCCCTGCCAGGCCACGTCAGACCACGGCGTAGTTCAGCAGCGGCTTGATCGTGCCCCACTCCTTGCAGCTCGGGCACTGCCAATGGTGGCTGCGCGCGCCGAACCCGCAACGGTTGCAGCGGTAGCTGGGGTTGCGCACGAGCAGTTGCTCGGTGATCAGCCGCAGGTCGTGGAGCGTGGCCGCGAACCCCGCGTCCTCGGCCAGGGTGAGGTCGATCAGCGCCGCCTCGCCGCGCACCGAGGGCCGGTCCTTGAGCTGTTGCGCAAGATAGCTGCGCGCCGCGGGCACCCCGTCCTGCTCCTCCAGCAGGCGAGCCAGCGCCAGCACCGGCGCGATGCCGCGATAGTGCTCGCTCATCTCGGCCAGGAACTTGCGGGCGCCGGAGGCATCGCCGACCCGGCCGTAGGCGGCCAGCAGCGCAGGCAGCACCTCGGGCAGGAAGTCGGTGTCGTGACGGGCGGCACGCTCATAGGCGCGGATGGCGGCAGCGTCGTTGCCGGCATCGGTTTCCAGGCGGCCTTCGAGGATGCCCGCGCGCACCGACTTCGAATCTGCCGCATAGGCGCGCGCCACGGCGGCGCGGGCTCCGTCGCCGTCGCCGGCGAGCCGCAGGCGGTCGGCCAGTTCGCATTCGAAGTGGGCCACGAGCTTGCCCATCGGCTCGCCGGTGGCCGCTTCGTAGCGCGTTGCGTTCTCGATCGCCTTCTCCCAGTCCCGCTCGGCCTGGTAGATGCCGATCAGGTGGCGCAGCGCCTGCGGCGCGCGCTGGTCGATCCTCGCCAGGTCGGTGAACACCACCTCGGCGCGGTCGAGCAGGCCCGATTTCATGTAGTCCTCGCCCAGTGCCAGCAGCGCCTGCACCTTCTGCTGGTCGTTCAGGTCCGGCCGCTGTGCCAGGCCCTGGTGCAGGCGGATCGCGCGGTCGACCTCGCCGCGCCGGCGGAACAGGTGCCCGAGGGCAAGCTGGGTCTCGAAGGTTTCCTTGTCCAGCTCGGCGATGTGCAGGAACAGCTCGATCGCCTTGTCCGGCTGCTCGTTGAGCAGGTAGTTGAGGCCGCGGAAGTACGTGGTCGACAGCCGGCTCACCTGCGTGTCGCTGTGGCGCTCTCCGCCGCGGCGACCGATGACCCAGCCGCTCAGTGCCGCCAGTGGCAGCAGCAGGAAGAACCAGAACCACTCGGTGACGAAGGCCATGGCTCAGACTCCGGTGTCTTGTGACGGCGGTGGCGCCCCGGTGCGACCGCGGGCGGGTTGCAGATCGCGCCGCAACGGCGCGATCACGCCGAAGGCCAGCGCCAGGCCGCCCAGCAGCGCGCCAAGGAGCAGGGCCGACAGCAGCGCCACGCCCAGGCCGGTACGAAGCACCGTGATACCCAGGTCGAGGGCGACCGGCTGCGGGTTGAGCGCACCCAGGGCGATGCCCAGGGCGACGAAAGCGATGGCAGTGAGGATCCGCAGCAGTCGCATGCGCTATGCCGGGCGCGAAGCGCCTTTCATTCCTCGAGCGGCAGCGGAACCACGGCAGTCACGCGCTCGCGCAGCTCCTTGCCGGGCTTGAAATGGGGAACATGCTTGCCGGGCAGCGCGACCGCTTCGCCCGTCTTGGGATTGCGCCCGGTGCGGGGCGGACGGAAGTGCAGCGAAAAGCTGCCGAATCCCCGGATCTCGATCCGCTCTCCGTTGGCCAGCGACCCGGCCATCATCTCCAGCAGCGACTTCACCGCCAGGTCGACGTCGTCGGCCTTCAGGTGCGCCTGGCGCTGGGTGAGGATCTCGATCAGTTCCGATTTGGTCATTATCGACGCATCCGTGGACAGTCGGATGGATGGCCCGGAAACACCGGGCCATCCGCCTTTCCAGTCGCCCGGCCCCGGGGCCGGGCGACGCCGGGGTCGCCCCCAA
>JAEXLY010000259.1 GCA_023444765.1 Pseudomonadota bacterium | reverse complement strand
CGCTGTCGTCCTTGACGGGAGCGGGCGTGGCGATCACCGATCTGGAGATCCGCATGACCATCAAGACCCTGGCCGCCAAGGGCGTGCCCAAGCGGGCCATCGCTCGCCAACTCGACCTCAGCGAAGGGACCGTCCGCTATCACCTCGCCCGGCAGGCCGCCGGCGCCCGCGACGGCCGTGCCGACCAGCCCCGCCGGGCCAGCGCCGCGGCCGACGCGATCGCGCACTGGATGGCGCACCACGACCGATCGAACCTGGCCGCACTGCACGCATGGCTCATCGCCGAACACGGCTACGCCGGCAGCCTGCGCTCGGTGCAGCGCTTCGTCGCCGATCGCTACCCACCGCCCCCGGTCCGCGCCCGCCGCCGGGTGGAGACGCCGCCCGGGGCGCAGGCCCAGGTCGACTGGGCGCAGTTCCCGCGCATGGTCGTCGCCGGCGAGCTGGTGACCCTGCACGCCTTCCACCTGGTGCTGTCGCACTCGCGCTTCGGCGCGGTGGTCTGGATGCCGGCCGAAGACAGTCTGTGCTGGCTGGCAGCGCACAACGCCGCCTTCGAGCGCGTCGGCGGCATCCCGGCGGTGCTCCGGGTGGACAACACGAAGACGGCCGTGGTGCACGGTGCCGGCAGCTGGGGCCAGCTCAACGACAGCTACCGCCGCTACGCCACGACGGTGCGCTTCCACGTCGATCCCTGCGCGCCCTACAGCCCGGAGCACAAGGGCAAGGTCGAACGCGCCGTGCGCACGCACCGCGGCATCGACCTGGCCCGCCAGGCCTGGGACAGCGTGCAGGAGTTGCAGGCGGCCACGGACGAGGCGGTGCAAGACAGCGCCCGCCGCCGCCGTTGTCCGGCCACCGGTGGCAGCGTCTTCGACGCGTGGCAGGACGAACGCACGGCGCTGGCGCCACTGCCGATCCTGCCCGCCCCCTTCGATGAGGTAGCCACCCGCCGCGTCGGGCGCGATGGCCTGGTCGCCTTCGAGGGCCGACAGTACTCGGTGCCGTTCGCGTACCTGGGCCGATCGGTCGAAGTGCGCGGCGGGGCAGGCTGCGTCCAGGTGCTGGCCGACCAGCAGGTCATCGCCCGGCACCCGCGGCATACCGAGCACCGGCTGCTGATCGATCCGGCCCACTACGAGGGTCCGGGCACCGCGACCGTGCAGCCGCCCACGCCGCTGGGGCGCATGGGCCGGCGCCTGCAGGAGCTGGCGGCGATGCCGGTGCAGCAGCGCCCGCTCGACCTCTACGCCGCGCTGGCCGAGGTGGCCCGATGAGCCGGCGCAAGCTCGATGTCGACCGCACCCGCGAGCGCCTGCTCGGCCTGGGGCTGGCGCACGCGGCCGACCAGCTCGAGCCGTTGCTGAGCGACGCGGTCAAGGAGGGACATGCGCCCCACGCCGTGATCGATGCGCTGCTCGAGGCCGAGCACCAGGCACGCGAAGGCCGTCGCGTGCGCACCGCGCTACGCTTGTCGAGCCTGCCCAACGGCCAGACGCTCGCCGACTTCGACTTCGCGTTCCAGCCGGCGATCGAGCGCTCGCGCATCGATACCCTGGCCACCTGCGCCTACATCCGCGCGGCCGAGACCATCCTGATCCAGGGCCCGCCCGGCGTCGGCAAGAGCCACCTGGCGGTCGGCCTGGGCGTGAAGGCCGTCGAGCACGGGTTCTCGGCGCAGTTCTACCGCTTCGACGAACTCAAGCTGCAGCTCAAGGCCGACGCCCACCTGCCGCCGGCACGGCTGCGACGGCGCAAGTACCTCAACACCGCCCTGCTGATCATCGACGAGCTGGGCTTCGAACCGATGACCCGCGACGAGGCCAGCCTGTTCTTCCGCCTGGTCACCTACCGCTACGGCCGCGGCGCGATCCTGATCACCACCAACAAGTCGGTCCGGGACTGGACCGAACTGCTGGCCGGTGACGAAGCCCTGGCCGCCGCCATCCTCGACCGCCTGCTGCACAAGGCTCACGTCCTGAACATCAAGGGAAGGAGCTACCGACTCAGGGACCTCGAAGCCACCCTCGGCACGACCCGCAACTGATCCTCAACCCGACCCGGGGTGCGTAAATCTGGGTGTCGCCATAATGCGTGAAACTGGGTGTCGCTTGACAGAAGTCCCGCTCCAGCAGATTGCGCACACCCGGTGGCGTCAGCGCGGGCCGGCCACGCTGGCCACGCCGCTTCGGCCGCGGCCAGCCCTGCAGGCCATCTTCAGCCATCAGGCGCGCCACCCGGTTCAGGCTGACCGGTTCGCCGGCATCGGCCAGATCTTCCTGCATCCGACCGGCGCCCAGCGTGCCCCGGCTGTCTTCGTGCAGCTCACGGATCCGGCCGAGCAGACGCTGGTTGTCGAGCTGGCGGGGGCTTGGGAGGCGCTTGCTCCAGTCGTAGTAACCACTGGCCGACACCCGCAGGCAGCGGCACATCAGCCGAACCGGAAATTCATCGCGGCAACGTTCGATCGCCTGATACCTCAGGACGATCCCTTGGCAAAGAACGTCGCCGCTTCTCGCAAAAAATCGCGTTCCTTCTTCACCCGGGCCAACTCGCGCTTGAGCCCGGCCAGCTCCTCGTCCCGGGGCGTCCCGGTGCCACCGAAGGCCACCTTGCCCTGGCTCTGCGCCTCCCGCTTCCAGCGGGTCAGCAGGGTGTCGCGAATCCCCAGCTCCCGGGCCACCTGGGCGCAGCTGACGCCCGGCTGGCTTGCCTGCTCAACAGCACCGCGCTTGAACTCCGCACTGAACTTCCTTCGCTTCGACATGAACACTCCTCAGGGCCTGCATCGGCCGTCTCGTAAGTGTCCGTGAAAACGGGGTAGAACCC
>JAEXLY010000241.1 GCA_023444765.1 Pseudomonadota bacterium | reverse complement strand
GGTCGGCGCCGTGGGCCAGGTTGACCACGGCGTCGCAGCCCTTCACCGCACGCGCCAGGCTGTCCGCGTCCGCCATGTCGCCGCCGACCAGTTCCGGATCCAGCCGGGCGATGCGCGCGGCGCGCGAGTAGTCGCGCACCAGGGCGCGGTAAGGCAGCCGGTGGTCGAGCGAGAGCATCTCGCACAGCCGCGAGCCGATGAACCCGGTGGCGCCGGTGACGAGGATCTTCGCGGGCCTCACGCCGGGACCTCCATGCGCGCCAGCCAGGGCTGCGCCATCGGCGTGCGGCGGGCGTAGGCCGTTTCGATCACGGCCAGCGCCTGCAGGGAGGATTCGGCGCTGACGAACGGGAGGCGCCGTTCGCGCACCGCGCCGATGAAGTCGCCGAGCTGGGCGCGGTAGTGGTCGAGCTGGTCCCAGGCGTCGGCGCACGCGATCCGCATTTCCATCGGGCCGCGGCGCGAACGCCGATGCAGGGTGAGGATGCGCGGATCGGAGGTGGCGGCTTCGAGCGTGCCGCGCTCGCCGATCACGCGGATGCTGCGGCGCAGCCGGTGCGACCAGCTGAACTCCATGCGTGCAGGCACTGGCCGTCCCCGGATCTGCAGGGTGCCGCCCAGCCTGGCATTGTTCTCGAAGCCGCCGAAGGCATCGTCCTCGTAGGCGATGTCGTCGAGGTTGCCGAAGAGCCACAGCACCCTGTCGAGCAGGTGCACGCCATTGTCGAACAGCACGCCCCCACCGGTCGCACGCCGGTCGAAATAGCTGTTGCTGGCCATCGGCCAGTCGAGCGGTGCGCCATCCTCGACGATCACCTCGCGCACCTCGCCGATCTCGCCATCCTCGACCAGGTCGCGCAGCCACAGGTTGTGCGGGAAGAACCGCATCATCAACGCGACGGCGAGCACGCGGCCGTTGGCGCGCGCGGCATCGACCATCCGGCGCCCGTCGTCGGTGGTGTTCGCCAGCGGCTTCTCGCACAGCACGTCGATGCCCATGTCCATGAGCTGGATCGACACCGCGGCATGCAGGCGCGGCGGCACGGCGACGATGGCGGCGTCGACCTTGCCGTCGAGCTGTGCGACATCGGCGACGATCTCCGGATCGATCCCGGTTTCGCGTGCGGCCCGCCATGCGTTGCCGCGTTCGCGGTCGCACAGCGCGGTCACCTCGACCCGGCGGTCCGCGGCGGCCACCGGCAGGTGCGCTTCGCGCGTGATCGCGCCGCAGCCCACGATACCCAGCCGCAACGGGCGGCCGGAATGGATGTGCGTCAAAACCTGCTCCCCTGTCCCATCAGGCATACCCAACGGGAAACGCGGCGGAAAGCGGACGCACGCAGCGGATCTCGCGGGGGGCGGCACGGACATGCGGTTGCGATGGGCCGGCTGGCGGGACGCGTCGGCGCCGGCCCGCCAACCGACCCGCCCCCGTCACTGCAGCCGCAGTACCACGACCGATCTCGCGGGCAGGGCCACCTTCAGCGTGTCGCCGTCGACGGATGCGCCGTCGAAATCAACCGGTTTCACGCGCTCGGGACGGTCGAACGTGTTGTGCGCCGTGATCGCATCGCCGGTCAGCACGCGGCCGGACACGGCGCCGGCCTGCAGGCCGGTGATCCTGGCCGCCACGTCGGTCGCGCGGTTCGGATCCAGGTTGGACAGCGCCACGTACACGTGCCCGTCCTTGGCGCGCACCGCCGAGCCGTGGACTGCCGGCACCGTGGTCTCGCCATGGCTGTAGCGGGGCGCCTGGACTTCGAACGGCAGGTGGGTGGCGTCCTGCCAGGGGGTGTACATCTCGAAGACGTGATAGGTGGGCGTGAGCACCATCTTCTCGTCCTCGGTGAGGATCATGGCCTGCAGCACGTTCACCATCTGCGCGATGTTGGCCATCTTCACCCGCCTGGCGTAGCGGCTCATGACGTCGAAGTGGATCGATGAGACCAGCGCGTCGCGCAGGGTGTTCTGCTGCTGCAGGAAGCCGGGGTTGGTGCCCGGGTAGGCCTCGTACCAGGTGCCCCATTCGTCCAGGTAGAGGTCGACCTTGCCTTCCGGATCGTGCCGGTCCATCACCTCGATGTGCCTGCGCAGCAGTTCGTCGACCTTGAGCGCGCTGGCCAGGGTTTCCGTCCACGCCGCCTCGTCGAACTCGAACGAGGACGCGCGCGGCGGCCACCCGCCGGGCACGGTGTAGTAGTGCACCGACAGCGCGTCCATGTGCTCGCCGGCGATGGCCATCATCACCTCGGTCCAGTTGTAGTCGTCGCCATTGGCGCCGGCGGCCACCTTGGTGAGCGGCGTGCCGGCGGGCACCTTGACGAAGGTCTGGTACTGGCGGTGCAGGTTGGCCGCATGTTCCGGCGTCATGTGCCCGCCGCAGCCCCACATCTCGTTGCCGATGCCGAAGAAGGGCACTTTCCAGGGCTTGTCGCGGCCGTTGGCGCGGCGCTCCTCGGCCAGCGACGATCCGCCCTCGTAGGTCATGTACTCGACCCATTCGGCCATCTCGCGCGGCGATCCGCTGCCGGTGTTGCCCGAAACGTAGGCGTCGGTGCCGATCAGCTCGGCGAAGTCCATGAACTCGTGGGTCCCGAAGCTGTTGGGCTCGATCACGCCGCCCCAGTGGGTGTTGATCTTGACCCGGCGCTTCTCCCGCGGGCCGACGCCGTCGCGCCAGTAGTACTCGTCGGCGAAGCACCCCCCCGGCCAGCGCACCACCGGGACCTTCAGTTCCCTGAGCGCCGCGACCACGTCGTTGCGGTAGCCATCGGTATTGGGGATCTTCGAGTCCTCGCCCACCCAGATGCCGCCATAGATGCCGTAGCCCAGGTGCTCGGCGAACTGGCCGAAGATGTAGCGGCTCACGGTGTCCCCGGGCTGGTCGGCGCGCAGCGTCGCCGTGGCGGTGGCCCGGTCCTGGGCGGCAGCCGCGCCGACGGCGAGCAGGGCGGAGGTCAGCGCGAACGTGCGCAGCGTGTTCTTCAGCATGGAGGCCTGCCTCTGGATGGTTCGGAAGTGGACGTCGGTGCGGTCACGCGCCCGGCGAGAAGTGGAGGGCGGCAGCGCGGCGTGCCCGCCACGCGTCGCCGGGATGCAGCCCGCGAC
>JAEXLY010000224.1 GCA_023444765.1 Pseudomonadota bacterium | reverse complement strand
GGTCGGCGGAGGTCGGCAGCGGGTCGGGCACTGCCCGGCACGCGGCCTGCGCTGCGCGCGCGCATCACGTCGATGCGACATGGCGTCTGTGAGGATGCGCGCAGACAGCCTGGAGCGCGGACGATGTCCGATATTCCGGTGACCGGCGAGGTCTCCAACAGCAAACTGGCCGCGGTCTTCGACAGCCGGCGCTTGGCACGCGAGGCGGCGACGGCGCTGTGCCGCGAGCTCGGTCTGGGCCAGGCCCAGGTCAAGCTGGTGACGCCCGGTTCGGCCGACGTGGACATCAAGCTCGAACCCGAAGGCGGCGGGATCTGGCGCACCATCGTGGTCGCGCATGTCCGGCTCGGCATCTGGGGCGCGGTGCTGGGCCTGGCCGCATTCGCCCTGCTGTACTGGGGCGGCGTCCCGTTCATCGTGCAATCGCCGGTGGCGTCCGTGCTGGTCCTGCTGTTCTTCGGCACCACCGCGGGTCTGCTGCTGGGGGGGCTGGTCTCGCTGCGCCCCGACCACGACCGCTACATCCATGCCACCCGCGACGCGATGGAACAGGGGCGTACCACGGTCCTGGTCCATGCACTGAGCAACGAGCAGCGCACCCGTGCGGCCGCGTTCCTGTCGAGCCGAGGGGCCGACGTGACGCAGACGCTGTAGCCGCCCACGCCGCATCGCGTGGTGGGCTGCCGCGACGCTACCATGGGACGACGCCGCGACGGCCATTTCCTGATGCGACAGCAGCGCGATCCGTACGCCGATGCCCTGCGCGCAGGCGCGTTGCTGGTGGTGGTCTTCGGACACTGGATCGCCACGTTGCCGCGGATGGTCGATGGGCGCCTGGTGGACACCGACCACCTGCTGGCAGCCTGGGATGCGGCCGCCATGCTGACCTGGCTGGTGCAGGTCGTGCCGCTGTTCGTATTCGTGTCCGCCGCGGTGAGCACCGACGGGGTCGCCGGCCGGATGGCGGAGGCCGCCCGGCGGCGCTGGTGGGCG
This sequence comes from Pseudomonadota bacterium, assembly GCA_023444765.1. GTDB lineage: Bacteria > Pseudomonadota > Gammaproteobacteria > Xanthomonadales > Xanthomonadaceae > Luteimonas. The sequence continues at coordinate 27,143 of JAEXLY010000224.1, read as the reverse complement.
TCGCGGGCATTGACGCTCGCGCGCCCGACGGTGACCTACCTGGCAGTGCTGGTCACCCTGGGGCTGATCGCGCAGGTCTCCGGCGGCAGGTTGCTGGGCGTGTTCGACCGTTCGCTCACCATCCACCTGTGGTTCCTGTTGATGCTGCTGACGGTGCAGGCACTGTTGCCCTGGTGCCTGCGGCTCGACGCACGCTTCGGCCTGGCGGTCATCCCGTGTCTGGTGCTTGCCGCCGCAGCATTCGACGTTATCCGGGCCGACGTCCCGCGGCTGCACGAGTGGCGCGAGTTCGGAGCGCGGGTAGCCACGCAGCCGGCGGGGCTGGCGTGGATCAACATGCTGCTGGTCTGGCTGATTCCGCAGCAGTTGGGCATCGCGTGGCGTCGGGGCCGCTTCCAGGGGGTGGGCACGGGCGCCATCCTGCTCGTGCTGGGTGCAGTCTGGCTGCTGCTGGCGATGCGCAGCGGCTACCCGGTGGCCATGGTGGGCGTGACCCTGGCGGGCAACAACATGCTGCCACCGACGCTCGCGCTGGTCGGGGTGATCTGGCTCCAGGTCGGCGCGGTGCTGCTGATCGAGCCGGCGGCGCGGCGCCTGCTGGCCGGCCATGCGCCGGGCCGCGCGATCGCGATGCTGGGCGCGCTGAGCATGCCGCTCTACCTGTGGCACAAGCTGGCCGAGCTGCCTGCGGCCTGGCTCGGCGAGCAGCTCGGCCTGCCGATCGATCGTGGCATTCCGGGCGAGCCCGGGTTCTGGCTGGGTCGCGCCTGCTGGATCGGCCTGTGCCTGCTGATGGTGGCGCCCGTGGTCGCAGTCGTGCTGCGCTTCGAACTGGGGCGCACGCGCGACGTGCCTGCGGTGGACGGCGCCGGGCGCATCCTCGTCGGCGCGGTCGCGCTCTATGCCGGCCTCGCCGCAGCACTGGCATGGGGCGTGTGGCCGGGTGCGCTGGTGGGTTTGCCGGCCGTCCTGCTGGCATCCTGGCAGCTGCGCAGGCGGGGCGATACCGCGCGCGTGGACCGCCCCGATGTGGCCTGACCGCCCGGGTCGTCGCATCCGCTGGCGTGCGGCCTGCCTCTGCGCGGTGCTGCTCTTGCCTTGGCTGCTGGCCGCCTGCCGCTCCCTCGAACCCGCCCCGCAGCCGCTGCGCGTGATGACGCTCAATGTCCGGCTGCCGCTCGACTCGGACGGACCGGACCGGTGGACGCTGCGCCGCGACGCGATGGCGCGCACGGTCGTCGCGGCCGATCCGGACCTGATCGGCACCCAGGAACTGATGCGTGTCCAGGCCGACGACCTGGCATCGCGCCTGCCCCAGTACGCCTGGTTCGGGACAGGGCGCCGCGGCGACGGCGGCGGCGAGCACATGGGCGTGTTCTACCGCCGCGACCGGATGCAGCTGCTGGACTCGGGCCACTTCTGGCTGTCGGAAACGCCCGAGGTCCCCGGCAGCATCAGCTGGGGGCACCCGTTTCCCCGCATGGTGAGCTGGGGGCTGTTCGAGCGGCGGGCCGACGGAATGCGCCTGCATCTGTTCAACACGCACCTTCCCTACCGCGCGGAGGATGGCGGGGCGCGGCTGCGCGGCGCGGAGCTCATCCTGGACCGGCTGGCGCGGGCCGGCGCCGGTCCTGCGATCGTGCTGGGCGACTTCAACGACGTGCCCGGCAGCGCCGTGCACCGGCGCCTCACGACTGTCCTGTCCGACGCCTGGGAGCACGCAACGCGGACGCATGGACCCGCGGGCACCTTCCACGGCTTCAGCGGCCGTCCCGGCCGGCGCATCGACTGGGTGCTCTATCGCGGCTTGATGCCCCGAACTGCGCGGACGCTGGCCTCACCGGTGGAAGGTCGTCACGTGTCGGACCATTTCCCGGTGCTGGCCGAGTTCGACCCTCCGCCGAAGGACTGAGCGGAACTTCGCCGGCTCAGGCCGCCGCCACCTGGTTGCGGCCCCCGTCCTTGGCGCGATACAGCGCCGCATCGGCAGCGCGCACCCAGCCATCCAGGCTGTCGTAGCGTTCGCTGGCCTGGGCGACGCCGATGCTGAGCGTGCAGCGCAGCGCCGGATCGACGTCGAAGGTCTGGCGCTCCGCTTCGGCGCGGATGCGTTCGGCCACCTCGACCGCCCGTGCCCGGTCGGCCTCCACCAGCAGCACCGCGAACTCGTCGCCGCCATAGCGGGCGGGCAGGTCGGCCCCGCGCACGTTCCTGCGCAGCACCGCGGCGATGCGCTTGAGCACGATGTCGCCCACGCCGTGGCCGTAGCGGTCGTTGATGGTCTTGAAGCGGTCGATGTCGAGCAGCAGCAGCGAGGCGGGACGGCCCGACTGGTGGAAATGCCGCAGCTCGGCCGCCGCCATCTCCTCGAGGTAGGGCCGGTTGGAGACCTGCACGGTGCGGTCGGTCCGGTTGAGGCGCTGCAGTTCCCGCTTCTGGTCGGCGATCCTGCGCCCCAGGCGGTAGGTGACCAGGCTCAGCACCACGGGGTACACGAACAGCAGCGGCACGGACAGCGCCTGGGTGCGGAGCGAACTCGCCGGCTCGAACGGAAACCCCAGCAGGCTCCAGGTGAGCCCGAAGCCGATTACGAGCGCGATCGTCGAGCGGCGGAGCAGGGGCCATCCGCCGGCCGCGATCTTGTCCGCCGTGGCGACGGTCGTGAACAGCAGCGTCGGCACCGCGCTGACCGCCATGATCGCGATCCAGATGCCGGAGGCGGCCGAGTCCAGGACCAGGCAACGGAACTGCGCGGCGGTCGGGTCGCGCGCCCGCAGGCTCAGGCAGTTCGCAAGCTGCGGCCAGGCGAGGGCATTGAGGACGAGCAGTATCCAGAACAGCGGCTGCGCCTGGCGTTCGGCCAGCACCGAAGCGATCGGCAGGGCACAAAGCACCGTCCCCAGCATGCGCATGCCGTGGATACGCCGGATGAACCGCCGGCTGCGGCTACGCTGTCTGCCTGTGGGCTGTGCCATCGGGAATCACATCGCGGGGGACCTTCGCCGCCGGGTCGGTCCCGGTAACGGCCGTACGTCCGCAAACCGGAGTGCGCGCCTGAATCCCCGTTCACTTTCCGCTGACGGCCTGCCAACCGGTCCGGCTCCGGGTTTGCGCCGCTGGCCCATGGTCGCTAAGGTGTTCCCGTTCGCCCCTGCACCGTGAGTTCACCGGTGTCCTTTCGCGAACCCTCCCTTTCGCCTCTACCGTCCAAGGAGACCATCCATGGAGATTGCCGCCGCGCGCGTTGCGAGCATCCACTACACCCTGACCGCCGACGACGGCCGGATCATCGACCAGTCCCCGGAATCGCGGCCGCTGCGCTACTTCCACGGCGCCGGCAACATCATTCCGGGGCTGGAGAAGGCACTGGTCGGCAAGCAGGCCGGCGACACCCTGCAGGTCGACGTGCCGCCGGAGGAGGCCTACGGCGTGCGCAACGAAGGCATGGTGCAGACGCTGCCGCGCGAAGCCTTCCAGGGCGTGGACAAGGTGGAACCCGGCATGCAGTTCCAGGCCAGCAGCGAGCGCGGCCCGCTGCTGGTGACCGTGGTCGAAGTCGCCGGCGACACCGTGCGCATCGACGGCAACCACCCGCTGGCCGGACAGACACTGCACTTCGACGTCAGCGTCCTCGACGTGCGCGACGCGACCGAGGCGGAAAAGCAGTCGGGCCGGGTGGAAGAGGGCTGAGGTCCCCGGGGCGCCGGGCCCACTGACGCCCCGCCCGCCGGGCGGGCTTTCCGGGCGTGCCCGGACCATGCCCTTTGGCCCGGGGCAGGACGGAACCGCGCCGCTATGCTGGCCGGCGGGGCGGCGTGCAGACAAGACCGCCTTCGTATATCTGTCAATAGATTGGAGAGCGATCTTGAAGAAGAACATCCTGTCGGTGGCGACGCTGCTGGCGCTGGCCCTGTCCGGCCAGGCGCTGGCCCACGGCGACCACGGCTGCCTGGACGAAGCCTGCACCATGCAGGCGCTGACTCCGGCCGAGGGAGCCGGTAGCGGCGAGGCGGATACCATCCAGGCGCAGCGCTACGGCAGCTGGGGTTTCGACACCGACGGCATGGACCGCGGCGTGGACCCGGGCACGGACTTCTTCGCCTACGCCAGCGGCAAGTGGGCCAGCACCACGCAGATCCCGTCCGACCAGTCGAGCTACGGCAATTTCCGCGTGCTGCGCGACCTGTCCGAGGCGCGCGTGCGCAGCCTGCTCGAGGGCTATCCCCGGGCCGACCCGGCGACCGGCGGCGACGCGGCCAAGATCGCCGTGCTTTACCAGGATTTCCTGGACGAGGCCGCGGTGGAAGCGCGCGGCGACGCACCGCTGCAGCCGCTGCTGGCGCAGCTGCGCGAGGCGCCGGACAAGGACGCTCTGGTACGCGCCAGCGTGTCGCGGGGCTTCGGCGGCGGCCTGTACCGGCTGATGGTGTCCGACGACCAGCGCGATCCGGACCGCTACACGCTGTACCTGTCGCAGTCGGGCCTGGGGCTCGGCGACCGCGAGATGTACCTGCGCGAGAATTTCGCGCCACAGCGCGAACGCTATCTCGCCTATCTGGCGGAACTGCTGGCGCTCGCCGGCTGGGATGATCCCGAAGGCAATGCGAAGAAGGTGCTCGCCTTCGAGACCCGGATCGCCGAGGCCCACTGGACCCGCGCGCAGAGTCGCGATCGCGACAAGACCTACAATCCGCTGGCGCTCGCCGAGTTCGAGACCAAGGCACCCGGCTTCCCCTGGGCCACGTTCTTCGAGGCTGCGGGCGTGGGCCACGCCGAACGCGCGGTGGTGCGCCAGGACACGGCGATCCCGCAGATGGCCGAGGTCTTCGCCGACACCGACCTCGACACGCTCAAGGCCTGGCAGGCGGCCGACCTGGTGGACCCGATGGCGCCGTTGCTGCCCAGGCGCTTCGTCAACGCCCATTACGAATTCCGCGAGAAGTTCATGTCCGGCCAGCCGGAGCAGCGCGAGCGCTGGAAGCGCGCCGTGTCGCTCGTGGAGAGCGCGATGGGCGAGGCGATCGGCCGCGACTACGTGGCGCTGTACTTCCCGCCCGATGCCAAGGCCAAGATGGACGATCTGGTGGCCAACGTGAAACTGGCGATGGGTGCGCGCCTGGACGCGCTGGAATGGATGTCGCCCGCCACCAAGGCCGAGGCGCGCGCCAAGCTGGCCGGCTTCGGCCTGAAGATCGGCCATCCGGACCAGTGGCGCGACTACAGCGCGCTGGACGTGCGCGAGAACGACGTGTTCGGGAACGCGCTGCGCGCGCGCAGCTTCGAGTGGGACTATCGCCGCGCCCGCATCGGCGAGCCGGTCGACAAGGCCGAGTGGGGGATGACGCCGCAGACGGTCAACGCCTACTACAACTCGGTGAAGAACGAGATCGTGTTCCCGGCCGCGATCCTGCAGCCGCCGTTCTTCGATCCCGATGCCGACCCTGCCGTGAACTACGGCGCCATCGGTGGCGTGATCGGCCACGAGATCATCCACGGCTTCGACGACCAGGGCCGCAAGTCCGATGGAGCCGGCGTCCTGCGCGACTGGTGGACGGCCGATGATGCGGCCAAGTTCGAGGCGCAGGCCGCCAGGCTGGGCGAGCAGTACGAGGCCTACGAGTTCCCGCAGCTGCCCGGAATGCGCATCAACGGCAGGGTGGCGATGGGCGAGAACATTGGCGACCTCGGCGGGCTGACCATCGCGCTCGAAGCCTATCGTCGCTCGCTCGACGGCAAGCCGGCGCCTGTGATCGACGGCTTCACCGGCGAACAGCGCCTGTTCCTGGGCTGGGCGCAGGTATGGCGCACGCTGTGGCGCGACGATGCGCTGCGCCAGCAGCTGGTCAACGGCACCCACTCGCCCGGACATATCCGCGCGTTCGCGCCGCTGCGCAACATCGATGCCTGGTACGAGGCGTTCGGGGTGAAGGAAGGCGATCCGCTGTGGATCGCACCGGAAGACCGCGTCCGCATCTGGTGATCTGATGCCAGGGAAGGGGCAGGTGGAACCTGCCCCTTCGTCCTAACGTAGAGCTGCAACTGCGCGCGTCGAGCTGCCGCGTGCGCCTGCCGTGGGTCAGCGTGGTTCCCCCCGGGAGCCCGCCGTGGCCCAGTCGCCACCGTCGCGCAGCACGCGGATCCGGTTCTCCACGTCGCGCACGCCGCTGCAGCGTTCGGCCAGGTCCTCGGCGCGATGCTTCATCCAGCGCTCGCCGACGGTGCCCGTCAGGGTCACCACGCCCTGCTTCACTTCGATTTCGATATTGCTGGCATCGACATCGTCGTCATCGGTGAGGCGCTCGCACAGATCCTCGCTGATGCGCTGGTCCGACCGCTGGTAGTTCCGGGGCCCCCGGCCGCGAAAACCCGCCGGCGGCTGGCCGAAGGCGTGGCTCCGGCCCTCGTCCCCGTGGCCATGCGCGTCCGGGCCGTACCAGCCGCGGGGATCTTCACCGAATGCGCCACCGCTCCGGGCCTCGTGCCGCGGCCGTGCGCCGCTGCCGCGGCCGAGGTAACCGCCGCCGGCCAGATCGCCGCCGTAGCCGGGCCGGGCCCCGCGCCCGCTTTCGCCCTGGTATTGGCCGCCGGAGCGAAAGTCCTGGTCGGCACCGCCGCCGAAGATGCCGGTCGTGAAGTGATCGGCGCCGGGGCCGCCAGGCGCATAGCGGCTGTCGCGATAAGAGCGGCGGGTCGAGAAATCCCGGTCGCTGCTGTCGGCTTCGCGCTTGCCGCGCGCGCCGCGGGGTGCGTCCCGCTCCAGCCCGCCATGGTCGTGGGCGGATTCGCCGTAGCCGCCCTGGCGATACGCGCTGCGGTCGTATCCGCCGTTGCCATGGCCATAGCGATCGGCCAGTTCGCGGGTGTAATCGTCTTCGTTGCTGCGCCTGTCGTCGCCGGGCCAGGAACGGCCCTGTCTGCGCCCGAGGCGTGGATCGCGGTCTGTCATGTCATCGCTCCATCTCTGGGGTGGGACCAATGCTGCCCGCCAGCCCGTGCGCTTGACGCATCGGCGGCGTGGAGATTCCGTTCGCATCCAGCCGCACCCGGCGCCATGACGACGGAAACGCGACTTCACACCGCAGGGGCGGTGACCTATCGTGCGGCCTCCCTTCTCCAGGAGACACCCATGATCGAGCGCATCGACGCCGGACCCCGAATGTCCGAGGCCAGCATCCACAATGGCGTGGTGTACCTGGCTGGACAGGTACCCGAGACCGACGGCGCGGACATCGAGACCCAGACCCGGGAGGTGCTGGAGGCGATCGACGCGCTGCTCGCCCAGGCAGGCAGCGACAAGACCCGCATCCTGCGCGCCCAGATCTACCTGGCCGACATCGCGGACTTCGCCGGCATGAACCGGGCATGGGACGCCTGGGTGGCGCCGGGCCAGGCGCCCTCGCGCGCGACCGTGGAAGCCCGGCTGGCGCGTCCGGAATGGAAGGTCGAGATCGTGGTTACCGCCGCGATCTGAACGCCCGGCCGCGGCCGGCCGGTATGCCGGCCCTGTCGGGCTGCCGGCCCGGACTTTCGTCAGGGGCCGCGGGGGCGCAGCGGGTGGTAGAACGGGTCCCACCAACCCGGGAGTCGATCATGCACGCCACACGCCGTTCGCTGTTCAAGCTCGGCGCGCTCGCCGCCGCGTCGACCGCGCTCCCGTCGTTCCCGATGGCAGCGGGCGGGCGGGCAGTCGAACCCGCCACCAGGCCGTTGCGCATCCTGATCCTGGGCGGAACGGGCTTCACCGGCCCGTTCCAGGTGCGCTACGCGCTGGCCCGCGGGCACCGGGTCACACTGTTCAACCGCGGCCGGAGCCCCTCGCCGGAGTGGGGCGCGGAGGTCGAGCAACTGCACGGCGACCGCAACACCGGAGACCTTGCCGCGCTGCAGGGGCGCGAATGGGACGTGTGCATCGACAATCCCACCACGCTGCCGTTCTGGGTGCGCGACGCCGGCCGGGTCCTCAAGGGCCGCGTGGGCCATTACCTGTTCGTCTCGACCATCTCGGTCTATGCCGACGGCTCGAAGGCGGGAATCACCGAGGGCGCACCACTCGCGCCGTATCGCGGCCGCGACGCCATGGCCGAGACGCGCGAGAGCCTGATGGCCGACATGGGGAATCTCTACGGTCCGCTCAAGGCGTTGAGCGAAGCCGAAGCCAGGAGCCAGTTCGGCGCGCAGACCACGATCGTGCGCCCGGGCTACATCGTCGGACCGCGCGACGAGACCGACCGCTTCACCTACTGGCCCCACCGCATCGCACAGGGTGGGGAAGTGCTGGTGCCTGGGGATGGCCAGGATCCGGTGCAGATCATCGACGGGCGCGATCTCGGCGAATGGATGATCCGGCTTGCCGAGAACGGCACTACGGGCACTTTCAACGCCTGCGGACCGGATTACACCCTGAGTACCGACGCGATGGTGCATGGCTGCCACGCGGTGACGGGCGGACCCGTGTCGTTCACCCATGTGCCCGCCGCGTTCCTGGAAGCCCGGCAGGCGGCTTTCCCGATCTGGGTGTCGCGCGAGCACCCGGTTTTCGGCGGATACGGCGCGGTGAGCAATGCGCGGGCGATCGCCGCCGGCCTCACGTTCCGGCCGCTGGCAACGACCGTCGCCGACCTGCTCGAATGGTTCCGCTCGCTCCCGCCGGAGCGTCAGGCGGCGCTGAAGGCGGGGCCGAGCCGCGCGCAGGAGGCCGAGATCCTCGCTGCCTGGAAACACGGCAGCTGACCGGCAGGCGGAAACGACGCCGCCGCCCCGATCCCGGGACGGCGGCCCCGAATCCGCGGAGGCCCGCAGGCGGCTCAGCGCCAGACGCGCTCGCAGCGGGTCTCGACCACGCGCTCGCCGCGCCGTTCCTGCGCATCCTCCTGGATGTTGCGGCCGACCGCGCCGCCAGCGATGGCGCCACCCACGGTCGCCAGGTCGCGTCCGCGACCGCTGCCGACCTGGCTTCCGATCACGCCGCCGATCACGGCGCCAGCGGCCGTGCCTGCGATGCGGTTGGGGTCGCCATCGGCCCGGCGCACCTCCACTTCTTCGCACACCACGCGGCTGCCGTCGCTGAAACGACGCCCCTCGTCCGCAGGCCCATAGGTCTGCGCCTGCACCAGCGGCGCCGCCGCCACGGCGAGCATCCCAATCGCGAGGATCTGGAACCGCTTCATCGGAAACCTCCGTTGCCTTTGTCGTGTACGGGGATCCTGTCGCCGGAGGTGGCAATCCATGGTGAAACGCAGGCCTTCCCGCCGCGCCGGTTCAGGCCGCGGATAGACCGTCACGCCGGCTGCACGGATGGCCGGCAGGATGTTGGCGATGGAGGCGCATCCACCCCGTCGCTCGCTCGCCGGCCTGCTGTTCATGCTGTTGCTCGTCCTCGCCGGCTGGGCACTGTGGTCGGGAGCCGTGCGCGTGCCCGACGCCTGGAATCCGTGGGCCCCGTTGCGTCTGGACGATGCGCCCGGCCTCCTGACCCGCTACAAGCTGGATCGGACCGCGGCCGATCGTGACGCCTGCCGCGCGGCGCTCGCGCAGGCGCCGTTTCGCGCGACCCCGCTCGAAGACGGGGAAACAGGTCAGGGATGCGGCTTCGACAACGCCTTCCGCATCTCGCGCACCAGTGTCGCGGTGGGAGAGGCTTTCGCGCTGAGCTGCCGCAGCGCGCTCTCGCTGGCGATGTGGGAGCGCCATGTCCTGCAGCAGGCCGCCCAGCGGCACCTGGGCAGCCCGGTGGTCAGGATCGAGCACTTCGGCTCCTACAGCTGCCGCAACCTGTACGGACGCGAAGGCGGGCGCCGCAGCCAGCACGCCACCGCCGACGCCCTCGACCTGGCCGGCTTCGTTCTCGAGGACGGCCGCCGCATCCGCGTGCTGGGGGACTGGGGCGACGGCGCGCCGGATCCCGACGCGGCGGCGGCTCCGGCGCCGGAAGCGGCCTTCCTGCGGGCCCTGCGCGACGGCGCATGCGACTGGTTCGACGCCGTGCTCGGGCCGGACTACAACGCCGCCCACGCGGACCATTTCCACTTCGACCGCGGGCGGGCGCGGATCTGCCGCTAGCGCGCTGCGGCGCAGCGCTGCAGGTCAGTCCTCGATCGTGCCCAACGGGAAGTACCGCCGGTACGGCCTGGCTTCGTCCACGACACGGGTGAACGAAGGCCTGGCCAGCAGGCGTCCGCGATAGGCCAGCAGATGGGCATGGCCGGCGTCGATCGGATGGGTGAAGTGCGCATAGAACAGGAACGGCGCCGCACCGCAGTCGGCCATGCTGAATCGGTCGCCCGCCGCCCAGGTGCGTCCGGCCATGTGGTCGTCCAGCCAGTCGTAGATGGTGTCGAGCATGCGCCTGGCTTCGGCCACGCCAGGCGCGTCGCGGGCGCCCTCGGCCCGCAGCGCATCGAATACGCACTTCTGCTGCGGGGTCGAGACGTAGTTGTCGAAGATGCGGTCGAGCATGCGCACCTCCAGCGCCGCGTCGGCATGGGCCGGGATCATCGGCCGCGGGCCGGGATAGTGCAGTTGCAGGTATTCGATGATCGTCGAGGCTTCGACCACGGTACCGCCGCGATCGACCAGTACGGGAAAGCGCTTCATCGGCCACCGTGCCGCGAGTTCGTCCATGCGCCCGGCATCGTCGAGGTGGCGCAGTTCGAACTGCGTGCCGTTCTCGTAGAGCGCGACCAGGACCTTCTGGCAGTACGAAGAGAAAGGGTGGGCGTAGAGGATCGGCTGCATGCGTGTTCCCGGGACTGTCGTGCACGACGAGCCGGCGCAGGCCGGATCGACATGTCGCGTCCGGCGCATGCGCGGGCGGCAGCCCGGCTGCCGCGGTCAACCCGGAGGGGTCAGCTTCAGTAGTCGGCCGCCGGCACCGTCCTCCAGCAACCAGATGGCGCCATCGGGCCCCTGTTCGACCTCGCGGATGCGCCGCCCCATCGGATAGCGCCGGTACTCCTCCGCGGCCGTGCCGTTGAAGCGCACCCGCACCAGTGCCTGGGAGGCCAGGCCGCCGATGAAGGCATCGCCCTGGAAGGTCGGGAACAGGCGACCCGAATAGATGATCATGCCCGCCGGCGCGATGACCGGCGTCCACCACGTCTTCGGCGCCTCCAGGTCGGGGCGCGTGTCGTGGTCGGGAATCGGCGCGCCCCCGTAGTGGTTGCCGTTGGAGACCAGGGGCCAGCCGTAGTTGCGCCCGCGCAGCACCAGGTTGAGTTCGTCGCCCCCTTCCGGGCCCATCTCGTGGGACCACAACCGCCCCCCGGCGTCGAAGGCGATGCCCAGCGGATTGCGGTGCCCCAGCGACCAGACCTGCGCGGCCACGCCGCCCTGGGCGACGAAGGGGTTGTCCGCGGGAACGCTGCCGTCGTCGTTGAGGCGGACGATCTTCCCCAGGTTGGTGGACATGTCCTGGGCCGGGTCGAACTTCTGGCGGTCGCCGGAAGTGATCCACAGCTTCCCGGCCGCGTCGAAGGCGAGCCGGTGGCTGAAGTGCTGCTGGCCGCTCACCTTGGGTACCTGTTCCCAGATGCGCTCGATGCTGTCTAGATGCCCGCCACCCGCACCGTCGAGGTTGAGCCGTGCGCGCAGCACCACCGCACCATAGCTGGAGCCGCTGCGTTCGACGTGGCTGAGGTAGATCCGCCGGTTGCCGGCGAACTGCGGATGCAGGATCACATCGCCTAGGCCGCCCTGGCCGCCGTAAGCGACGGCGGGCACGCCGCTGATCGTCCCCATCTGGCCGGAGACCGGATCCACCAGCCGCAGCGCGCCGCCCTTCTGCGTCACCAGCAGGCGCCCGTCGGGCAGGAACGCCATCGCCCAGGGTTCCTGGAGCGTGGCGACGGGCGTGCTGCGGAACGGCGGGTCGGGCTCGACGATGCGGCGACGCGGGCCATTGCCGCCGGTGACGCGCTGTACCGCCGCAGCCGCCTCCGACGAGGGCGCGCCCTGCGGCATGGCGTGAGGATGCGCCGCCGCGGCGGTGGCGGGCGTCGACAGGACTGGGGCGATGGCGACGGGTTCCTGCCTAGCCGGCTGATGGGCTTCCGGAGGAGGGGAGGAGCGGCCGATGATCACCAGGTCACAGCCGGCGAGCGCCAGTACAAGACACGGCAGGAGGAGGCGGGGAGGACGCATGCGTGTGCTCCATGCAGGATGACAGCGCACGGACTCCGGCGCGCGACTCGCCTCCAGTAGCGCCGACGGCGTTATCCGGGCGTGATGCGGCCAGCCGTACCGGCGTCGCGCCTGTCCGGCTCGCCCCTTGGGCACGTGCGCGGGAGCGGTGCACCCATCGTGTCGCGCCGGAGCCGCATTGCTAGCGGTCGATCCCCAGCTCCCGGTAGAACGCCACCACCACCGGATCGGTACGCACGTCGCGCATCGAGATCGGCCGCGCCAGCGTGAGGCCCTCCAGGGTGCGCGCCCGCGAGAGCGCAACGTAGGTCTGGCCCTCGGCGAAGGCGCCGTCGCCCAGGTTGACCGTCAGCGCATCCAGGCTCACGCCCTGCGACTTGTGGATGGTCATCGCCCAGCCCAGCGCCAGCGGGAACTGCTCGAAGCTGCCCACCACCTCCGCCTCCACCCGGCGGGTCTGGTAGTCGTAGGCGTACTTGTACTTGTGCCAGGTCTCGCGGCCCACCAGCAGCACGTTGTCGGTCTCGTCCTTGCGCACGCGCACGTGATCGTCCTCCAGCCCCACCACGGTCGCCAGGTCGCCGTTGATCCAGTCTGGCTTGCGGTTCTTGAGGAAGACGACCTTGGCGCCGAGCTTGAGTTCCAGCCGGTCGGGCACCGGCAGTCTCCACCTGTTGGCCGCGACCGTACCGCCCACGCGCGCTTCATACAGGCGCGACTCGCCCGGCAGCCCGTCCAGCTCGCGCATGTTGATGCTGCGGGCGCTCTGGTTGGTGGGCACGAGATAGGTGCCGACCGGCGCATCCGCCGCACGGTCGCGGTAGCAGGTGCGGTTGAACAACGCGACCGCGTCCCGGCAGTCCCCGCCCAGGCGGATGCGGTTGAGCGCCTCGATGAACTCCTCGTCGGCCTGGCGCCGCACCTTGGCCAGCACCACCGGCACGATCGGCTGCTCGCGGAAGATGTCGGCAGAGAAGAAGTACCGCGTCCGGTAGCGGTGCGAGAAGTACACCACCTCCTCGGGCGTGCCCACCACCGGGGGCAGCTGCAGCAGGTCGCCGACGAAGATCACCGGTACGCCGCCGAAGGGCAGGTCGCTGCCGCGGGCGCTGCGCAGGATGTTGCTCATGGTGTCCACCAGATTCGGCAGCACCATCGACACCTCGTCCACGATCAGGCACTTCACGTTCTCCAGCACCAGCCGCACCTTGCTGCTGACCGGGTGCTTGTCCTCCGGATCGATCAGCCTGGGCGGCAGTCCGAAGAACGAATGGATGGTGTCGCCCTGGACGGCGGCGGCCGCCACCGCGGTGGGTGCGACGACCGCGCAGGAATCGAGCTGGCCGCGCAGCCAGTGGATCAGCGTCGACTTGCCAGTTCCCGCCTTGCCGGTCACGAACAGGGCGGGACAGCCGGCACGCAAGGCCTCCAGGATGAACGTGTACTCCGGCAGGACCTCGACCCCGGCCAGTTGGTCGGGCGTTGACGTGTAGCGCTTGGCCTGCCGCTCACCGTGTTCGGGAACGATGCGGTCCTCCACGCTGGACAGATCCCGCGCCAGCCACTTGAGTGTGTCGAGAATGCTCATCGGCGCGATGATGCGCCGCGGGGCGGGCCGTCGCCAGCGCGGCGCGACGCGCCTGGCATGAACAACTTCCTGAACATGTTCACACCGGCCTTCGCAGGACCGTGTAGTTTTGACGGGCACTCGACGCAAGGGCATTCACGCGTCGCGATACCCGGGGCCCCGTGCAGCTTCGCCGCCGGACCAGTCATGCCGTTCTCGCTCTTCGAATGCAGGGATGGAACCTTCGTCGTCGTGCCGCGAGGGCTTGCGCCACCGCTTGCCGCTTACCAGGCGCATGGCGAGTCGATCCACCTGAGCGACAGTTGCCACCATCTGTACGACACGGCGGTGTGGGACGACGTCTCCCGGGAGGTGGATCGCCAGCTCTACGCAGTCGTCCACTCGGACGTCGCCTTCTACCTGTTCGAGGTCGCTGCTGGAGCGCCTCGCGACGCGAACGGCGTCGCCCCGCTGGACACTCGCGCCCCCCTCGGCGCCCCTGCGTCTCGCGCTTCCCACGTACGGGGGAGGCGCCGGGCGGCCCACGGCGAACCGCAGGAGTCTGGTTCCTCGCAGGTGGCGACGGAGAGCCAGGGCGCGCCGGACGACGTCGTCGCCCGCGAAACGACCTAGGCAGGGCGGGCGCGGTGATACGCGCCCCATCATTGATGACTGCCCTGGTGCCGGAGGTGGGACTCGAACCCACACGCTTTTAAGGGCGGCGGATTTTGAGTCCGCTGCGTCTACCGATTCCGCCACTCCGGCGCGGGCGCGCAGTATAGCGGCTGCGGGCCCCGTCGGTCAGAGCGACAGGCCGCCATGCCGGGCCATGCCGGCGGCGCAGACCAGGATCAGTGCGATCAGGGCGAACTCCAGCCGTACGATGGTCCGCAGCCGTGCGACCTGCCTCGGATCCGGGGACCATGCCGCGTCGGCGCGCAATTGCCGACGCCAGCGCAGGAAGGACAGGGTCGGCCAGAGCGACAGCGCGGCCGCCGCCAGGAAGGCACCGAACTTGGCGTGGAACCACGGATTGTGCAGGTAGAAGTCGCTGCCCTTGACCCCGTGGAAGATGCGCGCGCCACCGGCAAGCAGGAGCAGGGCGGCGGTAATCCCGTAGCCGCGGTCGACCACCGCCAGCCTCCGGGCCACGCCCGCATCGACCGGACGCGAGAGCAGCGCAGACTGCAGGGCGAGCATGGCGATCAGGCCGAACAGCAGCAGGTGGTGCAGGCTGGCGAGCAGGAAGTCCGTCATCATTCGCACGATATCCCTTGGTCGTATAGGGGGGCGAAGGGTAGCGCAACGTGTCCGCGAACCGGGCACGCCTCAGAGCGAGTCGAGGAAACCGCCGACGGCCGGGCCGAAGCGTTCGAAGTCCACCAGGAAGGCATCGTGGCCCTGCGGCGAGTCGAGCCCGACGAAGCGCGCGTCCGCGCCACCCAGCGCCAGCCCTCCGGCGATCTCTTCCTGCTGTTCGACCGGGAACAGGATGTCGGTGCGCGCGCCGATGGCAAGCGCCCGTTCCACGCGCAGCGCGGCCAGCGCGGCCGTCACGTCGCCGCCGGTGTGCTCGGCCAGGTCGAACCAGTCCATGGAACGGCTCAGGTACAGATAGCTGTTGGGGTCGTAGCGGCGCACGAAGCGACGTGCATGGCCTTCCAGATAGCTTTCGACCTGAAACTCCAGGCCGAATGGGTCCTCGTCGATGCGA
Organism: Pseudomonadota bacterium; assembly: GCA_023444765.1. Lineage (GTDB taxonomy): Bacteria > Pseudomonadota > Gammaproteobacteria > Xanthomonadales > Xanthomonadaceae > Luteimonas. The sequence continues at coordinate 11,724 of JAEXLY010000224.1, read as the reverse complement.
TCCGAATCCAGCCGCACCCGGCCGAAGCGCCCGTCCCACTCGAGCGCGGAGCGGTAGGTGATCACGCCGAGCTTGCGCGCGATGCGCATGCCCGACTCCGGATACGTGGACTCGTCGTACTCGCCGTTGTTCCAGTTCGGGTCCAGCCGGATCGCCTCGCGCTGCAGCGAACGCACCGCGATCGAGAACGGGAGCGCGCGCGCACTGCCCGAGACGTTGATGTGGGCGCGTGCAAGCCCGGGATGGCGCTGCAGCAGCGCCAGCGCGGTCATGCCGCCCATCGAGTTGCCGATCACGCAGGCCAGCCGCTCGATGCCCAGCGCACGCACCACGTGGGCGGCGCCGTCGGCGATGTCCTCGATCGAAACGTCGGGGAAATCCAGCCGGTACAGGCGCCCCGTCGCCGGGTTGACCGAGGCCGGCCCGGTCGACCCCTTGCAGCTGCCGAGCGAGTTGACGCAGACCACGAACCAGCGGCTGGTATCGATCGGCTTGCCCGGGCCCAGCATCGCTTCCCACCAGCCCGGCGCGGGATCCTCGTCGCTGGATGCCGCGTGCGCATCGGGCGACAGCCCGGTGACGATCAGGATCGCGTTGCTGCGCGCGGCGTCGAGCGTGCCCCAGGTTTCGTAGGCGATGCGTGCGTCGTGCAGCGTTCCGCCGCGTTTCATCCGGAACGGCGAGGGCAGGTCGACCCAGCGGGTGGCAGGCGGGATGAATTCGGTCATCGGGCGATTCTAGCGGCATCGCGCCTTGGCCGAAGGGAGGCCGGACGCGTCCGCCGCACGTGCAAGGCGCATCGACATGGCTCGCCTGCGATCCCTCGCGGATCGCCCGATGCGTTCGGGACGACAAGGCGCTGGCGGGCGTGCGGAAGCATGCCGCGCGCCGTCTCGGGCCCTGCCGTATGGAGGGACGACCCTCGTCATCCCGGACGCAGTGCGGGAATTCCCGCCACCGCTTCCACACCCCGTTCCCGTCAGACCGGACGGTCGCGCCACGCGACAGTAGAGACGTGACATGCCCCCATCGTCCAGCTTCCTCAGCGCGATGGCGAACCGATCACCAGTTCCACCGGGGCATCCGCCGGCATTCTCACCCTGGCTGCTTCCGATTCGATGTCGCCTTCGGCACGGTCCGCGCTGCCCGTGGCCGAGATCCGGGCGACCAGCTCGACCTCGGCAAGCGCGGACAGCTTCGCGGTCGGCATCAGGCTGTCGCCGTCGTCGAGCACGATATCCAGCGGCAGGTCCTGCAGCGCGTGGCGTTCGACCGCCACCGGCATCGGCGGGCCGCCTGCCGCGCGGGCGATGACGAACACCGTGGCGGCGCCGCGCAGTCGCACGCGCGCGGCGAAGGCGGGGTCGAGCGAGACACGGACGCGCAGCGCGCCCGCCGGCGTCCCACCGGTATCTACCGCAGCGGGTGCATCGGTAGCATCGGTGGCCATCCCGGCTGCCGGCGCGTCCGGCAGCGGTGGCATGCCGGCCGCGCTGCGCGCCTGGCCGATCTGGGTCCGCAGCGCGGCCGCGGTATCCGCATCCAGGGCAGGCAGCAGCGCCTCCCACGTGGCCACCGCCGCGGCATCCTCGCCGCGCTGGCGCTGGACCACGCCGATGAACCATTGCGCACGCTGGTTGGCCGGATCCAGCACCAGCGCGCGGCGCAGCTGCGCCAGCGCCTCGTCGTCGAACTGGTTGCCGGGCGACGCCTGCGCGCGGGCCTGGGCAGATTCGATCAGAAGTTCGGGATCGTCCGGGATCTGCTCGAGGGCGGTGGCGTATGCCTCGCGCGCCTTGGTCCGCTCGCCCTGGGCGGCATAGGCGCGTGCAAGCAGGCGCCAGCCTTCGGGCTGTGCGGGATCGCGCTGCAGTGCCGCCTCGAGTTCGGCGATGGCTTCCTCCATGGTGGGCGCGTCGCGCCCGGCCGTCGCGGGAGCGTCCGGGTTCAGCGCCATCGGCGTGCCGACCATCCGGTACAGCGCGAAGGCCATCACCGGCAGCAACACCACGATGGCGACGTACAGCCGCGGCGTCCCGCGGCGCAGGGGCGCGGCGACCAGCGCGGCGGTGGCCAGCGCGGCAACCGCCAGCAGCACGTACAGCATCGCCATGCTCACCACTCCTGATCCTCCTCTGGCGGCAGCGCCTTGCCGCCGCGCGCACGCACGATCCGCACCACCACCACGGTGCCCGCCAACAGCAGCAGGCCGGGCGCCAGCCACAGCAGCACGGTGTGGCCGCCGAAGCGCGGGCGGTACAGCACGAACTCGCCGTAGCGGTCGACCAGGAAACCGCGGATCTCCTCGTCGCTGCGGCCGCTGCGCATCAGGTCGAACACCTCGCGGCGCAGGTCGTGGGCGATCTGCGCGTTCGAGTCGGCCAGCGACTGGTTCTGGCACATGACGCAACGCAGCTCGGACACCAGTGCGTTGAAGCGACGCTCCTCGGCGGCGTCGCGGAATTCCAGCGGCGCGGCGTCGCGCACCGCCTGCGCCGTGGCTGCGCCCGCCAGCAGCAGGGCCGCCAGCAGTGCGAGCATCGGCCCGCCGCGCCGCAGCGCGGCGATCACGGTGCCACTCCCATGCGGTCGAGCAGCGGCGACAGGCTTTCGGCGATCACCCTGTCGTCCACCGGGCCCACGTGCTTCCAGCGCACGATGCCTTCGGCGTCCACCAGGAAGGTCTCGGGCGCGCCGTAGATGCCCCAGTCGATCGCCTTGCGACCATCGTAGTCCACCAGCACGAGCCAGTAGGGATTGCCGAACTGCTCCAGCCAGCGCATCGCGTCGGCGTGCTCGTCCTTCCAGTTGTAGCCGATCACGCGCACGCGCTTGGTTTCGGCGAAGCGGGTGATCACCGCATGCTCCACCCGGCAACCCGGGCACCAGCTGCCCCAGACGTTGAGCAGGTAGGGCTGGCCACGCAGTTCGGCCGACGACACCAGCCGCCCGGGCTGGTGCAGGACCGGCAGTTCGAACTGCGGCGCAGGCTTGCCGATCAGCGGCGAGGGCAGGGTTTCGCGGTCTGCGCGGTCGGACACCAGCACCCCGTAGAGCAGCAGCCCCACGAGCCCGAAGAACACCACGCCGATGACCACGGCGGTCCAGGGACGCGAACGCGCCATCAGTCTTCTCCTCCGCGCACGGGTGCAGGTCCCGATGCAGGGGCATCGCGGCCGGCTGGCCCGCCGCCCGGTGCATCTTCGGGCCGGGCCGCAACCCGCCGGAAACGCCGGTCGACGGCGGTGACGAAGCCGCCCAGCGCCATCAGGAAGGCGCCGGCCCAGATCCAGCGCACCAGCGGCTTGATCTGCAGGCGCACGGCCCAGGCCTCGCCGCCCAGCGGCTCGCCCAGGGCCACGAACACGTCGGCCAGCAGCCCCGCATGGATGCCGGCATCGGTCATCACCTGGCCACCGGAGGCATACGCGCGCTTCTCGGGATGCAGCAGAGCCAGCGGACGGTCGTTGCGGAATACCTGGACCAGCCCGCGATCGGCCACGTAGTTGGGCCCGGGCACGCGTTCCACGCCGTCGAAACGGAAGGCGTAACGGCCGATCTCGACCGTCTGCCCCGGCGTCATCGCCACCTCGCGCTGCACGAGTTGTGCCTCCACCAGCAGGGCACCGGCCAGGAACACCGCGATCCCGGCATGCCCGAGCACCATGCCCAGCATCTCGGGGGTGAAGGTGCGGCCGGCGGCCCGTACCCTGCTCCAGACGAAGCGCAGCGTGCCCAGCGCCACCCAGGCGGCGGCGAACACGCCGGCGGCGGTCTTGAGCGGGCCCTGCGGGGCGACGAAATAGCCGGCCACCCCCAGCACCAGTGCCAGCGCCAGCCAGGGCAGGAGCATCGCCAGCGGCCTGGACGCCTGCTCCTGCTGCCAGCGGGTCAGCGGCCCGAACGGCACCAGCAGCACCAGCGGGGTCATCAGCACGATGAACAGGGTGCCGAAGTAGGGCGGGCCCACCGAGACCTTGCCCAGGTCCAGCGCGTCGGCCAGCAGCGGATACAGCGTGCCCAGCAGCACCATCGCGCAGGCGGCGGCCAGCAGCAGGTTGTTGACCAGCAACAGGGTCTCGCGCGAGGCCGGTGCGAACGGCCGCCCCTCGGGCAGCCGCGGCGCCCGGAGCACGTACAGCGCCAGCGCTCCGCCGATGACGGTCGCGAGGAAGGCGAGGATGAACAGGCCGCGCGAGGGATCGGCGGCGAACGAGTGCACGCTCGTGAGCACCCCGGAGCGCACCAGGAATGCGCCCAGCAGCGACAGCGAGAACGTGGCGATGGCCAGCAGCAGCGTCCAGCCGCCGAAGCTGCCGCGCTTCTCGGTGACCGCCTGCGAGTGGATCAGTGCCGCGCCCGCCAGCCAGGGCATGAAGCTGGCGTTCTCCACCGGGTCCCAGAACCACCAGCCGCCCCAGCCCAGTTCGTAGTAGGCCCACCACGATCCAAGCGCGATGCCGATGGTGAGGAAGCCCCACGCCACGTTGGTCCAGGGCCGTGTCCAGCGCTGCCAGCGTGCATCCACCTTGCCCTCGAGCAGGGCCGCGATCGCGAACGCGAACGGCACCACGAAGCCGATGTAGCCCACGTACAGCATCGGCGGATGGATGATCATCCCCGGGTCCTGCAGCAGCGGGTTGAGATCGTGGCCCTCCAGCGGCGCCGGCAGCAGGCGCTCGAACGGGTTGGAGGTGAAGATCATGAACGACAGGAAGCCGATCGCCACCAGTCCGATCACGCCCAGCACGCGCGCCGCGACCACCTGCGGCAGCGCCCTGGACCACAACGCCACGGCCGCGTTCCAGACGCCCAGCATCAGCACCCACAGCAGCAGCGAGCCCTCGTGCGAGCCCCAGACCGCGGTGTAGCGATACACCATCGGAAGCAGGGTGTTGGAATTGTTGGCCACGTAGAGGACCGAGAAGTCCTGGCGCACGAAGGCCAGCGTCAGCACCGCGTAGGCGAAGGCCAACAGCAGCAGTTGCGCGACCGCGGCGGGCCGCGCGACGGCCATCCAGGCCGGCCGTCCGCCGGCCGCGCCGGCGAGCGGCAGCACCGATTGCAGCAAGGCCGCGAGGAGGGCGAGGAGAAGGGCGATCTGGCCGAGTTCCGGAAGCACTAGCGGTGCGCCTCTGCTGTCGTGTCGGAGGCGTACGCCGTCGTCCCGGGCGCCTGCGCTGCCATCGCGGACCGGGGGGTGGATCCCGGCTCCGCGGCAGGGGAACGGCCGCGACAACCGGAACGTCGGAGCGAACGCATGTATGCGGCGAGCGGAACCACGGAACCGCGACGCCCCTTCACCGGGCGTCCTCCGCCCCGGTACCGGTCTCGACGTTGTGCTTGCTGTGCGCCAGGCCCATCTTGTCGGCGACTTCCTTGGGCACGTAGGTCTCGTCGTGCTTGGCCAGCACGTCCTCGGCGACGAACCGCCCACCTTCCATGCGCCCGGTGGCGACCACCGCCTGGCCCTCGCGGAAGAGGTCGGGAAGGATCTTGTCGTAGACCACGTCCAGTTGCGCGTCGCCGTCCGTGACACGGAAGTGGCTGCGCAGCGAACCCTCCTCGCGGCGGAACGAGTCCGCCTCGACCATGCCGCCCAGGCGGAAGCGCGCCTCGCCCGAGGACACCGCCTCGCCGGCCGAACCCGAGAGCACCTCGTTGGGCGTGTACAGGTAGGCGATATTGCGCTGGAGTGCGAGCGCGACCAGGACCGCGGCGAGGCTGGCGGCGGCAAGCAGGGCGACCACGAACCAGATGCGGCGGCGGCGGGTGGGGTTCATCGTTTCAGCTCCTGCGCATCGGCCTGCGCGCGGGCGGCGCCGCGCCGCGCATGCAGGCGGACCGCGCGCAACACCTGGGCAATGCGGACGCGGGGGGCCACGAAGTCCCACAGCAGCACCGCGGCGAACACGGCATAGGCCGCGATGACGTAGCCGGCGTAACTCATCGCGCCACCCCGGCCGTGCGACGCACCCAGTCCTTGCCGGCCTCGCGCTGCAGGTTGTCGGCGCGCGCGCGCGCCAGCAGCGAGCCGATCGCCCAGAACTTGGTGCCGACCACCATCCACAGCAGCGGCGGCAGCATGCTGGCGTCCATCGAGGATTCGCCGAACACGCGGATGGTCTGGCCCTGGTGCAGCGAGTTCCACCACACCACCGAGTAGCGGATGATCGGCAGCATCACCACGCCCACGATGGCCAGCAGCGAGGCCGCTCGCGCGGCCGCGCGGCGGTCCTCGATGGCCGAGTACAGGCCGATCACGCCGAAGTACAGGAACAGCAGCACCAGCTGCGAGGTCAGGCGCGGATCCCAGTCCCACCAGGTGCCCCACATCGGCTTGCCCCAGATGCTGCCGGTGGCCAGGGTGATGACGGTGAACGCCGCGCCGATCGGCGCGCAGGCCATGGCCAGGATCTCGCACAACTTGATCCGCCAGACCAGGGCGATGGCGCCATAGAAGGCCATCAGCGCGAACATCGCCATGCTCATCCACGCGGCCGGCACGTGGATGTAGAGGATCCGGAAGCTGTCGCCCTGCTGGTAGTCGGCCGGCGCGACGAACAGGCCCAGGTATGCGCCCACGGCCATCATGGCCAGGCCCAGGCCGAAGCCCCAGGGCGCCCAGCGTGCGGCAAAGCGGTCGAAGTAGGGCGGCGACCCGAGCTGGTGGAACCATCGCACCACCGGGTTCATGCTGGACATCGGGCGGGAGCTCGCTGGGGGAAAGGGGCGCACCGGTCGGCCGGAGGCCAGGGGCCGCCGGCCATCCATGGCTAAGTGTCTATTTTTTCAGACTCGACCGGTGCGGCCAAGCCTTGCCGGTGGACAGGATGCCCCAGCCGCGACGGCCCGTTCCCCGGAGGGCGGCACCGCGCTCACTGGGACGCGATCCTGATCGCGGTGGCGGCTGCGACCGGTGCGAGCACCAGGGCCATCAGCAGACCGGCGGCAAGCAGCAGCAGGCCGGCGGTGGGGTCATGCCCCTGCGCCGCTGCCGCGACGCTGCCCGCACCGAACACCAGCACCGGCACGTACAGCGGCAACGCCAGCAGCGCCAGCAGTACCCCCGCCCGGCGCATGCCGACGGTGAGCGCCGAGACCACGGCGCCCAGCAGGCTCAGCAGCGGCGTCCCCAGCCCCAGCGCCAGCAGCAGGACCGGCCACAACGTCCGCGGCAGGTAGAGCAGCTCGGCCAGCAGCGGCACGGCAAGCAGCAGCGGCGCAGCGGTGGTCAGCCAGTGCATCAGGGTCCGCACCAGTACCAGCCAGGCCAGCGGCACCGGGGCCAGCCGCCACTGTTCCAGCGAGCCGTCCTCGGCGTCGCCACGGAACAGCGTGTCCAGCGCCAGCAGCCCCGACAGCAGCACGGCCACCCAGAGCACGCCCGGGGCGGCGCGCGACAGGAGTTCGCGCTCGCTGCCCATCGCCAGGGCGAACAACACCACCACGAGGATGGCGAACAGCGCCGGCTGGAGCGCATCGCCGCGCCGGTGCCACAGCAGGCGCAGGTCGCGCCGCACCAGTGCACGCGCGGCCGTTGCCAGGCCCGGGGTGCCCGGATGCCGGCTCATGCCGGCATCGCCCCGCGCATCTCCAGCAGCCTGGTGCGCACCGGAGGGGCGGCGTAGGCGCCGTGGGTGGTCACCAGCGCGCCCCCGCCCTCATCCAGATGCGCGCGCACCATGCGGTTGACCAGTTCGATCCCGGGAAGATCGAGGTTGGCATAGGGCTCGTCGAGCAGCCACAGCGGCGCGGGGGACAGCCACATCCGCGCCAGCGACAGGCGCTTGCGCTGCCCCGCCGACAGCGTGCGCACCGGTGCGTCCTCGTAGCCGGCCAGTCCCACGATCGCCAGCGCCTCCTCCAGTTCCGGCGAAGGCCGCCGCCCGAGCAGCCCGCACAGGTACTCCATGTTCTCCAGCGCGGACAGATCGGCCTTGAGGCCCGGCAGGTGCCCGAGATAAGCCAGGCTCCCGGCCCGGGCGACCGGTCCTGCAGGCTGGCCACCGAGCCGGATCTCGCCCTGTTCCCCGTCCAGCAGACCCGCCAGCAGGCGCAGCAGGGTGGTCTTGCCGGCTCCGTTTCCGCCCTGCACGAGCAACGCCTCGCCGCGCTCGACCCGGAACGCAAGGGGACCGAACACGGGGCGGTCGTCGCGGGCAAAGCTCAGCCCGCGCACGTCCAGCAGTGGCGCGGTGTCGATGGGAGTCTGGGGCATCAGGTGCGCTTCGGCCGCAAACCGGCCATCGCGCTCATTCTACTAGCCAGTCCACGAAGGAATCGTCGCCCTCGAGGTCGGAGGGGCGGCGCGCGTCCATTCTCAGCCGCACCGGCGCGCCCGCCCGCCACCAGAGCGCGCCGAGCTGGCCGAAGCGCCGCCACAGCGCATCGTAGCCGGCCGCGTCCATATCCATCACCAGCCAGCCCGGCTCGCGCCAGCTGCGATTGCGGGCCGAGGAGAACGCCGGCAGGTAGGGCAGGCCGCTGGCGTCGAGCGCTTCGCACAGCAGCTGGTCGGCATGGCGGTTGTCCTCGACGCTGCGTTCGACCGAGCACGGATTCCAGGCCGAGATCAGCCCGAACGAACACGCGCGCGGGTAGGCCAGCTCGAGTCCCGGCGCCGGCAGGCCGATGCTGAGATCGTGCCAGTCGTCTTCGTGCCGCCAGCGGTACTCCGCCGCCAGGTAGGCGTGCAGCAGCGAGGCAAGTCGCGCGTCATCGGGGGCTGGCTGCGTCGACATCGGCCGCAAGGTTTAACCGATCGGGGCCGGACCGTAAACTGCCGGCCTCCCGGCCCAGGTGTGGATGACCGTCGATGTTGCAAAGCAAGCTGCCCAGGGTCGGCACGACCATATTCACCGTCATGTCGCAGCTCGCGCAGGAACATGGCGCGGTCAACCTCGGCCAGGGTTTCCCCGATTTCGAGGTACCCGGGCGACTGGTCGCGGAGCTCGACCGCGCCATGCGCGCCGGCCACAACCAGTACGCGCCGATGACCGGCGTGCCCGCGCTGCGCCGGGCGATCGCGGCCAAGACCGCGCGCGTTTACGGGTACCTCCCGGACCCGGACGCCGAGGTCACGGTGACCAGCGGCGCCACGGAGGCGATCTTCAACGCCGTCCACGCGGTGGTCCGGGCCGGCGACGAGGTCATCGTGCTCGACCCCTGCTACGACTGCTACGAGCCGGCCATCGAACTGGCCGGCGCGCGGGCCGTGCATGTGCCGCTGGATCCGGCCTCGTTCGCGCCGGACTGGCAGCGGGTGCGCGACGCGATCACCCCGCGCACCCGGATGCTGATGATCAACAGCCCGCACAACCCCTCGGGCGCGATGTTCACCACGGGCGACATGCGCGAACTGGAGACGATCGTCTCGGGGACCGGCATCTTCCTGCTCTCGGACGAGGTGTACGAGCACATCGTCTTCGACGGCGCGCGCCACGAGTCGGTGCTGCGCTGGCCGGCGCTGCGCGAGCGCGCCTTCGTGGTCTCGAGCTTCGGCAAGACCTACCACTGCACGGGCTGGAAAGTGGGCTACTGCATCGCGCCGCCGGAGCTGGGCGCGGAGTTCCGCAAGGTGCACCAGTACAACGTGTTCAGTACGTTCGCCCCGGCCCAGCACGCCTTCGCCGCGATGCTGGAGGCCGAGCCTGCGCACTACGAGCAGCTCGGCGCCTTCTACCAGGCCAAGCGCGACCGGTTCCGCGACCAGCTGGCCACTACCCGGTTGCGGCCGCTGCCGGTCCCGGGCGGTTACTTCCAGCTGGTGGACTACTCGGCGGTCAGCGACCTGGACGACGCCGCGTTCTGCCGCTGGCTGACGACCGAGAAGGGCGTGGCCGCGATCCCGCTCTCGCCGTTCTACGAGACGCCTCCGCAGGCCCAGCGCCTGGCGCGCCTGTGTTTCGCCAAGAACGAAGCCACGCTCGACGCGGCCGTCGCCAGGCTGCAGACGCTATGAACAACCTCCGTGTCTCCCTGGTGCAGGGCGCCACCCTCTGGCACGACCCGGCCGGCAACCGCGACTACTACGGCGGGCTGATCGCGCCGCTGCGCGGTACCACCGACGTGGTGCTGCTGCCCGAGACCTTCACCAGCGGCTTTTCCAACGAGGCCATCGGCAATGCCGAGACCATGGACGGGCCCACGGTCGAGTGGATGCGCGCGCAGGCCGCACGGCTCGACGCCGCGGTCTGCGGCAGCGTGCAGCTGCGCGTGGACGGAGACGTCTACAACCGCCTGCTCTGGGCCACGCCCGACGGCGGCCTGGCGCATTACGACAAACGCCACCTGTTCCGCTACGCGCGCGAGCACGAGCGCTATGCCGCCGGCAGGGAGCGGCTGACGGTGGAATGGAGGGGCTGGCGGATCTGTCCGCTGGTCTGCTACGACCTGCGCTTCCCGGTGTACTCACGCAACCGCTACGACGTCGAGCGGCCGGGCGCGCCGGACTACGACCTGCTCGTCTACATCGCCAACTGGCCGTCGGCGCGCGCGCATGCCTGGAAGACCCTGCTGCGGGCGCGCGCGATCGAGAACCTGTGCTACGTCGCCGGGCTCAACCGGGTCGGTACCGACGGCGGCGGCCTGCACTACTCGGGCGACAGCGCGGTGATCGACTTCCTCGGACATCCGGCCAGCGAATGCACCGATGCCGAAGTGGTGGTCACCACGACGCTGCTGGCGCAGGAACTGGCCGCCCACCGCGAGCGGTTCCCGGCGATGCTGGACGCGGACGCGTTCGAGCTGCGCTGAGGCCGCGCCGGCTCAACCGTTGTAGAGGAAGTACACGCGCCGCGTGCGCGGCACGATCACGATCAGGCCGATGCGGCCATGCGCGTAGTAGCTCCCCGGACCGTTGACCGCATCCTCGGCCGCGCGCAGCTGTCCCTGGTCGATGTCGATGCAGAATCCGTAGGCGCATACGTAGTCGAGTACCTCCATGCGTCCGCTGGACGGATCGGGCTGCCATCGCCTGTCCGCCACGACAGGCGTGCGCTGCCAGTCGCCGAAGCGCCCCCGCCAGCCTTCGCCGCGACGCCCGTCCCGCAGGCGATCGAACCAGGCCAGGCCTTCGACGTCGATCTGCCTGGCGGTGGACTCCGGCAGCGCGTAGGCGAGGAAGCCTGCCTCGTTGCCGCCCGGCCCGAATCCCCATGACTCCTCGCTGACGTACAGCCGCCGCGTCACGTCGAGCGCACCCGGCGGGTGACCCAGGTGGTGGGCGAGCAACATCAGCTCCCATGCGGACACTATGCCCAGCGCGAGCACCGCGGACAGCGCCAGCATCGTGCGCGGCGCCTTCACGAACGCGACGACCACGCCGATGGCCAGTGCCGCGAGTATCGCCAGCCCGAGCCCCAGCCCCAGCACCAGCAGCGCGGTCATGCCGCGCCGCCGGGACGCGCGTGGAAGTAGATCCGTTGCGCGGCCCAGCGCAGCGGCGGCGTCCCGAGCAGCGCATCGAACGGCCAGTCCCGCTGCAGGTGGTCGAAGGCCCAGCGCAGCACGCGCTTGCTGCGGAAGCGTGGCGCCGCGCGTGCCGCCACCGCAGCCGGGTCCGGGCCACCATCGAGCAGGTGGGCCGCGATCGCCGCACCGACCGCCTCGCCATGGCGCCACGCCGAGTGGATGCCGCCCGCCGTGACCGGCGAGACGATGCCGGCGGCGTCGCCGGTCAGGATCACGCCCGGTGCGGCGAGCGGGCGCACCGGTCCGCCG
>JAEXLY010000186.1 GCA_023444765.1 Pseudomonadota bacterium | reverse complement strand
GGTTGGGGTGGCGTCGCGGCGCCGGTTGCCGTGCCTGGACGATGCGCCGCGCGCGGGGCCGGTGGCGATGACCCCGGAGGTCATGGAGGCGGCGTAGTCGTGGATCGGCGCGGGAAAGCGGGCGCGTGCGCCCTCGAGCATGGCCAGTGCGCTGCGGCCCAGCGCCAGCGCCGCGGCGGCCCGGTCCGGACCCAGCGGCGCATCCATCGACAGCAGTTGCACGCGGTGGCCCTGGCGTCCGGCCTCGTCATGCAGCACGCGCGCCATCATCCGCAGCGCCGCGGCCGCGATCGAACAGTGGCCGTAGCCCGCCCAGGGATAGCGCCCGCCGGGGCCGCCCACCAGCACGTAGCCCGCGGCGTCGCCCGGGAGCAGCGGCAACAGGTGGCGCGCGGCGAACAGGTGCGGCAGCAGGTCCTCGTCCAGCGTGCGCTGGAGTACCTCGGCCGGCTCGTCGATCAGCCGCCCGCAGGGATGGGTACCGGCCAGGCTCGCGATCACGCCCTCGATGGCGGTGCCGGAACCGCGAAGCGTGGCGGCCAGGGCGGCCGCGTCGGCATCGCTCCGGATCGCAACCGGTATCGCGCGCAGCCGCGCCCGGGGATGGTCGGCGAGCAGCGCGGTCCGGGCCGCCTCGTCCAGGCCCACCGCCACCACGGCGCGCGCCTCCGACAGCGCGGCCTCGACCACCCCCCGCCCGACGGCACCGCCGGCACCGAGCACGACCAGGGCGCGACCCATTGTCCCGGAATCCATTATCCCGCTCACGGGAATGTTCCTCCCACGACCGGGATATTCCGGGCCACGCGCGCCGCTGCGAACACCCGGTCCACCAGCTTCAGCAGGGCCGGCAGCAGGACCAGGGTGAGGACCGCCGCCAACAGCCAGCTCCAGCCCAGGCCAATGGCAAGCCATTGATCTGAAACGAGTGCAAGCAGGGCAAGCAGATCCACCGCCAGCAGGATGGCGAGGCTGGCATGGGACAGGTGGCGACGCGGTGCGGCACGCATGGCGGCGGTCCATCGGAGGCGATGCGCACATCCTGCGCGCACAATCAGGACTTGATTAGTCCCCGATTGAGGGAATAATTGTCCAACAGGCGGGCCAATCAACGATGCGGACGCAGGAGGCGGCGATGACGCACGATCTCAACGACACCCTGATCTTCGTGAAGGTGGTCGAGCACGGCAGTTTCGTCGGCGCGGCACGCTCGCTGCGCCTCCCCAAGACCACGGTCAGCCGCAAGGTGCAGGAACTCGAATCGCGCCTGGGCGCGCAACTGCTCCATCGCACCACGCGCAAGCTCGGCCTGACCGAAGCGGGCAACGTGTACTACGAGCATTCGCAGCGCATCGCGCGCGACCTGAGCGAGGCCGAGAGCGCGGTCAGCCAGCTGCAGGCCGGCCCGCGCGGCTGGCTGCGCTTCACCGCGCCCTATTCGATCGGCATCGACAAGATCGCGCCGCTGCTGGGCGAGTTCCACATGCGCCATCCCGAGGTGCGGGTGGACATGGTGCTGTCCAACGAGCCGGTGGACCTGATCGCCGGCGAGATCGATGTCGCGCTGCGGCTCGGTCCGCTGCCGGATTCGAGCCTGGTCGCGCGTCGTCTCGGCACGTTGCGCACCCAGGTGTTCGCGGCCACCGCCTACATCGAACGCTACGGCGAGCCGCTGCATCCCGATGAACTGCCGTATCACCGCACGCTCGCCATGCACAAGCACCGGCACGGCAGCGGCTACGCCTGGGCGCTGGACGATGGCAATGGCCAGCAGATGTTTCCCGTCAATCCGATCCTGGTGGCCAACGACCCGGCCGCGCTCAAGGGTGCGCTGCTGTGCGGCGAAGGGCTGGTGATCGGCGCGGACGTGATGGTCAAGCCGGCGGTCGAGCACGGCAAGGTCCGTCGCGTGCTCGCCGGCTGGACCGGGCCGGAGTACGAGTTCAACGCGGTGTTCCCGCGCGGACACGGGCAGTCACCGAAGGTGCGCGCGTTCGTGGACTTCCTGCTGGAACGGCTCAACCTCGAGATCGACTACATGTCCGAGCACTGCCCGCTGATGGCGGCGCGGTGCGGAGGAACGGCCGAAGCGGGCATCGGCACCGCGGCCGAGGAGGCCGAGGACATCGCCGCGGGCAAGCGCATCCTGGAGACCGTGACCGCGGATTGAGGCGCGGCGATCCGCTCAGCCGCGCAGCAGCACCTTGCCGCCGCGGCCGGCACGCTGGCTGGCGGCCGCCGCCCCGGCCGCGTGATCCAGGTCGTGGATCGCATCCACCGGCAGGCGCAGTTCACCGCCCGCCGCCCGCCGCACCAGTTCGCCGAGCAGCGCGCGCTTGCGTTCCATGGGCATGTCGCGGCTGGTCTGGCTGCCCCAGAAGCCGCGGACGGCGATCTGGCGGAAGATCACGTCGCCCGGCGGCACATGCATGGGCTCGCCGCCCATCGCGCCGAAACTCACCAGCACGCCGCCGTCGCCCAGCAGTCCCACGAGGTCGGCGCTCGCCTGGCCGCCCACGGAGTCCACCGCCGCGCGGGCGCGGTCCTTGCCCAGCAGCGCCCGCGCGGTGTCGCGCCAGCCTTCTTCCGCGGTGCACACCACGTTGGCGATGCCCAGTCCCGCCATCTCCGCCACGCCCGATTCGCGACGTACCAGGCTGAGCACGTGCACGCCGCGCGCGGCCGCCAGCATCGCCAGCGTCTTGCCCACCGCGCCGTTGGCCGCGTTCTGCACGATCCACTGGCCCGGCGCCACGTCCAGCGACTCCAGCAGCATCAGCGCGCTGAGCGGCATGGCCACCAGCTGCGCGGCGGTGGGATCGTCGATGGCGTCCGGTACCGGCACGAGCATCCGCGCCGAGGCCACGAAGTGTTCCGCCCAAGTGCCCTGGCCCGAGGCGGCGGTCACGCGCTGGCCGACCGCGATGCCCTCCACCCCTTCGCCCAGCGCATCGACCACCCCGAATCCTTCGCTGCCGCCGATCGCGGGCAGCTGCGGCTTCCAGCCGTACTGGCCGCGGATGGTGACCAGGTCGTGGTTGTGGATCGGCGCCAGGCGCATGCGCACGCGCACTTGCCCGGCGGCAGGTTCGGGCATCGGGCTGTCGCCCGCCTCGAGCACCTCGGCCGGATTGCCGAATCGGCGGTAGATCGCGCTGCGCATGCTGTGTGTCCTCGCTGGCTCCGGCGGTCACGCTAGCATGCGCTGAGCCCTGCGATCCGCGCGCAGGCGGTCACCGCGCTCGCACGGTCCGTGCCCGCGCGAGCGTACCGGGGGAGCGCGCAATGGCGCATCGCGACCCGTCGCTCGACGCGCCGTCCACGTCCGCGCTGTCATCGTCCCGCGTTTGCCGCATACGGGAGACGCAGCGCATGCAGCGCGTGGACTGGCCGCAACTGACCGCGATCGCGTGGCCCATCGTGGCCGCGCTCCTGCTCGGGCTGCTGGTGCGACAGGTGCTGCTGTACGTGGCGCGACGCGCCCGCAGCAGTTCGCGCGACTCGCTGCCGGCGCGCGTTGTGCGGGTGATCGCGGTGCCGGCGGCATTGGCGCTGCCGCTGCTGTTCCTGATGCTGGCGGTGGACGCCACGCCGCTGTCGGCCGGCGCGACCGCACAGGTCAAGCACTGGCTCGGCATCGGCGTGCTGCTGTGCGTGACCTGGCTGGCGGTGCGCGCGGTCGGCGCGGTCGAGGCCAGGATCCTGCGCGAGCATCCGGTGGATATCGAGGACAACCTCGCCGCGCGCCGGGTGCAGACGCAGACGCGCGTGATCGCGCGGGTGATCCAGGGCGCGATCATCCTGGTCGGCGTGGCGCTGGCGCTGATGACGTTCCCGGCGATCCGCCAGGTCGGCGCCACCCTGCTGGCGTCGGCCGGCATCATCGGCCTGGTCGCCGGCATCGCCGCCAAGCCGTTGTTCGGCAACCTCATCGCCGGCCTGCAGATCGCGCTGGCCCAGCCCATCCGCCTGGACGATGTGGTGATCGTGGAAGGCGAATGGGGTCGCATCGAGGAGATCACCAGCACCTACGTGGTGGTGCGCATCTGGGACGAGCGGCGCATGGTGGTGCCGCTGCAGTGGTTCATCGAGAACCCGTTCCAGAACTGGACCCGCACCAGCGCGCAGCTGCTGGGAACGGCCTTCCTGTGGCTGGACTATCGCACGCCGATGGCGGAGGTGCGCGCGCAGCTGCAGAAGATCTGCGAGGAGGACCCGCGCTGGGACGGGCGGGTCTGCGTGGCCCAGGTCACCGAGACCCGCGAGCACACCATCGAGGTGCGCCTGCTGGTCAGCGCGCGCAACTCCGGCGATCTGTTCGACCTGCGCTGCGTGGTGCGCGAACGCATGATCGACTACCTCGGCCAATGCCATCCCGAGGCGCTGCCCAGGCTGCGCGCCGACATTGCGCGCGAAGGCCAGGGCAGCCTGCCGCCGGCGCAGACGCCGACCCCGACACCGGACCACGCCGAGACGATGTCGCCCGGCGCGGAGGACGTGACCGCGGCCGACCCCGTCCCCGGCGGCCCGCCGGCCGCGCCGGCCGCGCCGGCCTAACGCCGCACGCACGCCGCACGGCTACCCTGTCGCGTCCTCCCGACGCGACGCCTGCATGCATACCGGCCAGATCCTGATCCTGGCGATCCTCGCGGCCACCATCGCCGCTTTCCTCCTGGGCCGCTGGCGCCACGACCTGGTCGCCGCCGGCGCGCTGATGGCCTGCG
Source organism: Pseudomonadota bacterium (assembly GCA_023444765.1). Classification (GTDB taxonomy): domain Bacteria; phylum Pseudomonadota; class Gammaproteobacteria; order Xanthomonadales; family Xanthomonadaceae; genus Luteimonas. Next base: position 7,424 of record JAEXLY010000186.1, on the reverse strand, counting down.
TGCTGGTCGGCGTGGTGGCGCCGGAGCAGGCGTTCGCCGGCTTCGGCCATCCGGCGGTGATCACCGTGGCCTGCGTGCTGGTGCTCAGCCACGGACTGCAGACCTCCGGCGCGGTGGATGCGCTGGCGCGCGTGGCGCTGCCGGCGAAGGCCGGACCCATGCTCTCGATCGCCGCGCTGACCGCGCTGGCGGCGGTACTGTCGGGCTTCATGAACAATGTCGGCGCACTGGCGCTGCTGATGCCGGTGGCCCTGCAGATCGCGCGCAAGCGCAAGCTGGCGCCCGGGCAGGTGCTGATGCCGCTGGCATTCGGGTCGATCCTCGGCGGCATGACCACCCTGATCGGCACGCCGCCCAACCTGATCGTCTCGGGCTTCCGCGCCTCCACCGGGGCAGCGCCGTTCTCGATGTTCGATTTCAGCCCGGTGGGCGTGGCGGTGGCCGGTGCCGGCGTGCTGCTGATCGCGCTGGGCGGATGGAAGCTGGTGCCGGTGCGACGCGAGGCGGCGGCCGAAGGCTTCGATCCGGGCGCCTACGTGACCGAGGTGCGCGTGCCCGAAGGCGCGCGCGCGGTGGGCAGGCGCCTGTCGGACATCGAGCAGACGCTGGACCAGCATGGCGCGCAGGTGCTGGGGATCGTCCAGGGCGAGTTCCGGGTGCACGCGCCGCATCCGTCACGGGTGGTGCGGGCCGGCGACGTGCTGGTGATCGAGGCGGATGCCGAAGCGCTGTCGAGCCTGCTGTCCGGCCTCGGCCTGAAGCTCGAAGAGGACGTCCCGCCACCGCAGGACGAGGACGCGGACGACGCTGGCGAGGACGGCCCGCCGGCGGTGTCGGGCGAAAGCGGAGAACCCGGGCCGGCCGGTGCCACTGCCGCGGCCCCGCGACCGGTGCGCGCACTGACCGATGGCGGGCGCACGATGCGCCTGCGCGACTGGCGCCGCACCGGCGCGCCAGCGGACAGCCGACCGCTGGACGGCGAACCTGGCGAGGACAGCGACGACGACGCCGCACGCACCCCGCACGAGGAGATCGTGCTGCAGGAGATCGTGGTGCTGCCGGGATCGGGACTCTCGGGCCGCTCGGCCATCGACCTGGACCTGCGTACCCACCACGCCATCAACGTGCTGGCCCTCTCCCGCGCCGGGCGGCTGTCGCGCACGCGCCTGCGCTCGCAGGCCTTCCGCGAGGGCGACCTGCTGCTGGTGCAAGGCACGCAGGCCGCGATCTCGGGATTCTCCGCGCAGTTCGGCGCGGTGCCGCTGGCCGCGCGCTCGCTGCGCATGCCCGACCGGCGCAAGGCCGTCACTGCGACCCTGGTGCTGGCGATGGCGATCGCCGCCACCGCCTTCGGCCTGCTGCCGGCGGCGGTGGCGTTCGCACTCGGCGTGGTCGCCTCGATGGCGTTGCGCACGGTGCCGCCGCGCGAGGTCTACGAGGCCGTCGACTGGCCGGTGGTGGTGCTGCTGGCGGCGCTGATCCCGGTGGCCGGCGCGATGGAATCCACCGGCACCGCCGAGCTGATCGCGCGCGCGCTGTTCGACTCGCTCGCCCAGGGCCACCCGGTGCTGGGCCTGGTGCTGGTGATGGTGGTCACCATGACCCTGTCGGACCTGATGAACAACGCCGCCACCGCGGCGGTGATGTGTCCGATCGCGCTGGGCGCGGCCAGCACCTTCGGCGTCGATGCCGATCCCTACCTGATGGCCGTGGCCATCGGCGCCTCCTGCGCCTTCCTCACCCCGATCGGGCACCAGAACAACACCCTGATCCTGGGCCCCGGCGGTTTCCGCTTCGGCGACTACTGGCGGCTCGGGCTGCCGGTGCAGCTGCTGGTGCTGCTGGTGTCGATACCGCTGCTGCTGCGGATCTGGCCGCTGTAACGGCCGGTGCCAACGGTCGCTTCACCCGGCCCCGCCTATACCTGCCGCTCCCGCCCCCCGAGGATCGCCCGTGCCGGACCTGCCAGAACTTCACACCGTCGCCAGCGTCGAGCTCGCCCGCTATATGGGCACCTGGTATGAGATCGCGCGCCTGCCGATGCGCCACGAGCCCGAGGACGCCACCGACGTCTCGGCCACCTACACGCTCGAGGGCGACGGCTCGGTGGAAGTGCGCAACCGCATGCGCCGCAATGGCGAGGTCGAGGAAGCGGTGGGACGCGCCACGGCGGTCGACGCCACCGGCAGCAGGCTCGAGGTGAGTTTCCTGCCGGCCGGGCTGCGCTGGATCCCGTTCACCAGCGGCGACTACTGGATCATCGCGCTCGATCCGGGCTACAGCATCGCCCTGGTCGGGAGCCCGGACCGCAAGTACCTCTGGCTGCTCGCACGCGAGCCATCGCTGGACGAGGTCACGCGCAACCACTACTGCGCGATCGCCCGCCAGCAGGGCTTCGACACCCGGCCGCTGATCCATACCCCGCATACGGGGCAGCCGACTGCCTGAAGCGATCCGCGGACCGGCGCAGGGCGCCCCGCCCGCGGGCCTGAAGGCCGCTGTTCCGGGATCCGTCCGCCACGCCCACGCCCCATGCTTGCAGACATCCAGCGCCGGCGCGCACGCTCGCTCGCCGGGATCAACCGCGAGGCCTACATCTACTTCGGCGCCGGCGCCACCGTCGCCTGGCAGATGGCCATGCCCGGCGTGGGGCGTGGCGTGGCCCGCCACAGCCAGACACTGCGGCGTCCGCTCGACCGCCTGCGCGCGACCATGGGCTACGTGTACGCGGTGACGCTGGGAACGGAGGCCGACCGCGCACGCATTGCCCGGCACGTGAACCGGGCACATCGCCCCGTGCATGGCGACGGCTACAACGCGTTCGACCCCGCGCTGCAGCTGTGGGTGGCCGCCACGCTCTATCGCGGCGCCCTCGACGTACATGCGCTGTTCGCGGGACCGGTCGCCAGGGTGGATCGCGAATCGCTGTACCGCGAGGCCTGGGCGTTCGGCCGCACCTTGCAGGTCCGCGACGAAGCGTGGCCGCCGGACGTCGCCGCGTTCGAGCGCTGGTGGGAGACACAGGAACGTTCGCTGTCGGTGGACCCGGAGGTGCGCGCATACCTGCAGGCCGTGCTCGCTGGCGGGCGCGCGCCCTGGTACCTGCGTCCGGCGATGCCGCTGCAGCACTTCGTCACCCGCGGGCTGCTGCCGCCACGGCTGCGCGCGCTGTACGGCCTGCCCTGGAGCAGTCGCGACGAAAACCGCTGGCAGGCGTTCAGGCGCTGGGCGCCACGCCTGTACTGGACAGCGCCACGGGTGCTGCGCCAATGGCCGGCCAGGCACTACCTGGGCCAGTTGCGCAGGCAAGCCTGAGGGGGCCGCCGCGCGAAGGGCCATCGCCGTGGCCATCGCGCAACCGCGCCCTTCCCCCCTCGCTGGCGACCTCCGGGTGGAACTGCCCTTGCCCTTTGGCTACTCGGCCGCGACCGGCGCCGACATCGACCTGCTGTACATGCCCGAGCGGTCGAAGCAGCAGGCACGCCGCTTGCCGGAGGCGAGCATGTCGCAGGCGGTAGCGATGCGCTTGCCCCGCGTTTCGGCCTTCTTGCCCGAGCCGATCCAGTGGATCCAGTCGCGGCGCGCGACCGCGGCGATGTCGTCCCAGGTGGCGCGCGCGGCGGGATGCGCGTCGAGTGCCGCCGCAAGGTCCGGCGGCAGCACCGGCTCCGGCTCCTCCGCCATGGGCGAGAAGGCGAGCGCGACGGTGTCCCCGACCGCCACGCCCGCCGCCTCGCGCAGGTCGGCCTCGACCCGCAGCCAGTGGCCGCCCTGCCCATCCGGCGACAGCGTGGCCTGGAACGGCTGCCCGGCGAAGCGGCCCTCCACGCTCACCATGCCGCGCGATGGCAACCGCGCGCTGGTCGCGGCGGGCAGCAGGAGGAAGCTCCAGTCCGCGCCGGCCGGGTCAGCCGGGCGCTGCAGTCGGGCCTTGCAGCGGAGGGTGGGGGAACTGGCCATGGACGCAGCCTAGCAGCTGCGGCTGCAGGCTTCCGGGGCGGCCGCTAGACTGCGCCGAACCAGGGGAGGATCGATGGACGAGCCGGCCGTATCCGCGCCCGCGACGCCGGAGGGCGCGGCATCGCAGCCCAGCCGCGTGGCCTTCGAGCGCCTGCGCGAGCGCACCGACGAACTCGAACTGCTGGTCTCTGGCCTGTTCGCGTTCGCGCTGCTCACCCTGCCCGGCCGCGTGTTCGACGCCTGGGTACGCGCCAGCATCCATGTCGACGGCGCCCTCGACCTCGCCCTGCGCTTCGGCTTCCAGGTCGGCGTCGGGCTGGGCTACGCGCTGGGCTTCGCCTTCATCGCCCACCTGGCCATCCGTGCCTACTGGGTCGGCCTGATAGGACTGAAGTCCACCTTTCCCGACGGGATCCGCTGGGACCGCGTGCCGCTGATGGGAAGCGTCACCCGGCCCTGGTACCAGCGCCAGGTCGGGGACCTGGGCCAGACCATCGACCGGGTCGACCGTGCCGCCTCGATCCTGTTCGCCATGACCACGCTGGTGGCGCTGCTGCTGGTCTGGGTGGGCGTGCAGGCGAGCCTCGGCCTGCTGCTGTGCGGCCTCGTCGGCAGCCTGTTCGAGGACCGCGACCGCGCGACCTTCATCGCCATTGGCGTGGGCTACGTGCTGTTCCTCGCGGCGGGCATGAGTCCGGTGCTGCTCGACCGCATGGTCGCCCGTCGCGAAGCCGCGGGACGCGAGGCCGACGGGCTGCGCCGGCTCACCGGCCGCCTGCTGCGCGTGCTCGGCTGGATGTTCCCGCAGCGCCTGATCGCGGCCGTCCAGTTCACCCTGCAGAGCAACCTGCCGGGGCGCGGGTTCATGACCGTCTACATCGCCGTGTTCGTGCTGGCCATGGCCTCGAGCGTGGTGATGATCCTGGGGTCGGCACGGCTGTCGCTGCTGGACAGCTACGAGGTCCTGACCACGGACGCGGTCGAGCACGGCATGCTGGGCGCGCATTACGAATCGCTGCGCGGCGAGGGCGACCGGCTGGCGTTCTACCCGATGGTGCCGTCCGACCGCGTGTCCGACACCCACCTGCGCCTGTTCATTCCGCACCGGCCGCAGCGCGACAATCCGCTGGCGCGCGAACGCTGCAGCGGGCTGCGCAAGGGCCGCAACGCGGCCTCCGGCGCCGACGCCGCCGCTGTCGGCCGGCAGTGCCTGGCCGCGCTGTGGACGGTGCGCCTGGACGGCGCCCCGGTGTCGCTGGACGGGTTCGTGGCGACCGAGCGCCGCGATCTGGGCATGCGCGGCCTGCTGGGCTACATCGAGGTGGCCGGCCTGCCCCCGGGCCTGCACCGGCTGCACCTGGAGTGGAACGCGGCGGGTGGGGACAGCGGCGCGCTGCGCCGCCGCGAGTACGTCATCCCGTTCTGGTTCACGCCCGGCGTGGACCAGCCCGCCGCGTCGGGGCCGTGACCCGGCCCCGCGCTTGAAATGCCGGCGGGCGAACGCATATCCGGCCGCTGCACTGCCACAGTACGGAATCCGCCCATGAGCGCCACCGCCGAGACCCGCAAGTTCGAAGCCGAAGTCGCCCAGGTGCTGCACCTGGTCACGCATTCGCTGTACTCGCACAAGGAGATCTTCCTGCGCGAGCTGATCTCCAACGCCTCGGACGCCTGCGACAAGCTGCGCTTCGAGTCCATCGCCCACCCCGACCTGCTGGCCGGCGAGGCCGAGCTGCGCATCGACGTGAGCTGGGACAAGGACGCGCGCACGATCACCATCCGCGACACCGGCATCGGCATGTCGCGCGAGGAGGTGGTGGCCAACATCGGCAGCATCGCCAGCTCGGGCACGCGCCGCTTCCTGGAGGCGCTGGGCAGCGAGCAGAAGGCCGACGCACGCCTGATCGGCCAGTTCGGCGTCGGCTTCTACTCGGCCTTCGTGGTCGCCGACCGCGTCACCGTGCTCACCCGCCGCGCCGGCGACGCGCCCGATGCGGGCACCCGCTGGGAAAGCGACGGCCGCGGCGAGTACACCCTGGAACCGGCGACCCTCGCCGAGCGCGGCACCACCGTGGTCCTGCACCTCAAGCCCGACGAGGACGAGTTCCTCGACGGCTGGAAGCTGCGCGCGCTGGTGCGCAAGTATTCCGACCATGTCGCCTTCCCCATCCGGATGCCGAAGGAGGCCGCGCCGGCTGGCGACGACGAGGCCAAGGCCGACACCGCGCCGGAATGGGAGACCGCCAACGACGCCTCGGCGCTGTGGACCCGGCCCAAGTCGGAGATCAGCGACGAGGAGTACCAGAACTTCTACAAGTCCCTCGGGCACGACTTCAACGATGCCGCGGCCTGGTCGCACAACCGCGTCGAGGGCAGCCAGAGCTTCACCACCCTGCTCTACCTGCCCTCGCAGCCGCCGTTCGACCTGATGATGGGCGGACGCGACGAGCGCAAGGGCCTGAAGCTCTACATCAAGCGCGTCTTCATCATGGACGCGGCCGAGGAACTGCTGCCCAACTACCTGCGCTTCGTGCGCGGCGTGGTCGATGCCGACGACCTGCCGCTCAACGTCAGCCGCGAGATCCTGCAGCACAACCGCCAGCTCGAGCGCATCCGCGGCGCCTGCGTCAAGCGCGTGCTGGACCTGGTGGAGAAGCTCTCGCGCGACGAGCCGGAGAAGTTCGCCACCTTCCTCAAGGCCTTCGGCAACACGCTCAAGGAGGGCATCGTCGAGGACCCCGGCAACCGCGAGCGCATCGCGAGACTGCTGCGCTTCGCGTCGACGAAGGGCGAGGGCGATGCGCGCAGCGTGTCGCTGGACGACTACGTCGCGCGCATGGCCGAGGGCCAGGACGCGATCTGGTACGTCACCGCGGACGGCTACCGCGCCGCCGTAGGCAGCCCGCAGCTGGAAGGCTTCCGTGCGCGCGACATCGAGGTGCTGCTGATGTCCGACCGCATCGACGAGTGGATGCTCGGCCACCTGCGCGAGTACGCCGGAAAGCCGTTGAAGCACATCGCCAAGGGCGAGCTGCCGCTGGACGAGGCGGAGAAGGCGAAGCAGGAAGAAGCCGCGCAGGCCGCAGCGCCGCTGCTGGAACGGGTGAAGGCGCTGCTCGGCGATCGCGTCGAGGCGGTGCGCGTGTCCGCGCGCCTGACCGATTCGCCCTCATGCCTGGCGCTGTCGGAATGGGAAATGGCGCCGCACCTGGCGCACCTGTTGCGCGAGGCCGGCCAGGACGTGCCCGAGCAGAAGCCGACGCTGGAGATCAACCCGCAGCATCCGCTGCTGCGCAGGCTGCTGGGCGAACACGACGACGCACGCGCCGGCGACCTGGCCAGCCTGCTGCTGGAACAGGCGCAGCTGGCCGCGGGCGCGCCCCTGGCCGACCCGGCCGCGTTCGTGCAGCGGATGAACCGGCTGCTGGCGGGCTGAGGCAGCCGGGGCGCGGGTCCCGTCGCCC
>JAEXLY010000184.1 GCA_023444765.1 Pseudomonadota bacterium | reverse complement strand
GCGTCGCAGCCTCCGCTGCGTCCGGCCCCGCGCCGCCGGCCTGCGCCGCGATCTCCTGCAGCAGCGCGGTCAGCGAGTCGGCGCTGAACGGCCGGCCGAGCCGGAAGTCGGTCTGCGCGCGCGTCGCCGAGGTCAGCCCGCCCACGCGCTTGCCCGAAGCGTGCAGCCGCAGCCAGCTCATCGGGCCGTACATGCTGTCCATGTCGACCACGATGTGGTCGGCCTGGGTTTCGGGAAGCAGTTCCCAGCGTCCGCCGAGGCGCTGGTTGGATTCGAGGAAAGCCGCCTTCAGTGCGGTTTCGGTTGCAGGGTCCATCCCGGCCAGGCCGATGGTCAGGGGCATTGCATGGATTCGATGCGGACGATCCGGCGAGTGTAGCCGACGCCGCCATGCGCGCACCCCCGACTTCTGGCCACGGCGACTGCCGTGCCGCAGGCACGATCGTCGTGGTCGCGTTTTCGTGATGTGGTTCGCAGTCCGGCCAGAGGACGGCCGGATGCGCTACTGGCGCCGCCGCCTGCGCCTGGGCAGGTGCGAGCGCAGGAAGGCCATCTGGTCGGCCAGGATGTTGCGGTTAGACAGGATCAGGTGTTCGATCCAGCTCGGGCGGTACGGGATCGCCAGCAGCGGCATCGAGGCCTGTTGCGGCGTGCGTCCGCCCTTGCGCGAATTGCAGTGGAAGCAGGCGCAGACCACGTTCTCCCAGGTATCGCGCCCGCCGCGGGAGAGCGGCACCACGTGGTCGCGGGTAAGCAGCTGGCGGCTGAAGCTCTTGCCGCAGTACATGCACAGGTGCTGGTCGCGTGCGAACAGCGAGGCATTGGTGAGCGCCGGGGTGGGGTCGAGCGCCTGCGGGCGCACCTGGCCGCGTGCCGCGATGATCGGGTGCAGGTCCAGGATGGTGCGGGCGCCGGTCTCGCGCCGGGTACCGCCCCGCAGGCTCAGGCAGGGCTCGCCGAGCGTCCACGCCACCGCGTCGCGCGCGTACAGGCAGGCCGCATCCTGCCAGCTGATCCAGTTCAGGGCGCGACCGTGCGCGTCGAGCGACAGCAGGCGGACCGAGTCGAGGCGGTGCGGCAGCGCATGCGCGACCAGCGAAGCGGAGGCGACGAAGCCACCCGGGACCCCCTGGGTCCCGGCGGGAACCACGCGAAGCTGCGCTCTGTCAGACTCCATCGGAAGCCGAGCATAACGCGATTCCGTGGCAGTTGTGCGAACCCCGCCGCATCCCCGCGGGGCGTCACGGCCTGGCGGGGCACCGTGCCCTCAGGCGTCGAAGGCGCCCTCGTCGAGCGCGAGCAGCGGTGCCGGGCCGCTGTCGATCGCGGCCTTGTGGGCGAGCGTACGCGGCAGCAGCCGCGCGAAATAGAAGCGCGCGGTCTCCCGCTTGGCGTCCTTGAACGACTGCGGCTGGGACGAGGCGTCGGCCGCGGCGACGCTGCGGGCCCACCAGTAGGCCAGCACGACGTAGCCCGAGTAGAACAGGTAGTCGTGCGCCGCTGCGCCGATTTCCTCGGGGTCGGCGGCCGCGCGCCTGGCGATCGCCATCGTCAGCGCCTGCCACTCCTGGGCCTTCTCCATCAGCGGGCCGATGAACTCGGCCATCGCCGGGTTGGCGACCTGTCCTTCGCAGAATTCCTGGACCAGGCCCAGGAACGCCTTGAGCCCGGCCCCCTGCAGCTGCATGGTCTTGCGGCCCATCAGGTCGAGGGCCTGGATGCCGGTGGTGCCTTCGTAGAGGGTGGTGATGCGCGCATCGCGCGCCAGCTGCTCCATGCCGTGCTCGGCGATGTAGCCGTGGCCGCCGAAGCACTGCAGCGCGTGATAGGTGCACTCCACGCCCCATTCGGTCAGGCAGCCCTTCACGATCGGGGTGAGGAAGCCCAGCAGTTCGTCGGCCTTCCTGCGCTCCTCCTCGCTGCCTGCGCGCGCGGCCAGGTCCACCTGCAGGCCGGCGTGGTAGCCGAGCGCGCGCCCGCCCTCCACCAGCGCCTTGCAGGTGAGCAGCATGCGACGTACGTCTGGTTGCACGATGATCGGGTCGGCCGGCTTGTCGGGGAACTTGGGCCCGGACAGCGCGCGCGACTGCAGCCGCTCGCGCGAATAGCGCAGCGCGTTCTGCAGGGCGCGCTCGGCCAGGCCCAGGCCCTGCAGGCCGACGCCCAGGCGCGCGGTATTCATCATGGTGAACATCGCCATCAGGCCGCGATGCGGCTGGCCCACCAGCCAGCCCTGCGCGCCGTCGAAGTTCATCACGCAGGTGGCCGAGCCATGGATGCCCATCTTGTGCTCGACCGCGCCGCAGCGCACCGCGTTGCGCTCGCCCATGGCGCCGTCGCGGCCGACCTTGAACTTGGGCACCACGAACAGCGAGATGCCCTTGCTGCCCGCGGGGGCATCGGGCAGGCGCGCGAGCACCAGGTGGATGATGTTGGGGGTGAGGTCGTGCTCGCCGGCGGTGATGAAGATCTTGGTGCCGCTGATGGAATAGGCACCGTCCTCGGCGGGTTCGGCGCGGGTCTTGAGCAGGCCCAGGTCGGTTCCGCAGTGCGGTTCGGTCAGGCACATGGTGCCGGTCCACTCGCCGGTGACCAGCTTTTCCAGGAACACCTGCCGCTGCCAGTCCTCGCCGTGGTGCTGCAGCGCGCTGGCCGCGCCGTGCGAGAGCAGCGGGAAGTTGCCCCAGGCCAGGTTCGCCGAATTGATCATTTCCTCCAGCGGCATGCCCACCACGTGCGGCAGACCCATGCCGCCGTACTCGGCCGGCGCCGACAGCCCGCTCCAGCCGCCCTCGGTGAACTGCCGGTAGGCCTCGGCGAAGCCCGGCGCGGTGGTGACGCTGCCGCTGTCCTTGTCGTAGCGCACGCCGTGCTCGTCGCCGGCCTTGTTCAGCGGCGCCAGCACCGAGCCACTGAAACGCGCAGCCTCGTCCAGCATCGGATCGATGAGGTCGCGGCCGGCCTCCTCGAAACCGAGCGTGGCGAAGGTGGATTCGACGTCCAGCAGATCGAACAGGGTGAAGCGGATGTCGCGCAGGGGCGCGGAGTAGCTGCTCATCGGGGAATCTCGCCTGTCGTGGAACGGTGGGGTCAGCGCAGCACGCCCGGCAGGCCGGGTACCGGGCTCAACCGGCTGTCGCGCTTGATCCTGTAGTCGCGGACCTTGCCGCGGTCGGCAGGCGCGGCATCGACGGTGCCCTCCATGCGGTACTGCACGCCGCGACCGTCGGCCAGCCGCCCGGCCAGCAGCAGGCGCGCATCGGGCGCCGGATCGAACATCACCGTGATCACGTCGGCCGACTCGGGGCCGACGGTCAGCGCCGGCTGCGCGGCCAGCGTGCCGGCGGCCTGTTCCTCGACGGTGAGGGCCAGCGAAACCGCGTCGAAGCGCATCGGGATGCTGCTGTAGTTCTGCAGCCGCAGTTCGATCGACCAGCGTCCGTCCGCCTCGACCGTGAGCTGCTGAAGGCTGGCCGCCGGGTCCGATACCCGCCGCGGCACGCCGCTGCTCGAGCAGGCGACCAGGAACATCGGCAGCAACATCGCCAGCAGCATCGCCGGCAGGTGCCTTCCAGGCTTCATCGCGACCCCAGCTTCGTCATGGACCGGCCCGAGGATACTACGACGTACGGTGGCGTCCGCCGGGTGCCGGCCGACATGGGGGGCGAACCCGGCGCCGGCCGCCGCCGCCCGGCTTGCCCGATCCGGCGCCCGCCCGTATCATGCGCGGCTCGCACGGCCCCAGCGCCGGAGCGCGTGGCCGGGTAGCTCAGTTGGTAGAGCAGGGGATTGAAAATCCCCGTGTCGGGGGTTCGATTCCCTCCCCGGCCACCATTTGCGAAGAATCGACACGACCGCCCCAGGGCGGTTTTTTTGTTGTCGCTCGCGGGAGGGTCCGGTCGCCGTGGCGACGAAAGCCGCCGCAGCGGCGACTGCAACCCTCGCAACGTGGCCCGTTGTGCCCGGCTTCCGGATTCCGGCCCGGTGCGACCTTCCTTCTCGGCCGGCACGAGCCGCAGGGAACTCCGGCTCGCGTCGTCAAGGGTCGCTTCCGCAATTCGGATTTTTCCTACACGCAGACGGGCATCCGCCTGACTGGCTTGGCGGGCCAGCGGGCGCAAGCTTCTTCCCGCCCCGGCAGCGCGCATCGGAGTATGGCGCTGCAGGGACGCGGGTCAGGCCGGAGAACGCCGGACCAGCCGGGGCACCTTTCCTGAAGGTGTCGGACCATGATTCGCGAACTGATCGAGATCGAGGCCTCCCCGGGAGGCTGGCGGGTGTGCGCACTTGGCGTCGCCGAGGCCGAAGCCCTGTACCGGCCGACCAAGCTGCAGGCCATCGAGGAGGCGCACACGCTGGCCTCGCGCCGCTATGTGGAAACGGGGCGCCCGACCGGCGTGCTGGTGCCCATGGGCAGCGGCACTTCCGTGCTGATCGCCACCTGCGGCTGAGCCGCCTACGCGTCGCCTTGTCCGCTGCGCGAGGGTGTGGCGGCGTCCGCTCCCAGGATGTCGCCGGCGATGTCGCGGGCCTGATCGCGCAGTTCGGGGATGGCGATGCTCTCCCACAGGTCGCCGATGCGCAGCGCGCCCAGCACGTAGAAGGCCGGATCGCTGCGGCCGCGCCGGTCGATGACGTGGCCGACGCCGCTGCTCGCCACGCCCAGGCCCTGGGGGCCGGGGATGATCATTCCGCGCTCGCGCAGCGCAGCCAGCAGCGGGTCCGGCCGCAGGTCGATACGGGTCTCCACGCCGGTGGCATTGATGATCCAGTCGGCTTGCAGCACGTCCTCCCGCGATGCGTGACGCAGGTGGACCTGTACCTCGCTGCCGCCGCCGGGAGCGGCGCCGATCGCGCGCAGTCTGCCGGCAGTGACCTGCAGCTGGCCGCTGGCGCGCAGGCGCGAGAGCGCGGCGTGCACCTGCGGGGCGATGCGATGGCGATGGATGTCCCAGTAGCGCACGGCATGGCGCAGGAAGCGGCGGCGCTGCGTGTCGTCGAGCGAGCGCCACAGCGCCTGGCCATGGGGACGCAGGCGGTCGAAGCTCCATTGCCAGGGCTCGCCCGACGCCACCGCAGCGGCCACCCTGTCGCGCAGCAGCCGCGAGCGCCGGCGCACGCCCAACGGCAGCAGCTCGTCGACGCCGCCGCCATCATGCGGGCCTGTGCGCGCATGCGGCAGCGGCATCAGTCCGTGGCGCGAGACCACCCGGATCGGGCCGCGGTGGCCGCGAGCGTCCAGGCTGAGCACCGCGTCCACCATGCTCAGGCCCGAGCCGAGGATGCAGACCCCGGCCCCGGACCCGATGCGCTGGAGTCCGTCGTATTCCCAGGCATCGACGAGGCGCATCTCCGGATGGCGCAGGTAGGCCGGCAGCGGGCGCGGCGCATTGCCGACGGCGAGCACCACGTGGCGCGCCGCCACCCGGCCACCGGAAGCCAGGTGCACGAGGAAGCCGTCGGCGTGGCGCTCGATGTCCACCGCGCGATCGCGCAGGTGCGCCGGCGAGCGCTGCCGGGGCAGCGATTCGAGCGTATGTAGCAGGTAGCGGGCGTAGTCGCGGCGCGATGCGAAACGCCCGGCCAGCGCACTCCTGTCGCCTGAGTCTTCGCGCGCCAGGAAATCGACGAAATCCGCGGGTCGCCCGGAGATGGCGCTCATGCGCCCGGCCACCACGTTGAGCAGGTGTTCGGCGCACCCGGTGGAGTACGCTGCGCCGCGTCCGAGCCGGGTCGCGGGTTCGACGATGGCCACCGGCCCGGCGCTGGGCCCGTCCATCAGCAGGCGGATCGCGACGAGTACGCCGCCGGCGCCTCCGCCGATGATGACGGTACCGAAGGCGGATTCAGCGGAAGCTGTGGTCATGCAGGCTGGGCGGAAAGCATCGCGGCATTGTCGCATCGGCCCGGCGCCGGGACGATGCCGACCCGTCCCTGAATCCGCGTGGCGCGCCTGCGTCCACGCCAGGGCGCAAGGCGCATCATGGTGCGCGGACAGACGGGGCGGCACTGCCGCGGGAGGCATGCATGGGCATCGGGAAGGTTGGGGGAGCCGCCATGCTGGCGGCGGCGCTGGCATTGTCGGGATGCGCGTCCGACCTCGGGCTGCGCACCGCCGAGAAGCGCGCGCTCTACGAAGCGCACGCCGGGGCGCCGGTATCGAGCTTCCGCTACTTCGGCAGCATCAATGGCTGGACGCCACTTGGCGAGGAGGCGCTCGCCGTGTGGACCAGGCCGTCGGAGGCCTGGCTGCTGACCCTGCAGGGGCCTTGTCCCGACCTGGAGTTCGCCCCGGCGATCGGCCTGACCAGCCAGATGAACCAGGTGCACGCGCGCTTCGACAAGGTGATCGCGCACGGCAGCGGCTCGATGCGCCTGCCCTGCCATATCCGCGAGATCCGGCCGCTCGACGTCAAGGCGCTGCGCGCTTCGGAGAAGGAGCTGCGCGAGGCACGGGTCCAGGAGCGCGAGGCCGGCGACGGTTCCTGAGCGCGGCCGGCACGGTGCGCCGGGCCGCGTGCTCAGGCTTCCGGCACGTAGCCCGCCGGTTTCTCGGCCCCGCCTCCGAACAGGAACTTCTGCATCTCGTCCTCGAGGAAGGCGCGATGCTTGGGGTCGAGCGGCGAAAGCCGGTTCTCGTTGATCAGCATGGTCTGGTGCGCCAGCCAGGCGGCCCAGGCGGACTTGCCGACGTTGGCGAACACGCGCTTGCCCAATTCTCCCGGCCAGGGCACGAAGTCCAGCCCTTCGGTGTCGCGTTGTTCGTAGCTGCAGAAAACAGTGCGGGCCATGGCGTGCGCTCGGAGGGAATGCTGCGTTCATTGTAGGGCGATGCGTGCGTGCTTCCTGTCGCACCGCGTACGAATGCCGGGCGGGCACGCGCAGCTTCCGGAAGCCCGCTAGCCGAGCGTGGCGTGCAGCAGGCTGCGGATGGGGGCCGGGATGCCCAGCGACGGGAGTTCCCCGCGCGCCAGCCAGCGCAGGTCCGCGTCATCGCGCACCCGGGGCCGCAGGGTGACGCCTGACCACGCGACCGGCTGCAGGTTGAGCCGGAAGTGGGTGAAAGCGTGCGCCACGGCGGGCAGTGCCTCGCCACCGTCGAACCCGTCGCCCACGTGATGTTCGAACCATGCGCGCGCGGCGCTGATCTCGGCATGTTCGGGCAGCGACCAAAGCGAGGCCCAGATCCCCGCCGCCGGACGACGCTGCAGCAGGACGCGGCCCTCGGTATCGCGCAGGAGCAGGGCGACGGAGCCGCGTTCGGGCAGGGGTTTACCCGGCTTCGGCGTAGGCAGCTCGTCGACGCGGCCCATGCGCAGCGCCATGCAGTCGTCCTGCAGCGGGCACAGCATGCAGGACGGGTCGTGACGCGTGCACAGGGTGGCGCCCAGGTCCATCTGCGCCTGGGTGTAGTCGGCCATGCGCCCGTCCGGAACGCCGGGCAGGTGGGCCTCGGCGACCAGCCAGAGCCGCTTCTCGACGGCAGGAAGGCCCGGCCATCCCTCCACCCCGTGTACGCGGCACAGCACGCGCTTGACGTTGCCGTCGAGGATCGCGAATCGCTCCCCCCAGGCCTGCGACAGGATCGCCGCGGCGGTGCTGCGGCCGATGCCAGGCAATGCGAGCAGCGCGAGGACATCGCGCGGAAGCTGTCCGTCGTGGCCTTCCACGCAGAGTCGGGCGGCGGCGTGCAGGTTGCGTGCGCGGGCGTAGTAGCCCAGTCCCGACCACAGCGCCAGAACCTCATCGAGCGACGCGGCGGCCAGCGCCGGCACGTCCGGCAGCGCCTCGACGAAGCGTTCGAAGTAGGGCACGACCACCCGCACCTGGGTCTGCTGCAGCATGATTTCCGACAGCCACACGCGATAGGGCGTGCGCGGGTGCTGCCAGGGCAGGTCGTGGCGCCCCGCCACGTCGAACCACCGCAGCAGGCGGACGGGATAGCGGTCGCCGCTGGCGTCGTTCATGGCGCCGGATCCGTGCCGGCGTCGAACTCGACGGAAACGCCCTCCAGGCGTGCGCCGGAGATCTCCATGGCGGCGGCCTCCAGGGTTCCGGTGACCGGAGGCAGCAGGCTGCCCTGACCGGGATTCGACGTCCAGGCCACGAGTGCGGGCACGTCGAGACGGCCGTCGAAGCGCAGATCGTCGCGCTCCACGCGCAGTGCCAGTGGGGCGCCAAGGTCCAGCGGGCCGAGGTACGCGGCGGTCAGCGCCAGGGGCTGTCGCGACGCGCCCAACGGGGGCGGCAGGGCAGGCCAGGCCGACGGCCACCGCGAGATATCGCCATCGGCCTGCAGCAGCAGGCGCCGGCCCAGCGCGATGCGCCCGCGTGCATCCAGTCGCGGCACCAGGCCCTCGCCGCGCAGCGCGATGCCGGCCGGAACGAGGGTCCAGGCGCCCGCGTGCGCGCGCAGCGGCCCATGCAGGCCCAATGCGAACGGAATGACGGTATCGCCGGATGCGTAGCGCCCCGCCGCTCCGAACCTCGCCGGCAGCAGGGCCAGGCCGTCCTTCCAGTGCAGCCCGCCGGAGAGCGTCACGCGCGCCGGCAGACGCCAGCCGTCGCGTTCCGGCGAGACCGTGCCGACCACCGCGAAGCCGCGCCCGCTGGCGGGGCGCTGCAGCGTCGCGGCAAGCAGGAACGGCACGCGGGTGGTCCCGTCCTGGTAGCGACCCGACGCCTGCGCGCGCACCGGCGCGTCATCGCGCAACTGCGCCAGCGAGAGTGCGGACGTTGCGACATGCCAGCCATGGCCGACGATGCGGCCGTTGCGTACGTGCAGGCCGTCGCTCAGCGTCGGCAGTCGGCCGTCGCCCGGCGGTCGCGAGGCCAGCCAGCGCTGCAGCGCCGGCATGTCGAGCTCGGGGTCGTCGAGCTCGATGCGGACCAGCTCCAGCGGATCGCCCAGGCCGCGGACGGTCCGCCAGGGCAGCGCGACCTGCACCCGGCGGGCACGCAGCAGCGGACGCTCCTCCCCGGGCTCGCGCACTACGAGATTGCGCACCACGATCACCGGGTGACGGCCCAGGCGGGTCGCTGCGTCGCCTTCGGCGCTGACATCGAGGCCCAGCGAGGCGCCGATACGGCCGAGCACCAGGGGCACGGCGCGCTCGGGCGCCAGTGCCAGCCACAGCGCCAGTACCAGCGCGGCAAGGGTCGCCAGCACGATCGGCGCCAGCAGGACGAGGCGCCGCCGCCAGCGCCGGCGCGCGCCCGGCGGCCTGGCCTGGCGCGGCGTATCGCTCACCCGAGGTTTTCGGGCAGCAGCGCGTCGACGAAGGCCTCGGCGTCGAACACGCGCAGGTCCTCTGGCCGTTCGCCGATGCCGGCGAAGCGGATCGGGATGCCGAACTCGCGCGCCAGCGCGAACACCACGCCGCCCTTGGCGGTGCCGTCGAGCTTGGTCACCACCAGGCCGGTGACGCCGACCGCCGCATGGAACTGGCGCAGTTGCGACAGCGCGTTCTGGCCGGTCGTGCCGTCGATCACCATCAACACCTCGTGCGGAGCGGACGGATCGATCTTGCCCAGCACGCGGCGGATCTTGCCCAGTTCGGCCATCAGCCCCTGCTGCGTGTGCAGGCGGCCCGCAGTGTCGGCGATCAGCACCTCGGTGCCGCGCGACTTCGCCGCCTGCAGCGCGTCGAAAGCGACCGAGGCCGGGTCCGCGTCCTGCCCCTGCGCGATCACCGCCACGCCGTTGCGTTCGCCCCAGGCCTGCAACTGCGCGACCGCGGCTGCGCGGAAGGTGTCGCCTGCGGCCAGCATCAGCGACCGGCCCTCGTCGCGGAAGCGACGTGCGAGCTTGCCGATCGTGGTGGTCTTGCCGACGCCATTGACGCCCACCGTGAGCACGACGAAGGGGCGGGCCGCGGAGTCGATCTGCAGCGGGCGCGCGACCGGTTGCAGCATCGTGACCAGGTCGCCGCGCAGCGCGCTGCGCAGTGCGGCGGCGTCGGCGAACTCGCGCGCCTTCATCCGCCTGCGCAGGTCGGCGACCAGTTCGGTGGTGGCGGCAACGCCGACGTCGGCGGTGAGCAGGGCGGTCTCGATCTCGTCGAGCAGGTCGTCGTCGA
>JAEXLY010000205.1 GCA_023444765.1 Pseudomonadota bacterium | reverse complement strand
GCTGCAGGCGGCCGAGGCCGCGGCGCGCGAGGCCGACGCCAGCTACGCGCGCTACCTGGCGCTGTCGGAAGGCGACTATGTGTCGCGCGCCCAGCTCGACCAGGTGCGGGCGATGCGCGACTCGGCCCGCGCCGCGCGCGACGCCGCGCGCGCGCAGCTGGCCAACGTCGGCCAGCAGGCCGACTACACCGCGATCCGCGCGCCGTATGCCGGCATCGTCGCCTCGCGCGAGGTCGATCCCGGCGAGAGCGTGGGCATCGGTGCGCCCTTGATGTCGGTGTTCGCGCCCGATGCGCTGCGCATCGAGGTGAGCGTGCCCCAGTCCACGGCCGATGCGATCCGTGCCAATCCGGTCGCCAGCGTGCGCCTGCCCGACGGCCGCAGCGCGGAAGCGGCCGAGGTCATCGTGTTTCCCGCCGGCGATGCCGCCAGCCACGCGGTGCGGGTGCGGGTGCAGCTGCCGCAGCTCGATCCGGTGCCCGCACCGGGCAGCACCGCGAAGGTCCGCTTCCCGGCCATTCCGGGCGCGGCGCATCCGCGCATTCCCGCCAGCGCCGTGCTGCGCCGGGGCGAGGTCAATGCCGCCTACGTGCTGGCCGACGGTCGCCTGTCGCTGCGCCAGCTGCGCCTGGGCGCGCAGGCCGGCGACGAAGTCGAGGTGATCGCGGGGCTGGCGGCGGGCGAGACCATCGCCGCCGATCCGGGGGCCGCGATGCAGGCGCTGGTGGCCGCGCGCGGGGACCAGGACTGACATGGCCCTCCACGACAGCGCCCGCCTCGGGCTGGCCGGCCGCCTGGCCGCCGCCTTCCAGGCCAATCCGCTCACGCCGGTCCTGGCCCTGCTCGGCCTGCTGCTGGGCGTGGTCGCGGTGATGGTGACGCCGCAGGAGGAGGAGCCGCAGATCGACGTGACCATGGCCAACGTGGTCGTGCCCTTCCCCGGCGCGGACGCGCGCCAGGTCGAGCAGATGGTGGCCTGGCCGCTGGAACAGCTGCTCTCGGAGATCGAGGACGTCAAGCACACCTATTCGGTCAGCCGCCCCGGGATGGCGGTACTGACCGTGGAGTTCGAGGTCGGCGTGGAGCGCCAGCCGGCGCTGGTGCGCCTGTACGACAAGGTCTTCTCCAACCAGGACTGGATGCCGCAGGGGCTGGGCGTCGGCCAGCCGGTGGTCAAGCCCAAGGGCATCGACGACGTGCCGGTGATGGCGCTGACGCTGTGGACCGACGACCCGGCGCGCTCGGCGCGCGACCTGGCCGCGGTCGCGCACACGCTGGAAACCGAACTCAAGCGCATCCCCGGCACGCGCGACGTGTTCACCATCGGCGCACCGGAACGCGCGGTGCTGGTGGAGCTCGATGCCGCGCGCATGGCCAGCCACGGGCTCACCGTGGCCGACCTGGCCGGCTCGCTGCAGGCCGCCAACCTCGCGCGCCAGGCCGGCGAACGCGTCGGCGCCGACGGCGTGGTCCAGGTCACCTCGGGACGCTTCCTGGCCGACCGCGACGACGTCGCCGGCCTGGTGCTCGGCGTCGCCGGCGGCCAACCGGTGAGGCTGGAGGACGTGGCCCGCATCAGCGACGCCGCGGACGCCCCGTCCAGCTACGTGTGGCATGGCACGCCCGCCGGGCGCGCGGGCCCGGCCAGCGGCCTGGCGCCGGCCGTGACCCTGGCCATCGCCAAGAAGCCCGGCAGCAACGCCGCCGACATCACCCGAGCCGCGCGCGCGCGCATGGACGCGCTGCGCGGGCAGCTGATCCCCGACGGCATCGGGGTCCAGGTCACCCGCGACTATGGCGCCACCGCCAGCGACAAGGCCCACACCCTGATCAAGAAGCTGGTGTTCGCCACCGGCTCGGTGGTGCTGCTGGTGCTGTTCGCGCTGGGCCGGCGCGAGGCGCTGGTGATCGGCAGCGCGGTGGTACTGACGCTCGCCACCACCCTGTTCGCCTCCTGGGCGATGGGCTTCACCCTCAACCGCGTCTCGCTGTTCGCGCTGATCTTCTCGATCGGCATCCTGGTCGACGACGCCATCGTGGTGGTGGAGAACATCCACCGGCACATGGCCCAGGGCGGCAAGACCCTGCGCGAGGCGATCCCGCCGGCGGTGGACGAAGTCGGCGGCCCGACCATCCTGGCCACCTTCACCGTGATCGCGGCGCTGATGCCGATGGCCTTCGTCAGCGGCCTGATGGGGCCGTACATGCGGCCGATCCCGATCAACGCCTCGGTGGGCATGCTGCTCTCGCTCGCCATCGCGCTGGTGGTCACGCCCTGGCTGTCGCTGAAGCTGCTGGGCCGCCACGTCGCGACGGACGCAGGCGGCCACGCCGGCGACGGCCACGCCGAAGGCACGATGGCCGCGCGCCTGCACCGCCTGTTCGAGCGGCTGATGACGCCCTTCCTCGCGGCCGACGGCGGCGCGCGGCGGCGGCGCTGGCTGTTCGCGGCGATGGCGCTGCTGGTGCTGCTGGCCGCGAGCCTGGCCGGCTTCAGGCTGGTGGTGATGAAGATGCTGCCGTTCGACAACAAGTCCGAGCTGCAGATCGTGGTCGACCTGCCCGAGGGCCGCAGCCTGGAAGACACCAGCGCGCTGCTGTCGGAGCTGTCCGCGGTGCTCGAGCGCGTGCCCGAAGTACGCGACTGGCAGGCCTATGCCGGCACCGCGGCGCCGATCAACTTCAACGGCCTGGTGCGCCAGTACTACCTGCGCGCCGGCGCCAACGTCGGCGACCTGCAGGTGAACCTGGTCGATCGCCGCGAGCGCGACCGCAAAAGCCACGACATCGCCGTCGCGTTGCGCCCGCAGGTCGCCGCGGTCGGGCGTCGCCACGGCGCGTCGGTTAAGGTGGTGGAGGTGCCGCCCGGCCCGCCGGTGCTCTCGCCGATCGTGGCCGAGGTCTACGGCCCCGACTACGCGCGACAGCGCGCGGTCGGCCGCGCGCTGGAGCAGCGTTTCCTCGCCACCGGCGGCATCGTCGACGTGGACACCAGCGTCGAGGCCGATGCCGCGCGCGAGGTGCTGGTGATCGACCGGGTGCGCGCCTCGCGCCTGGGCGTGGACCAGGCCGACATCGCCGCCACCATCGCCGCGGGACTGTCCGGCCTGGACGCCAGCCACGTCATCGACGGCAGCTCCAAGTACCCGCGCCCCATCCGCCTGCGCCTGCCGGTGGCCGATCAGGCCACGCTGGACGGCGTGCTCGCCCTGCGCGTGCGCGGCGGCGACGGCCAGCTGGTGCCGCTGTCGGAGCTGGTGCAGGTGCAGGCGCAAGCCTGGGACGGCGCCATCCACCACAAGGACCTGCTGCCGGTGGTGTACGTGATGGGCGACGAGAGCAGCGCGATCGACAGCCCGCTGTACGGCATGTTCGACCTGGTCGGCCAGGTGGCCGGCAACGCCATCGACGGCCAGCGGCTGTCGCAGCACTACATCGCCCAGCCGCAGGACACGGCCGGCTACGCGATCAAGTGGGACGGCGAGTGGCAGATCACCTACGAGACCTTCCGCGACATGGGCCTGGCCTACGCCGCGGGGCTGGTACTGATCTACCTGCTGGTGGTGGCCTGGTTCCGCAACTACGTGGTGCCGCTGGTGATCATGGCGCCGATCCCGCTGACCGTGATCGGCGTGATGCCGGGCCACGCGCTGCTGGGCATGCAGTTCACCGCCACCAGCATGATCGGCATGATCGCGCTGGCCGGCATCATCGTGCGCAACTCGATCCTGCTGGTGGACTTCATCAACCACGAGCTGGCGCGCGGGCGCACGCCGGCGCAGGCGGTGGTCGATGCCTGCGCGGTGCGCGCGCAGCCGATCGCGCTGACCGCGCTGGCGGCGATGGGCGGCGCGTTCTTCATCCTCGACGACCCGATCTTCAACGGCCTGGCGATCTCGCTGATCTTCGGCATCCTCGTCTCGACCGTGCTGACCCTGGTGGTGATCCCGCTGCTGTACTACGCGCTGATCACGCGACATCCTGCAGACAAGGCCACGTCATGACGCCGCTCCCGTCCCGTTCGCTCCTGCCGCTGTTCGCCACGATCCTGCTGGCGGCCTGCGCGCACGACCCGTCGCCCGCCGTCCCGGCCGCCGCCGCCGCGGCCACGCCCGCGCAGGGGGCCGACCCCGCGCTGACC
>JAEXLY010000097.1 GCA_023444765.1 Pseudomonadota bacterium | reverse complement strand
GCCGCCGGGCGCTGCACCGCCTGGACGCCGTCCCGTCGCGCTGCCTTCAGGACCGCGACCGCGGCGCGGTGCGCACCATCGCCAGGCTGTCGAGTTCCATGTACTCGGCCCAGTCCAGCCAGGCGCGGAATTCCAGGTCGGTCACGGTCTCGTCCACGCCGATCTGCAGCCGGATCGGACCGGTCGGACGGCGCCCCTCGGGCTGGATCCATTCGCGCGCGACCACGCGGCCGTCCGAAGCCACCGCCTCGAGCCAGAACGGATGCGTCGGCCACTCGCGCGGGCGCACCCGCAACTGGTACTGGCCGGCGACCACCTCGGTCTCGTGCCCCAGCCAGATCGCCCGCCGTGGCCGCGGCCGCGGACCGTCCGCCGCTTCCAGCGGGGCATCCACGCGCAGCCCGCGGCGCAGGTCGTCGTCGGTGAACAGCTTGCGGTTGTTCTGCGCATCCACCAGCAGCGCGCACCATTCCCCGCTCAGCGCGTCGTCGTCGAAGGCGGTGCAGCGGTCGACGTAGGCGCGCACGTTGGCCGGGTCGTCGAGACCGAACTGGCGCGGCGCATCCTCCATGGTGATCGCCCCCAGCGCCCAGTCCGGCTCGTACTCGATCATCGCCGGCGGCCGGACATGCTGCAGGCCGATGCGGATCTGGCCGTCGTCGATGCGCAAGGTGCGGGTATCGCCGCCGGTCCAGAGCGCGCGTGCATACGCCAGATAGGGCGCGTAGTCCTGGCCGGACGGCTGGAGCGCGGCCACGCTCGCACCCGGCGCGGGGTCGGGCGCCAGCAGCGAGCGGCCGAAGCCGAGCGCGGTACGGCCCGGATCGATCAGCGAAAGCAGGGTCGCACCCGAGTCGAGCGTGGTGCCCGGCACCGCCAGCTGCTGGCCCTCGATGCCGGGGCCCAGGAACAGCAGCAGGTTCTCGCGGCGCATGTCCTTGAGCACGTGGCTGAGGTGGTTGGGCATGGCCAGGTGGTCGGACGCGAGCACGATCAGGGTGTCGTCGGCGTATTCGCTGGCACGGATGCGCTCGATCAGGCGCGCGATCAGCATGTCGCTGCACTTGATCGCATGCAGCAGGCCGATGTCGCCCAGCGGACTGTCGTAACGCACGTCGCGGCAGGCTTCGGGCAGGTGCCCCGCCGGATGGTGGGTGTCCATGGTCAGTGCGTTGAGCATGAACGGGGTACCCGCGGCCGACAGCTGCAGGAAGGTATCGAAGGCGTCCTCGAGCAGCACGTCGTCGTGCAGGCCCCAGTTGGAGAAGTGCTCCGGCGCGATCCCGGCCTGGCGGTAGTGGGCGAGGTCGCGGACCTCGTCGAAACCATGCTGCTGCAGGAACCGGCCCTTAGCGGCGAAGCCCGAATCGGCGCCGCCCAGGAACAGGTTGCGGTAGCCCTGGCCCTTGAGGAAATCGCCCAGGCAGTGCGCGCCCGGCAGGAACGCGCGCATCCGGCCGAGGCTGTTCTCGTCGCCGCGTGCGGCGGTCAGCGGGATCCCGCACTGCGAGGTGACCAGACCGGCGATGGTCCAGCCGCCGCCCTCGGGCGAGGCGATGTCGCGGAAGTCCAGGCCCTCCTTGACCAGCTCCGCCAGCCGCGGCATGAGGCCCGGGAATACCGACTCGTCCAGGTAGGTGCGCTCCAGGCTCTCGGCGTAGATCCAGACGATGTTGGGGCGCCGCGCCAGGTCGCCGCCGGGCACCCGGTACTGGGCCGCCACGCCGGTGGCGTCGACCGGGCCGAAATGGCCGCGCAGGCGCTGGAAATCGGCGTAGAGCGGGCTCGATACCACGGCGATCGCGAAGGCCGCGGCGAATCCCGCCGACACCGCCGGGGCGGAGTGGCGCGCGCGGAAGCGCGCCAGGCGGCCGCGCAGCAGCGCGACCAGGACCAGCGGCAGCAGGGACAGCAAGGCAAGGCCGAGGAAGCGCGCGATGTCGGCACTGAAGTCCCCGACACCCGCGCCCTGCAGGCCGGCCTGCAGGTGATAGACCGTGGCCGCATCGATGCCGTTGCCGCTCATCCGGTCCACCAGCCACCAGGCGCTGAGGGACAGCAGCAGGACCGACAGGAGGGCGGCCTTGGACCAGGCCAGGCGCGGGGCCGCCAGCACCAGGTAGACCAGCAGCGACAGCGACAGCAGCAGGATCGGCAGCATGCGGGACGGGGCTTCCTCGGGGACGGGGCCGGTGCCCGCATGACGGGACCTCCCGCTACCTTGCCGTCATGTTCCTGAATCTCCCGTCGACAGCCGGCCAGACGCGGCCTCCGGGCATGCACTTCCGCTCGCCTCCCGTCGCGCGGGGGCGGCCGGCCCCTTAAACTTCCCCGTTTGCCGGCGCGACCGGCACGATCCCGGAGCCACCGATCCCATGCGTAGCCATTTCTGCGGCCTGATCGACGAGACGTTGATCGGGCAGACCGTGACCCTGTGCGGCTGGGCCGATGTGGCCCGCAACCTCGGCGGCGTCTGCTTCATCGACCTGCGCGACCATGAGGGCATCGTCCAGATCGTGGCCGAGCCGTCGGATGCCGCCGGCAATGCCGACGTGGTGGCGACGGCGGAGAAGGTGGGCTACGAGGACTGCCTGCGCATCACCGGCACGGTCCGCCGCCGCCACTCGGTCAACGACAGGCTGCGCAGCGGCCAGGTGGAAGTGGTGGCCGGGACCATCGAGGTGCTGAACAAGGCCGAGCCGCTGCCGTTCCACCACCACGAGAACCCGGGCGAGGAGACGCGGCTGAAGTACCGCTACCTCGACCTGCGCCATCCGGAGATGCAGCGTCGCATGCGCACGCGCACGAAGCTGGTCAGCGCGCTGCGCCACTGGCTGGACGCACGCGGCTTCCAGGACATCGAGACCCCGACCCTGACCAAGGCCACGCCCGAGGGCGCGCGCGACTTCCTGGTGCCGGCGCGCATGCATCCGGGCGAGTTCTATGCGTTGCCGCAGTCGCCACAGCTGTTCAAGCAGATCTTGATGATGGCGGGCTTCGACCGCTACTACCAGATCGCGCGCTGCTTCCGCGACGAGGCGCTGCGCGCCGACCGCCAGCTTGAATTCACCCAGCTCGACATGGAGTTCGCCTGGGTCTC
The DNA here is from genome assembly GCA_023444765.1 of Pseudomonadota bacterium. Lineage (GTDB taxonomy): Bacteria > Pseudomonadota > Gammaproteobacteria > Xanthomonadales > Xanthomonadaceae > Luteimonas. The sequence goes on along the minus strand of JAEXLY010000097.1, from coordinate 1,342 downwards.
CGAGCGCGACGTGCAGGACACGGTCGAGGCGATGATCCGCGACGTGTTCCGCGAGGTCGCCGGCGTCGAGCTCGCGGCGGAATTTCCACGCATGACGTATGCCGAGGCGATGCGCCGCTACGGTTCCGACAAGCCGGACCTGCGCATCGCGCTGGAGCTGGTGGACGTGGCCGACCTGGTCAAGGACAGCGGCTTCGCGGTGTTCGCCGGCCCGGCCAATGATGCCGGCGGGCGCGTGGCCGCGCTGCGCATCCCGGGCGGCGCGACGCTGTCTCGCAAGCAGATCGACGAGTACGGCGCGCACGCGGCCAAGTTCGGCGCCAGGGGCCTGGCCTACATCAAGGTCGGCGACGGCGGCGAGATCACCTCGCCGATCCAGAAGTTCTTCGACGAGGCCGCGTTCGCCGCGCTGGTCGACCGCGTCGGCGCCGGCAACGGCGACATCGTGTTCTTCGGCGCCGGAAAGTATTCGACCGTGAGCGATTTCATGGGCGCGATCCGGCTCAGGGCCGGCAAGGACTTCGGCCTGGTCGAGGACGGCTGGCGTCCGCTGTGGGTCACCGACTTCCCGATGTTCGAGTGGGACGAGGAAGCCCAGCGCTACGGCGCCCTGCATCACCCCTTCCCCGCGCCGGCCGCGGACGACGAAGCCGACCTGCGCGCCAACGCCGCCACCGCGGTCTCGCGCGGCTACGACATGGTGCTCAACGGCAACGAGATCGGGGGCGGTTCGGTCCGCATCCACCGCTCCTCGATGCAGAGCGCGGTGTTCGAACTGCTGGGGATCGGCGGGGAGGAGGCCGAGCTCAAGTTCGGCTTCCTGCTCGATGCGCTGCGCTACGGCGCGCCGCCGCACGGCGGCATCGCCTTCGGCATCGACCGCATCGCCGCGCTGATGGGCGGGACCGAGTCGATCCGCGACGTGATCGCCTTCCCCAAGACCACCTCCGCCCAGTGCCTGATGACCGGCGCGCCGTCGCCGATCCCGGACCAGCAGCTGGCGGAAGTCCATGTGCAGGTGCGGCCTGCCTCCATCCGGTCCTGACGAGGAGTCCAGTCATGAGTGATGTTCCGTTTTCGCTCGAGTGGGAGCGCCTGGGCAACGAGGGCGGCGAGTCCGGCCTGGTGACCGAACGTGCCCGCGTCTTCGGTGGCTGGCTGGTGCGCGTGGGCACCTCGCCGACGGCGATGGCGCTGAGCTTCGTGCCCGATGGCGAAGGCCGCTGGGATGGCGAGGACTTCGGCGAGGAAGATTACGAGTACGAGGAAGAAGAGGAAGAGGAAGACGGGGAAGAGGAAGACGGGGATGAGGAAGACGGGGAAGAGGAAGACGGGGAAGAGG
>JAEXLY010000066.1 GCA_023444765.1 Pseudomonadota bacterium | reverse complement strand
CCCGAAACGGCGCGGCCGCCAGGCCCGCCGGGAAACCGCACCCGATGCCCAAGCACCTGCTCATCGTCGAATCGCCGGCCAAGGCCAAGACGATCAACAAGTACCTGGGCAAGGACTTCCAGGTCCTTGCCTCGTACGGCCATGTCCGCGATCTGGTGCCCAAGGAGGGCGCGGTCGACCCGGACGACGGATTCCGCATGCGCTACGAGCTGATCGAGCGCAACGAGAAGCACGTCGAGGCGATCGCCAAGGCCGCGCGCGCGGCCGACGGCATCTGGCTGGCCACCGACCCGGACCGCGAGGGCGAGGCGATCAGCTGGCACATCGCCGAGATCCTGCGCGAGCGCGGGCTGCTCGAGGGCAAGGACCTGCAGCGCGTGGTGTTCACCGAGATCACGCCGCGCGCGATCAAGGAAGCGATGGGCCACCCGCGCCACATCGCAGGTGAGCTGGTCGATGCCCAGCAGGCGCGGCGCGCCCTGGACTACCTGGTCGGCTTCAACCTCTCGCCGGTGCTGTGGCGCAAGATCAAGGCGGGCCTGTCCGCGGGGCGCGTGCAGTCCCCGGCGCTGCGCATGATCGTCGAGCGCGAGGAGGAGATCGAGGCGTTCAAGGCGCGCGAGTACTGGACCATCGAGGCCGAGTGCGCGCATCCGTCGCAGGCCTTCGGCGCCAAGCTGGTCAAGCTCGACGGGCAGAAGTTCGAGCAGTTCACCATCACCGACGGCGGGACCGCCGAGGATGCGCGATCGCGCATCGCGGCGGCCGCCCAGGGCGCGCTGCACGTCACCGACGTGGCCAGCAAGGAGCGCAAGCGCCGCCCCTCGCCGCCGTTCACCACCTCCACCCTGCAGCAGGAGGCCGCCCGCAAGCTCGGCTTCACCACCCGCCGCACCATGCAGGTGGCGCAGAAGCTGTACGAGGGCGTGGCGATCGGCGAGGAAGGCACGGTCGGCCTGATCACCTACATGCGTACCGACTCGGTGAACCTGTCGCAGGACGCGCTGGGCGAGATCCGCGACGTGATCGCGCGCGACTTCGGCACCGCTTCGGTGCCGGACAAGCCCAACGTCTACCAGACCAAGTCCAAGAACGCGCAGGAGGCGCACGAAGCCGTGCGCCCGACCTCGGCGCTGCGCACGCCGGCGCAGGTGGCGCGCTTCCTGTCCGACGACGAGCGCCGCCTGTACGAGCTGGTGTGGAAGCGCGCGGTGGCCTCGCAGATGATCCCGGCCACGCTCAACACCGTCACCGTCGACCTCGCCGCCGGTGCCGAGCACGCCTTCCGCGCCTCCGGCACCACGGTCGTCGTTGCAGGCTTCCTCGCCGTGTACGAGGAAGGCAAGGACAGCAAGGGCAAGGAAGACGAGGACGACGGGCGCAAGCTGCCGGCGATGAAGCTGGGCGACCGCATCCCGCTCGACCGCATCCACGCCGACCAGCACTTCACCCAGCCGCCTCCGCGCTACACCGAGGCCTCGCTGGTCAAGGCGCTGGAGGAGTACGGCATCGGCCGTCCTTCCACCTACGCCTCGATCATCCAGACCCTCACCGGCAAGCAGTACGCGGTGCTGGAAGGGCGCGCGTTCAAGCCCACCGACGTTGGCCGCGCGGTGTCCAAGTTCCTGAGCAACCATTTCACCAAGTACGTCGACTACGACTTCACCGCCAACCTCGAGGACGAGCTCGACGCGGTCAGCCGCGGCGAGGAGGAATGGATCCCGCTGATGGAGAAGTTCTGGGGCCCGTTCAAGGAACAGGTGGACGACAAGAAGGCCACGCTCGACAAGGCCGACGCCGGCAGCATCCGCGTTCTCGGGGAAGATCCCGGGAGCGGGCGCCCGGTGAGCGCGCGCATCGGCAGGTTCGGCCCGCTGGTGCAGATCGGCACCGTCGAGGACGAGGAGAAGCCGCGATTCGCGTCGCTGCGGCCGGGCCAGAGCATCTACTCGATCAGCCTGGACGAGGCGCTGGAGCTGTTCCAGCTGCCGCGCGTGCTCGGCCAGAGCAACGGCGAGGACGTGAGCGTGGGCATCGGCCGCTTCGGTCCCTTCGCCCGGCGCGGCAGCACCTATGCCTCGCTGACCAAGGAAGACGATCCCTACAAGATCGACCTGGCACGGGCGGTGTTCCTGATCGAGCAGAAGGAGGAGATCGCGCGCAACCGCGTGATCAAGGAATTCCCCGGCAGCGACATCCAGGTGCTCAACGGCCGCTTCGGCCCCTACATCAGCGACGGCCGCCTGAACGGCAAGATCCCCAAGGACCGGGAGCCGTCCTCGCTGACGCTCGAGGAAGTGACCCGGCTGCTGGAGGAGACCGGCAAGCCGGCGCGCCGCGGCTTCGGCGCCAAGAAGGCGGCGAAGAAGGAAGCGGCGCCGAAGAAGGCGGTCGCGAAGAAGGCACCGGCCAAGAAAGCCGCGACGAAGAAGACGCCTGCGAAGAAGGCGGCGAAGAAGGCCGCCGCCCGGAAGGCGCCTGCGAAGAACCTGGCCCGCCCCTACTCGGCCGACCTGGAGGAAGCCAAGCCGCTGGTGACCGCGGCGAAGTTCGAGCCGGGCAAGAAGCGCGTGGTGAAGAAGGCGGACGACGCGCCGTTCTGAGCGCCGTGGAGCGAAGGCGGTCACCGCCATCGCCTGCGCCGACGCTCTGCCGGCCGCATATCCCGTCGCGGCTCCGCCGGTGACGTCGCGCCCGCGAAACTTCGGCGCGGCGCTGGCTGGAAGATGACTGCTCCAGCGCTCCGCCGTCGCTGTGTCCGATCGGCCACCCTGGCCGGGGCTCGTTCCTGGGGACCGGGGCACTGGACAGCCCCGGACACGCCCATCGAAGCATCGCGCTACCAGCATGCGGTGAGCCGCGTTCCGACAAGCTGGGATCGCGGACGCAGCACGCATGGATGTTCCGCGCGCGGGGCCAGCGCATGGGACGGCCAGGATGGCTTGCGCGGCGCGCCGGGCAGCCACGGATGCCCAGCCTGCCCGGGCGCCCGCGCAGCGGCCGGCCCTGGCGGGGATCGATCCCCGGTCCACAGCGCATGGCGTCCCACTGGAGGCCATGGTCATCTGCCAGGACTGCCGGTTGGTATTCGCATCCGGCTTCCCTAAGCTTGCCGGCATGTCCCCAACCGCCGCCATCGATGAGGCCGTCGCCATCGTCCGACGCGGCGGCGTGATCGCCTACCCCACCGAGGGCGTGTGGGGTCTGGGCTGCGACCCCTTCGACGAAAGCGCGGTGCTGCGGCTGCTGGCGCTGAAGCAGCGGGACGTGGACAAGGGCCTGATCCTGGTGGCCGCCACCGTCGCGCAGCTCGACGGGCTGGTCGACTGGGATCGGCTCCAGGCCGGCACGCGCGACGAGGTGATCGCCTCGTGGCCAGGGCCGCATACCTGGATCGTGCCCGTCACCGCGCGCGTGCCGCGCTGGATCACCGGGACGCATGACGGCCTCGCCGTGCGCGTGAGCGGGCATCCACTGGTCGCTGCGCTGTGCATGCGGTACGGCAACCCCCTGGTGTCGACCAGCGCCAACGTCGGTGGCATGCCGGCCCCGCGCACGCGCGCCGAACTCGCACCGGAAATCGCGCTCGGCGTGGACGCGATCGTTGCCGGAGAAACCTCCGGCCTGGCGCAACCGACCACCATCCGCGACGCTCGCGACGGTCGCCTGATCCGCTGAAAAACAAGAGGTTTTCCGCTCGTCCCGTTACAGCGGAAACCAACTCGGCGCGCATGTTTGCCGCGTCGCACAAATTGTGTTTTATTCGAATCGCGCGGCAACGCCGCCGGGTCATTCGCGCCCTGGATCCCGGCTTCGATCCCCGCGCCACACCCGACCACCCCACCACGACGACACGACGATGCGGGCATACCCGGATCGGGGCCTTCACGACCCCGCAAGCGAACACGACAGCTGTGGTTTCGGCCTGATCGCGAAGATCGAGGGCGATCCCGAACGCGCCATCGTCGACGTCGCGCTCGAGGCGCTGTCGCGGATGGCGCATCGCGGCGGCGTCGCGGCCGATGGGCTGTCGGGCGACGGCTGCGGCGTGCTGATCCATGGCGCCGACGCGTTCGTGCGCGTGCTGGCGCGCGAAGCCGGCTTCCCGCTGCACGAGGGTCCCGTCGCCGCCGGCATGGTGTTCCTGCCGCACGCGGATGGCCAGGCCGCGCACTGCCGCGACACGCTCGCTGCGCAGCTGCAGCGCGAGGGTGCGCGCGTGGCCGGCTGGCGCGAGGTGCCGATCGACCTGGCCGCGTGCGGCAAGCTGGCGCGCGAGACGGTGCCGCGCATCGAGCAGGTGTTCGTCGAGTCGGACGAGGCCGACGTCGCCGCGCTCGAGCGGGGGCTGTACCGCGCGCGCCGCCGCGCCGAGGAAGCGCTGTCCGCGCAGGCGGACTTCTATGTCGGGGGCCTGTCGCCGCGGCTGCTCGGCTACAAGGGCATGGTCCTGCCCAGCCACCTGCGCCAGCTGTTCCCCGACCTGTCGCATCCGGCGCTGGCCGCGCGCGCGGTCGTGTTCCACCAGCGCTTCTCCACCAACACGCTGCCGCGCTGGCCGCTGGCGCATCCGTTCCGCCGGCTCGCGCACAACGGCGAGATCAACAGCATCGAGGGCAACCGGCGCTGGGCGCAGGCGCGCAAGGACGTGTGGCGTTCGCCGCTGCTGGACGTGTCCGAGTTCTCCTCGACCGTGACCATGCACGGCTCCGATTCGCAGTCGCTGGACAACATGCTCGAGTGGCTGCTGCTCGGCGGCATGGACCTGCCGCAGGCCATGCGCATCCTGATCCCGCCGGCGACGCAATCGCTCGAGTACAAGGATGCCGATCTGTCGGCCTTCTACGAGTACTACTCGATCAACTCCGAACCCTGGGACGGCCCCGCCGGGGTGGTGATGTGCGATGGGCGCTATGCCGCCTGTACGCTCGACCGCAACGGCCTGCGTCCGGCGCGCTGGACGCTGTCGAAGGATGGCGTGTTCGTGATCGCCTCGGAGGCCGGCGTGTGGGACCTGCCGGCGGACCAGGTGCAGGCCAAGGGCAAGCTCGGGCCGGGCGAGATGATCGCGGTCGATCTAGAGGCCGGGCGCCTGCTCGACAGCGACGCCATCGACGACCTCAACCGCGTGCGCGCGCCCTACAAGCAGTGGCTCAAGCGCGGCATGCACTGGCTGCATACCGAGCTCATCGACCCGGCCCTGACCGATGCGCCGTTCACGCCGGAAATGCTGCTGGCCTTCCAGAAGCTGTTCCAGCTCTCGCGCGAGGAGCAGGAGGCGGTGCTGCGCCCGCTGGCCGAGACCGAGCAGGAAGGCATCGGCTCGATGGGCGACGACGTGCCTATGGCCGCGATCAGCCAGCGCGTGCGTCCACTGTACGACTGCTTCCGCCAGGCGTTCGCCCAGGTCACCAACCCCCCGATCGATCCGATCCGCGAGGACTGCGTGATGACGCTGTCCACCCAGATCGGGCGCGAAGGCAACCTGTTCCTGGACCAGGCGGAGAACGTCGACCACGTGATGCTCAACTCGCCGGTGCTGTCGCAGCGCAAGCTGTACCAGCTGCTTGCGCTGGAGCGCTTCGCCTCGCGGCACCGCTATATCGACCTGTACTTCGATCGTCGCACAGGGCTGCGCGCGGCCATCGAGCGCATCTGCGCCGAGGCCGAGGCGGCCGTGCGCGAGGACGTGGAGCTGCTGATCCTCAGCGACCGCCGGCCACGCCACGGCCATGCCGCTGTGCACGCGCTGCTCGCCACCGGCGCGGTGCACCTGCACCTGGTGCGCAAGGGCCTGCGCTGCGACGCCAACCTGATCGTCGAAACGGGCACCGCGCGCGATCCCCACCACTTCGCCTGCCTGATCGGCTTCGGCGCCACCGCGGTGTATCCCTTCCTCGCCTACCAGACGCTGGCCGCGCTCGCGCGCCGCGGCCTGCTCGGCGGCAAGACCAGCAACGAGCCCACACAGTTCGGGCGCAGCTACCGCCGTGGCGTCAAGAAGGGCCTGCTCAAGATCCTGTCGAAGATGGGTATCGGCAGCATCGCGAGCTACCGCGGCGCGCAGCTGTTCGAGATCGTCGGCCTGGACGAGAGCGTGGTCTCGCTGTGCTTCGAAGGCACGCCCTCGCGCATCGGCGGCGCCGGCTTCGCGCGCCTGGAGGCCGACGCCTGGGCACTGGCCGAGCACGGCTGGGACGACAACGCCCTGCCGGAGCCGGGCGGCCTGATGCGCTATGTGCACGGCGGCGAGTACCACCAGTACAACCCGGACGTGGTGACCAGCCTGCAGCGTGCGGTGCTCACCGGAACGCGCGAGGACTGGAAGGTGTACGCCGATCACGTCGACACCCGTCCAGCGGCGGCCCTGCGCGACCTGCTGCGCCTGCGCCCGCTCGGGCCGCCGGTACCGCTGGACGAGGTCGAACCGGTGTCCTCCATCGTCAAGCGTTTCGACAGCGCGGCGATGAGCCTGGGCGCGTTGTCGCCCGAGGCGCACGAAGCGCTGGCGATCGCCATGAACCGCCTCGGCGGGCGCAGCAACTCGGGCGAAGGCGGCGAGGACCCGGCCCGCTACGGCACCGAGAAGCGCAGCAAGATCAAACAGATCGCCTCGGGCCGCTTCGGGGTCACGCCCGAGTACCTGATCAACGCCGAGGTACTGCAGATCAAGGTCGCGCAGGGCGCCAAGCCCGGCGAAGGCGGCCAGCTGCCCGGCAGCAAGGTCAATCCGCTGATCGCGCGGCTGCGTTATGCGCGCCCCGGCATCGGCCTGATCTCGCCGCCGCCGCACCACGACATCTACTCGATCGAGGACCTGGCGCAGCTGATCTTCGACCTGCGTCAGGTCAACCCGCAGGCGCTGATCTCGGTGAAGCTGGTCTCGCACGCGGGCGTGGGCACGATCGCCGCCGGCGTGGTTAAAGCCGGCGCCGACCTGATCACCATTTCCGGACACGACGGCGGCACCGGCGCCAGCCCGCTGGGCTCGATCCGCTACGCCGGCGTGCCCTGGGAACTGGGTCTGTCGGAAGCGCGCCAGGCGCTGCAGGCCAACGAACTGCGCGAGCGCGTGCTGCTGCAGACCGACGGCGGGCTCAAGACCGGCCTGGACGTGGTCAAGGCCGCGATGCTGGGCGCCGACAGCTTCGGTTTCGGCACTGCGCCGATGATCGCGCTGGGCTGCAAGTACCTGCGCATCTGCCATCTGAACAACTGTGCCACCGGCGTCGCCACCCAGGACGAGCGCCTGCGTTCGGCGCACTTCACCGGCCTGCCCGAGCGCGTGGAGAACTTCTTCCGCAACATCGCGCAGGACGTCCGCGAACTGCTGGCCTCGCTGGGCGCGCGCTCGCTGGACGAGGTCACCGGCCGCACCGACCTGCTCGAGCAGCACCTGCGCCACACCCGCGAGGACGTGGACATCGACCTGTCGCGGATGCTGGCGCGCGATCCGGCGCAGCCGGCCGCGTACTGCGGCACGCCCGCGCTGCAGGCGCCGCCCGACGGCCTGGCCGCGCGCCTGGACGTGGCGCTGTCGGAGGCGATCGAAAGCGGCGTGGGCGGCGAGCACGTCGACACCATCCGCAACACCGACCGCAGCATCGGCACGCGGCTGTCGGGCCTGATCGCCCGCCACCACGGCAATACCGGCATGGCTGCGCGGCCGTTGATCCTGCGCCTGACCGGCAGCGCCGGGCAGAGCTTCGGCGCGTTCAACGCCGGCGGCCTGCGCCTGCACCTGGAGGGCGAGGCCAACGACTACGTCGGCAAGGGCATGGCCGGCGGCTGCATCGTGCTCTCGCCCCCGCGCGGCAGCGCGTTCGAGTCGCGACATGCGCCGATCCTGGGCAACACCTGCCTGTACGGCGCCACCGGCGGCGAGCTGTACGCGGCCGGGCGCGCGGGAGAACGCTTCGCCGTGCGCAACTCGGGCGCCGTGGCCGTGGTCGAGGGCGCGGGCGACCACTGCTGCGAGTACATGACCGGCGGCACCGTCGTGGTCCTGGGCCGCACCGGGCTGAACTTCGGCGCCGGCTTCACGGGCGGTCTGGCCTACGTGCTCGACCTGGAGCGCGACTTCGTCGACCGCTACAACCACGAGCTGATCGACATCGTCCGCATCTCGCCCGAGAGCTTCGACAACTATCGCCAGCACCTGACCGAGCTGCTGCAGGCCCACGCCGACCTCACCGGCAGCGCCTGGAGCGCACGCATCCTGGACGAGTTCCGCGACTTCGTCGGCAAGTTCTGGCTGGTCAAGCCCAAGGCCGCGAGCCTGGAAGCGCTCGCGCACGAACTGCGCAGGGCGGCGTGATGAGAGCCGGGAATCGGGAATCGGGAATCGGGAACCGGACACGCGGCGGGGTGCCTCCCGACCCGTGCGCGATGTCTGCGCGCGGCGTTCTTCCGATTCCCCATTCCCGACTCCAGATTCCCGCCCATGAGCAAGAAGCAGGTCTTCCAGTTCCTTGACGTCCCGCGCGAGATGCCGCGCAAGGTGCCGCTGCAGCTGCGCACCGAAGGCGACTGGAACGAGCTCTACGGACGCTTCGGCCAGGCCGAGGCGGTACACCAGGCCGGGCGCTGCCTGGACTGCGGCAATCCGTACTGCGAAGCCAAGTGCCCGGTGCACAACTACATCCCCAACTGGCTGGCGCTGGTGGAAGAGGGCCGCATCCTCGAAGCGGCCGCGCTGTGCCACGAGACCAATCCGCTACCGGAGATGTGCGGCCGCGTCTGCCCGCAGGACCGCCTGTGCGAAGGCGCGTGCACGCTCAACGCCGGCTTCGGCGCGGTCACCATCGGCGCGGTCGAGAAGTACATCGTCGACACCGCCTTCGAGCAGGGCTGGCGCCCGGACCTGACCAAGGTGGTGGCCACCGGCCACCGCGTGGCGGTGATCGGCGCAGGCCCCGCCGGCCTGGCCTGCGCCGATCGGCTGGCGCGCGCCGGCATCGCGGCGACCGTGTTCGACCGCTACGAGCAGATCGGCGGGCTGCTGCAGTTCGGCATCCCCAGTTTCAAGCTCGACAAGGCGGTGATCGACACGCGTCGCGAGGTCCTGGAGGAGATGGGCGTGCGCTTCCGCCTGGGCGTGGAAGTCGGCCGCGACGTGGCCATCGGCACCCTGCTGTCCGAGTACGACGCGGTATTCCTGGGCCTGGGCGCCTACCGCTACACCGACGGCGGCCTGCCGGGCCAGGACCTGGCCGGGGTACTGCCGGCACTGCCCTTCCTGGTGCAGAACGGCCGCATCGTCACCGGCCGCGCGCCCCAGGGGCGGCCGATCGCGGGCTGGGAGACCAGCCTTGCCCTGCCCGACCTGGCCGGCAAGCGCGTGGTCGTGCTCGGCGGCGGCGACACGGGCATGGACTGCGTACGATCCGCGGTCCGGCTGGGCGCGGCCAGCGTCACCTGCGCCTATCGCCGCGACGAGGCCAACATGCCCGGGTCGGCGCGCGAGGTGGCCAATGCACGCGAGGAAGGCGTGCGCTTCCTGTTCAACCGCCAGCCACTGGCGATCGAGAGCGTCGACGGCAGCCAGGCCTCGGGGGTGCGCGTGGTCGAGACGCGACTGGGCGAGCCCGACGCCAACGGCCGCCAGCGCGCCGAAGCGATCGCCGGCAGCGAGTCGGTGATCGAGGCCGACGTGGTGATCATCGCGTTCGGGTTCTCGCCGCGGCCGCCCGAGTGGCTCGCAACCCAGGGCGTCAAGGCGCGCGAGAACGGCCGCCTGATCGTCGGTGGCGAGGGACGGCTGCCCTACCAGACCTCGCATCCGCGCCTGTTCGCCGGCGGCGACTGCGTGCGTGGTGCCGACCTGGTGGTGACCGCGGTGCAGGAAGGCCGGGACGCCGCCGCCTCGATCGCGCGCCTGCTGCGCAGCCAGGAGCAGCCGGCGGCGGCGCTGGACGCGGCCTGAGCGGCTGAATCGCCGCTGGGGCGGCGGCGGACCCTGGTTTGCAGGGGCTGGCGGGGCGCTGCAAGATGCGGGTATGCGACGGCCTGCGCTCCCCCTCTGCCTGCTGCTTGCCGTGACGCTCCCCGCCGGCGCGGAGGCCCAGGACGATCCGGTGACGGTGTATCGCTGCGTGGATGCGCGCGGCCACGTGACCATCGGCGACGTGCCCTGCGCGTCGGGCAGCGCCACGCAGGTGCGCGAAATGCAGCGGCCGCAGGACGGCGTTCCGCTGGAACGTCCGACGCCGGTCGAGGCTGCCGCTCCGGCCGCGGCGGCGGCGCCGCAGGTGGTGGTGGTGCGCACTCCGGCGCCCATGTACGAATGCGTGACCCCGGAAGGCACGCGTTACACCAGCGACAGCAGCGACGGCAATCCGCGCTGGGTGCCGCTGTGGACGATGGGCTATCGCGGCGACTGGCGCGACAGGCCCCGCCGGGACGCCAGCCGCGGCGAAGCACGCGAAGCCGGGTCTTCCTGGGGCCGCGTCGGTGCGCCGCCGCCGCGGCCGGAACCTCCCGACCGCGACGGGCGCCCGCCCCGCCCCGGACATCCCCATCACGGCCATCTCGTCCAGGGCGGCGGGACCTGGGTGCGCGATACCTGCCGCGCCCTGCCGCAGGGCGAGGTCTGCGCGCGCCTGGTCGACCGTCGCGACGAGATCCGCCGCCGGTTCTTCAACGCGCAGGAGCGCGAGCGCGACACCCTGCGCGTCGAGGAACGGGGCATCAACGAGCGGCTCGCGGCCGACTGCGGGAGGCGCTGATGCGCCGTTGGCTGCCGCTGGTGCTGCTGGCCTGCGCGTCGATCGCGCCGGCCCAGGACGCGACCACCATCTACCGTTGCACCGCGGCCAGCGGCGAAGTCACGATCCAGAACGGCACGCCCTGCCCAGCCGGCAGCCGCCAGGAGATCCGCCGGATCGAGGCCTTGCCGACGCGTCCGGCCCCGCCGCCGGCTGCGCCGGCCGTGGTCGAGCAACCCGCATGGACGCCACCACCCCTGTCCGATTTCGAGCAGGTGGCCGGCCCGCAGGACGAGCCGATCGCCGGACCGCCGCGTCCCGACCTGCCGCGACCCGCGCGGATCGCCGACGACGTCCGCCTGCCGCCGCCCCCGATCTACCAGTGCGAGACCTGGGACAACGACAGCTACGTCAGCGAGGACCCCGCGCCCAGGCCGCGCTGCGTGCGGCTGGACACCTCCGGCGTGGGCCAGGCCTGCGAGAACCGCTACGACACCTGCGCGCGGATCGGGCAGAAGGCCGAGTGCGCCGGCTGGAAGCGGCGACAGCGCGAGATCGAATCGTCCTGGCGCCACGCCCGCGCGGCCGAGAAGCCGGCGCTGCAGGAAGAGTTCGCACGGGTGACGCGCATCCTCACCGACTCCACCTGCGCGCTGCCGCCGTGAGCGCGGCGATCAGTCGTCGAAGCTGATCCGCACCGCATCGGCGCTGCGCCGCGCCGGGCCATGGAAGACCGCCTCGATGTTGTTGCCGTCCGGGTCCAGCACGAAGGCGGCGTAATAGCCCGGATGGTAGGGACGCTCGCCCGGGGCGCCGTTGTCGCGGCCGCCATGGGCCAGCGCCGCGGCATGGAAGGCCTCGACCATGGCCCGGTCGCGCGCCTGGAACGCGAAGTGGTGGCGACCGGTGGGCGCGCCCGCCGCGGCTTCGCTGTCGATGCTGGAGACGAACAGTTCGTCGGCCCAGAACCAGCCGTCCCCGCTCCCGCCAAGCTCGATCCCGAGTGCCCCCAGCACCGCTTCGTAGAAGCGCCGGCTGGCGTCGAGGTCGCGCACCACCAGTTGCAGGTGGTCGATCAGGCGGCCGCGGAACAGTTCGTTCGTTTCCATGAAGGTGCTTCCTGCAAGTGGGGAGCGCCTTCATAACACCGGCGGGCAGCGCGCGCCAGCACCGTTTGCATGCGACGCGCCGGCGGCGGGCGGTCGCTGCGCGACGCAACCACGCTGGCATCCATCGACGCGGACGCACGGCAAGCTTTCACGGTCGCGCCGCGCATCCGGTCGAACCTCGCGTCAGAAGCCGTAGCGCAGGAACCCGCCGTCGACGGCGATGCATTCGCCGGTGATGTAGGCGGCCGCCGGCAGGCACAGGAAGGCGACGGCGGCCGCCACCTCCTCCGGCTCGCCGATGCGCCCCATCGGCGTGCGCAGCAGCACTTCGTCCAAGTAGTCGGGGTCCGAGAGCCTGTCCGACGTGCGGCGGGTGCGGATGTACCACGGCGCCACCGCGTTCACGCGCACCCCGTCCTCCGCCCATTCGACCGCGAGGTTGCGCGTCATCTGGTGCATCGCGGCCTTGCTCATGCCGTAGGGCGCGCCGCTGCGCACGTGGGTCAGGCCCGACACGCTGCCGACGTTGACGATGCACGAGGCCGCGTGACGCGTCAGCAGGGGATAGGCGTAGCGCGAGAGCTCGAAGGCGCTGAAGAGGTTGATCTCGAAGATCTCGCGCCACTCGTCCTCGGTGTAGTCGTTGGCCGCGCGTGTCACGTTGCCGCCGGCGTTGTTGACCAGGATGTCGAGCCCCTCGCCCTGGTCCTCGACCCAGTCGAGCACCTCGCGTCGCTGTTCCTCGTCGACCACATCGCCGATGAAGGCGCGGATGTCGCCCTCCGGGAACTCCTCGGCCAGTTCGTCACGCGCGGCCTCGAGCGCATCGCCGTTGCGTGCGACGATCAGCACCGTCGCCCCGAAGCCGAGCAGCTCCCGCGCGATCGCGCGCCCGATGCCGGCGCTGCCGCCGGTCACCAGCGCAAGCTGTCCGTCCAGCCGCCAGCGGTGCGGATCCATGCTCGACTCCCCCTCGACGTGACCGGAGTAGCATAACGCCGGTTCCTTCCGGAGGCCGCCATGCACGCCATTCGCCGACTCGGCCTGTGCGCCGCGCTCCTCGCCTGCGCCGCCTGTTCGCCGCCCGCAGAACCACCGGACGAGACCCCGCCGGAGCCCCGCGCGCCGGCGTCCGGCGAACGGCTCCGATGAGCGCGTAGCCGCCGGCATGGCGGATCAGGGGCTGCGCGAAGCCTCGTCGAAGACGATGAAGATCACCAGGTCCTGCTCGCCCAGCTGACGCAGCGCGTGGCTGTCCCCGCTGCGGGTGAGGATGGCGTCGCCGGGGCCGACTTCGCGCACCTCGCCGTTGAGGACCAGCTCGCCCCGCCCCGACAGCACGTAGTAGATCTCGTCCTTGTCGTTCACGTGCGCGGCGATGGTCGCACCCGGATGCAGCGCGCGCTTGCGGAACACGAGGTCGACGCCCGTGGCATCGGCGAAGAACGGGTACGCGGTTGTCAGCCCTTGGCCGCCATGCGGGCCGGGCTGCGTTTCGCTGATGTCCGATTCGTTGACCACCATCGAGGTCGAGGCCGGCCGCGAAGCCGCGATCGCGTGACAGTCCTGGTCGGCGACCGCGCGCACCGGGGCGCGGATATCGGCGTGTCGCCAGCCCGCCGCCACCAGGCAGGCCACCACCCGCGCGCCGGCTGCGCTGAAATGGGTGTCGTCGGCCTGCCTCTGCGCCGGAACATGCATGAAGTAGGGCCTGGAACCGCCATCGCCGAGCATCCGCAGCCAGTCCATGCTCGACGCGGTCAGGTCGACCAGCGCGACGCCCTCGCGGCGCGCCAGATCGCGGACCGCGTGCGGATAGGGCCCGTGGGTGTCGAGCAGCTGGTTGCCATCGAACTTGCGCCGTGCCACCGGCGTCACCAGCACGGGCGTGGCGCCGCGCGCGCGCGCCAGCGCGACGTAGCGCATCAGCCAGCGCGGATACTCGGCCAGCGGCTCGCTGTATCGCGCCGGATCCTCGACCTTCGCGTCGTTGTGGCCGAACTGCACCAGCAGCACGTCGCCCGGAGCCAGTTCCCGGCCGATGCCGTCCAGCCAGCCCTGTTCGACGAAGCTGCGCGCGCTGCGCCCGCTTTGCGCGTGGTTGTGGACCTCGACGCCGTCGGCCAGCCAGTCCTGCAGACGCATGCCCCAGCCCTCGCGCGGTGCACGCTCGGGCGGATAGGCGCTGGCGGTGGAATCGCCGGCGATGAACACCCGCAGCGGTCGCTCCGCGGCGTGGGCGGTCGCGGCGACGCCCATGGCGGTACAGGCCAGCAACAGCGTCAGCGCGCGGAACATGGCGGGACCTCGGATCTGCCGCGGTGCGCCAAGGTCCTCCGGCGCTGGCGGGACTGCAGAGAAGCGGAACGGACGGCGCACCGCATCGGGGAGGAGGTCGATTGTCCGTCCGTTCCGGAAAACCCGCGTGGTCAGCGCGCCAGCCAGCCGCCGTCGACCGGAATGATCGCGCCGTTGACGTAGTCCGATGCCCGACTGGCCAGGAACACCGCGGTACCGCCAAGATCCGATGGCTCGCCCCAACGCCCCGCGGGGATGCGATCGAGGATGGCCTTGCTGCGTTCGGCGTCCGCGCGCAGCTGCGCGGTGTTGTCGGTGGCCATGTAGCCTGGCGCGATCGCGTTGATGTTCACGCCCTTCGCGCCCCACTCGTTGGCCAGCAGCCGGGTGATGCCGGCGATGCCGCTCTTGGACGCGGTGTAGGACGGCACGCGGATGCCGCCCTGGAACGACAGCATCGAGGCGATGTTGATGATCTTGCCGCTGCCCTGCGCGATGAAGTGGCGGCCGGCCGCCTGCGACATGAAGAACGCGGACTTGATGTTGACGTTCATCACGTCGTCCCAGTCCTTCTCGCTGAAATCCACCGCGTCGGCGCGGCGGATCAGGCCGGCGTTGTTGACCAGGATGTGGAGCCCGCCGAGCTGTTCGACGGTCTCGCGCACCAGCCGTTCCACCGGCTCGATCGAGATCAGGTTGGCGTCGAGGTTGACGAAGCGACGGCCGAGCGCGCGCACCTTCTCGCCGGTTTCCGCGGCTTCCACGATGCCGGCGCCGGCGATGTCGGCGCCGGCTTCGGCCAGCGCCAGCGCGATGCCCTGGCCGAGCCCGGTGTTGGCGCCGGTGACCAGCGCGACCTTGCCTTCCAGACTGAAGGGATTGCCTGCCACGTTGTTGCCTCCTGGAGTCGCGTTACTTGAGCTGGCAGATGTCCAGCACGTGCATGTCGGTGTAGTCGAGGTTCTCGCCGCCCATCGCCCAGATGAAGGCGTAGTTGGACGTGCCCGACCCCATGTGGATCGACCACGGCGGCGAGATCACCGCCTCGTCGTTGGCCATCACGATGTGGCGCTGCGCGTCGGGCTGGCCCATGAAGTGGTAGACGCGGTCGTCCTGGCCGAGGTCGAAGTAGAAATAGACCTCGCTGCGCCGGTCGTGCAGGTGCGGCGGCATCGTGTTCCACACGCTGCCGGGCTTGAGCACGGTCAGGCCCAGCAGCAGCTGCGAGGACTGGCAGGTGGCCGGCACGATGAACTGGTAGATGGTGCGTTCGTTGCTGGTTTCCAGCGCGCCGCGGTCGAGCGCGACGGCGTCCTTGATCGACAGCTTCTTCGTCTCGAAGCGCGCGTGCGCGGGCGTCGAGGTCAGGTAGAACTTCGCCGGACTGGCCGCATCGTCGGAAGCGAACGACACGTCCTGGCTGCCCATCGCCACGTACAGCCCGTCCTTCGGCCCGAGCGCGTACTCGGTGCCGTCCACCGTGACCTTGCCCGCGCCGGCGCCGACGTTGATCACGCCCAGCTCGCGGCGCTCCAGGAACGGATGGCCCTTGGCCGATTCGGGCTCGGTCTGGCGCGGCAGGTCGACGGCCTTCGCCTCCGGTGCGGCACCACCGATCACGAAACGCTCGTTGTGCGAATAGTTGAGCTGCACCGTGTCCGCGACGAACAGGTCGCCGACCAGGTAGCGGTCGCGCAGCTGGTCGTTGCTGGCGCCATCCATCATGTCGGGGTGGGTGGCGTGGTAGGTCTTGCGGAACATCGCGGCACTCCGTGATTCGAGGGGCCGGCCTGCGGCCCGAGGGGGATCGACGGAGGCAGTCTACCCGTTCTGGTAACCGGTGTCATACTGCGCTGCGGCATGCATGACGCGGCGCCCGGTCGGTGCCGGAGCAGTGCCCATCGACGTGATCGTTCCTGCAGCGAGCCGGGGACACAGGGCGAGGCGTTGGACACGGGTGGCCGCCGCCATGCGGTCGGACAGGAGTCGTCCCGGATGTCCGGCCGGAGGCTGCGGGGACGGTCGACCGGCGTCCCGACCGCTGGCGTCGAGCGGCCCGCGCGACCCCGGGCCCGCCGCCGCGTTCAGGCCGGCGGCTGGCAGGAGTCGCGGATGACCAGATGAGGCCGCACGCTCGCGAGCGGACGGCTCGCGGATTCGGGCTGGAGCAGCATGGCCGCCGCCATCCGGCCGGTGTCGCGGGTGTCGCGGCGTACCGAGGTCAGCGGCGGCCACAGGCGCGAAGCCAGCGTGCTGTCGTCGTAGCCGACCACCGACAGCTGCTGCGGGATCTGGATTCCGGTGCGCAGGGCAACGCGATACACGCCCGCCGCCATCTCGTCGTTGCCGCAGAAGATGGCGGTCGGACGCTTCCTGCCCGCCAGCAGCTTCTCGGCGGCGGCCACGCCGGATTCGAAGGTATAGCCGGCTTCCACCAGGCGCGACTTCGGCAGCTCGATGCCGCGCCGGCGCAACGCGCCGACGAAGCCTTCGGTGCGCTCGATCGCCGAGCGGTAGGCGGCCGGGCCGGTGATCATGGCCACGTCGCGGTGGCCGAGGCTCTGCAGGTAGTCGGCCACCTCCGCCGCGCCGTCGCGGTCGTGGGTGACCACCATCTTCTCGGGACCGTCCAGCGACACCGCGGCGATGCGCGCATAGCGGCAGCCGATCTGGTTGAGCATGTCGCACAGCGCCTGGTCTTCCGACACACGCGGCACCAGCATCACCCCGTGCAGCTTCTGCTGCTGCACGAAGCGGCGCACGCCCTCGACGTAGTCCGGGCTGCGGCTGTCGCAGGGATGCACTACCAGCTCGAAGCCCGAGTCGCGCAGCGCGTCGAGCGCCCCGTACTGGATGTCGACGATGTACTGCGCGGTGGGGTTGTCGTAGATCATCCCGATCAGGAACGAGCGCCGGAACGCCAGCCCGCGCGCCATCGGATCGGGCACGTAGCCGACCTCGCGCATCAGCGCCTCGACCTTCTCGCGGGTATCGGCGCGCACCAGGGGCGAGCGGTTGATGATCCGCGAGACGGTCTTCTTGGACACGCCCGCCAGGCGGGCGATGTCGTTGATGGTGGCGGTGCGGCCGCCGAGCGAAGCTTTGGCGTTGTCTTCCCTGGGATCGCGCGACATACGGTTCCTGCCCCGGTGATACCGGTGTCCGGGCAGTCTAGCGCGGCACGGCGCGCTTTGTGGCAGCCGGCGACACCGGTCCGCCTCACGGGGCCGGATCCGGGGCCCCCGACGCCCGTAGCGGCCGGCGCCTCCCCGGAGGCCAGGGCCGGGTCAGCTCCGCAGCAGTGCCGGCAGCCACAGCGAGAGCTGCGGGAACAGCACCACCCCCAGCAGCACCGCCAGGCCGGCCAGCCAGAACGGCCAGATCGAACGCAGGCTTTCGGCGATGGTGATCTTGCCGATCGCGGTGCCGACGAACAGCACCGAGCCGACCGGCGGCGTGACCAGGCCGAGCCCGCCGGTCAGCACCAGCACCATGCCGAAGTGCACCGGATGAATGCCGTAGGCCTTGGCCACCGGCAGGAAGATCGGCGTGCAGATCAGGATCATCGGCGCTAGGTCCATGAAGGTGCCCAGCAGCAGCAGGATCAGCACGATCAGCAGCAGCACCGTGTAGCGGCTGTCGGCGATCGACTGCAGCGCCTCCACCGCCGCCACCGGCACCTGCAGGTAGGCGAGCATCCAGCCGAACGCGGCCGCGCAGGCGATCACGAACAGGATCACGCCGGTGGTGCGCGAGGCATGCACGATGGTCTCCAGGAACACCCGCCACGGCAGCTGCCGGTACAGCACCACCGTCACCAGCAGCGCGTACACCACCGCCACCGCCGCGCTCTCGACCGCGGTGAACACGCCGGCGCGGATGCCGACGAAGATCAGCGCGACCAGGCCCAGCCCGGGCAGCGCCGACACCAGCCGCAGCAGCACCGTGCGCAGGCCGGGGAAGGGTTCGGTGCCGTAGCCGCGGCGCCGCGCGACCACGTAACCGGTGAGCATCATCGCCGCTGTCATCAGCAGCGCGGGCAGGATGCCGCCGGCGAAGAGGTCGGCGATGGAGATGCCGCCGCCGGCCGCCGCCGAGTACAGGATCAGGTTGTGCGAGGGCGGCACCAGCAACGCCACCAGCGCGGCGGTGATGCTGACGTTGACCGCGAAGTCGCGGTCGTAGCCGCGCTTGACCATCTGCGGGATCATCGTGCCGCCCACCGCCGATACGTCGGCGATGGCCGAGCCCGACACGCCGCCGAAGAACAGCGACGACAGCACCGACACCTGCCCCAGCCCGCCGCGCACGCGGCCGACCAGGCCGGCGGCCAGCGCGATCAGGCGCTCGGAGATGCCGCCGCGCATCATGATCTCGCCGGCGAAGATGAACAGCGGAATCGCGATCAGCGAGGCGGTGCCGATGCCGGCCCCCACCTGCTGCACCAGCACCACCGCCGGCAGATCGAGATACAGCAGCGTCGCCAGCGACGCCGCGGCCAGGGCATAGGCCACCGGCACGCCGATCACCAGCAGCGCGACGAACACCACGAACAGGAGCGCGATCCCCATGGCTCAGCCCTCCCCACCGCGCAGCAGCGCCGGCAGCCGCGCCAGCGCGAACACGCACATCAGCGCGCCGCCCAGCGAGAGCGGCAGGAAGTTGATGCTCTGCGGCATCGGCGCGCCTGCCAGACGCACGTCGAGCCCGTCGGCGAACAGCACGCTGCCCCAGCCGGCCAGCACCGCGCCGATGCCGGCGACCACGAGCACGCCGCAGGCGTCCATCAGCCGGCGCACGCGCGGACGCATGGCCTCGGCGAGCAGGTTGAAGCAGAAGTGCCGCTGTGTGTGCACGCCCGCCCCCGCGCCCAGGCTCATCGCCGTGCTCAGCAGCAGCAGGGTGACCGGCTCGGTCCAGCTGGGCGAGTTGTTGAACACGTAGCGGGCGATCACCTGCCAGCCCTGCACCAGCACCAGCCCCGCCAGCGACAGCGCCGCGATGCCGATCGCCAGGCTGCCGAGGCGGTCGAGCAGGCCGGGCGCCGGCGCCGGCTCGTGGAGGCGGTCGTCGTCGTCGCGGGTCGGGGTGTCGGCCGGGGCTGCAGTCATCTGTGTCCTCATGCGCTGGCGCGGATGCGCGCGTGCAGTGCGTCGATGCGTGGGTCCTTGCGGTACTCGGCGAGCAGCGGCGCGGCGGCGCGGCGGAAGGCCTCCACGTCGACCGCGTTGGCCTCGACGCCTGCGGCCATCACCTGCTCGCGCGCGCTCGCCTCGGACGTATCCCAGGCCTGGCGCATCACCTCGACCGAGCGGCGCGCGGTCTCGCGCAGCAGCTCGCGGTCCGCCGGTGCCAGCGCATCCCAGGTGCGGCGCGAGAGCAGCAGCACGTCCGGCGCGTAGGAATGCTCGCTCTGCGACCAGTAGCGCGCGGCCTCGAAGTGCCGGCTGGAATGGAAGCTGCGGATGTTGTTTTCCGCGCCGTCGATCATGTGCGTCTCCATGCCCGAGTACACCTCGCCCAGCGACAGCGGGGTGGCGTTGGCGCCGAACAGGCGCAGCATGCGGATGAAGATGTCCGACACCGGCACCCGGATCTTCATGCCGTCCAGGTCGGCGGGTGTGCGGATCGGGCGACGCGCGTTGTAGAAGCAACGCGCGCCGGAGTCGTAGATGGCCAGGCCGACCAGATCGCGCGTGCCGAAGCCGTCCAGCACCGCCTGCCCGACCTCGCCATCCATCGCCCGGCGCATGTGCGCCACCGAATCGAACACGTAGGGCAGGCACAGCGCGCGGGTCAGCGGGAAGGCGTTGTTGAGCGCGCCGCTGTAGACGCGGGCGAAATCGATCGCACCGAAACGGGCCATGTCGATGGCTTCCGCCTCGCGCCCGAGCTGGCCGGAGTGGTAGAGCCGGATACGCAGCCGGCCGGCGGTCTCGCGCTCGAGCGTCTCGCCGATCCAGCGCATGGCCTGCACGGTCGGGTAGTCGCTCACGTGCACGTCGGGGGCGGGGAGCAGGCCCTCGCGTGGCGGCGCGGCGCGCGCCGGCAACCGCAGGCCGGCAAGCGTGGCGAGGCCGGCGCCCGCGGCCAGCAGCTGC
>JAEXLY010000029.1 GCA_023444765.1 Pseudomonadota bacterium | reverse complement strand
GGGGGGGGGGTGACGGGCGGCGCCCCGGGGGTCACCCTGCCCCCCGGCCACGACCGCGAGGCCAGGAGCCAGACCGCCCGGCTGGTCGAGGCCTGCACGCGCGCCGGCGTGCGCCGCCTGGTGCACGTCAGTTCGATGGCCGTGCACGGCCCCGCGCCGGGCGTGGACGTGCTCACCGAGGCCAACGCGCCGATGCGGCGCTGGGGCGAGGCCTACTCGGACGCCAAGGCCGCGGCCGAGGCGGTGGTCGCCGCGGCGGGCCGGCGCGGCGCGATCGAAACCGTCGTGCTGCGGCCGGCGATCGTCTATGGTCCCTACAGCTTCTTCGTCACCCCGATCGTCGGGGACGCGCGCGACGGCGTCGTCAGCCTGATCGACGGTGGCCGCGGCATCTGCAATGCGGTCTATGTCGACGATGTCTGCGAGGCGATCGTGGCGGCGCTCGAACGCGAGGACGCCAACGGCGGCGTCTTCCTGCTCAACGGCGACGAGCGGATGACCTGGCGCAGCTTCATCACCACCTTCGCGGACATGGTCGACGGCGACAAGCGCATCCACGACCATGCGCTGGAAGAGATTGCCGCGCGCCGTCGCGCCGCACAGCCTGGTGCGCGCGACAGCATCAGGGCGGCGATACGCCTGGCGGCCTCCCCGGCCTTCCACGCCCAGCTCGCCACCATCGAGCCGGTGGGCAGGTTGATCCGCGCCGGCAAGGAACTGGTCTCGGGCGCGATCGGGGTCGAACGCAAGCTCATGATCAAGTCGCGCTTCCAGGGACGGCGCGCGGACGCGCAAGCGGACGCAAACGCGCCACCGCCGCTTCCGAGCGAAGGCCGCGTGGTGCGCGAAGCCTATCGCGCCTGGGTCTCGAACGGGCTGGCCAAGGCCAGGCTCGGCTGGACACCGGCGCATTCCTTCGCACTGGGCGCACAGCGCACGGCGGACTGGATGCGCTTCGCGCGACTGATCTGATTCCAGCTCCAGGCACGCGTCGCGCCGCCCCCCGGGCGCGGCGCGGGTGCCGCTCAACGCGGACCAGGCGCCTGGCCGTCGTCGGTGTCCGGGCTGCCCGGCAACGCATGCGGTGCCAGGATCCAGGGCGACTGTTGCGCGAGCAGCTCGACGATCCAGTCGATGAACACCCGCAGCTTGCGGCTGACGTGACGACTGGGCGGATAGGCCGCGTGCAGCGGCATGGGATCGAGCTGCCAGTCCTCCAGCAGCGGCACCAGCTCGCCGCGCGACAGTGGTCCGCGCGCCATGTAACTCGGCAGCCACAGCACACCGAGGCCGGCCACGCCCGCGGCGAGGTAGGCGTTGCCGTCGTCCACCACCAGCGCGCGGCGGCCCTGCACCTCCACCCGCTCGATTCCGCGCCGCATGGCGATGGCCACCGGCGGAGTCGCGCGCGAACCGCGATAGCCGACCAGGCGATGGCCCTCCTCCCCAAGCGCCAGGGCATGCGCGGGCACGCCATGGCGCGCGAGATAGGAGGGCGCGGCATAGACACCCAGCGGCAGGTCGGCGACATGGCGCGCCCTGAGCGCGGCGCCGTCCAGTCCGCCACCGCGCAACACGCAGTCCACGTTCCCGTCGATCAGGTCCACCCTGCGGTCGCTGACGCCCAGGTCGAGTTCGATGTCGGGATAGCGCGCCTGGAACGCCGGCAGCGCCGGCAACAGCACCAGGCAGGCCAGCGGCGCGGGCACGTCCACACGCAGCCGTCCGCGCGGCGAGGCCGCGGCCGTGGACAGGCTGGTCTCGGCGTCGTCGAGCTCGGCCAGCAGGCGCACCACGCGATCGTAGTAGGCGGCGCCATCGTCGGTGACGGCGACCTTGCGCGTGGTGCGGTGGAGCAAGCTGACGCGCAGATGCGCCTCGAGCTGCTGCACCAGCTGGGTGACGCGCGTCCTGCTCGTGTGGAGCGTGTCGGCGGCGCGGGTGAAGCTGCCGGCCTCCACCACGCGCACGAAGGCCTGCATCGCCTCGAGACGGTCCATGGGAGGTCCGGTGCGGGGATTGTCCGGATTCTACAAACAGTGATCCCCGCTGTGCCGCGTTTATCCGCGCCACATCTCCCCCCTAGAGTGGCCCCCTGCACCGTGCAGCCGCCAAAGGAAACCCGCCATGCCCCCTCGCGACGCCGTTTTTCCCGCCGGACGCCACGCCCTCTACGACCGGCACCGCTACTCGGCCGCAGTGCGCAGCAACGGATTCGTGTTCGTGTCGGGGCAGGTCGGCAGCCGCGACGACGGTTCGCCGGAGCCGGACCTGGAAGCCCAGGTGCGACGCGCCTTCGCCAACCTCGAAGCCGCGCTCGCGGCCGCCGGTGCCAGCCTCGACGACATCATCGACGTCACCACCTTCCATACCGACCCGGAGCGCCAGTTCGCCACGGTGCTGGCGGTCAAGGACGAGGTCTTCCCGTCAGCGCCCTACCCCAGCTGGACCGCGGTCGGCGTGAACTGGCTGGCCGGTTTCGATTTCGAGATCAAGGTCACCGCGCGCCTGCCGGGTTGAGCATCCCCCGGCGACGCGCGGGCGTTCAGACGACGCGCCGTCCCTGCGCATCGACCACCTGCTCCCCGTCTTCCTTGGCGAATGCCGCCTGCTGCGGACGCGGCAGGATGTCCAGCACCACTTCCGAGGGACGGCACAGCCGCGTGCCGAGCGGGGTGACCACGATCGGGCGGTTGATCAGCACCGGATGCGCGAGCATGGCATCGATCAGCTCCTCATCGCCGCGCGCCGGATCGTCCAGGCCCAGTTGCGCGTACTGCGGCTCCTTCGCGCGGATCAGGCCGCGTACGCCCACGCCGGACGCCTGCGCCAGTTCGCGCAGCCGTTCGCGCGTGGGAGGGTGCTGCAGGTACTCGACGACCGTCGGTTCCTCGCCGCTGTTGCGGATCATCGCCAGGGTGTTGCGCGAGGTCCCGCAGCGGGGATTGTGGTAGATCGTGATCTCGCTCATGCGCTGTGCTCCGTGTGGGTGCCGGTTCCCGGAAAGGATGGGTGCGCCCCGGCTGGCGGTGGCGGGAACAGGTGCCGCGAGCGGTTGACGATGGCCACCAGCGACAGCATCACCGGCACCTCCACCAGCACGCCGACCACGGTGGCCAGCGCCGCGCCCGAGTGCAGGCCGAACAGCGAGATCGCCACCGCCACGGCCAGTTCGAAGAAGTTCGACGTTCCGATCAGGCACGCCGGCCCCGCGATCTCGTGGCCCAGTTTCAGAGCGCGCGCGGCAACGAAGGCCACGAGGAAGATGCCATAGGTCTGCAGCACCAGCGGCACCGCGATCATGCCGATCACCAGCGGCTGTTCGAGGATGGTGCGCGCCTGGAAACCGAACAGGAGCACCACGGTGGCCACCAGTCCCACGATCGACCAGGGCTTGAGCCTTGCCACGAACCCCACGACCGCTGCCGGCGAGCGGCGCAGCAGCATCCGCCGGGTGGCCATCCCCGCCAGCAGTGGCAGCACCACGTACAGGACGGTGGACAGCAGCAGGGTTTCCCAGGGCACGCTGACGTCGGTGACGCCCAGCAGGAAGGCCGCGATCGGCACGAAGGCCACGACCATGATCAGGTCGTTCACCGACACCTGCACCAGGGTGTAGTTGGGGTCGCCCTTCACCAGCGCGCTCCACACGAACACCATCGCCGTACAGGGCGCCACGCCCAGCAGGATCATGCCGGCGATGTACTCGCTGGCCGACTGCGGATCCACCCACGGCGCGAACACGTACTGGAAGAACAGCACGCCCAGCGCCGCCATGGTGAAGGGCTTGACCAGCCAGTTGACCACCAGGGTCAACGCCAGCCCGCGCGGCTTTCGGCGGATGTCGCGCACCGCCTGCCAGTCGACCTGGATCATCATCGGATAGATCATCAGCCAGATCAGCACGGCGACGACGAGGTTGACGTGCGCGACCTCGAGCGCGGCGATGGACTGGAACGCACCGGGCGCCAGCACGCCCAGACCGATGCCGGCGAGGATGCCGAGCGCTACCCAGACGCTGAGGAATCGTTCGAACAGGCCCATCA
>JAEXLY010000020.1 GCA_023444765.1 Pseudomonadota bacterium | reverse complement strand
GCCACGAACAGACCGCCCGCGTCCCGCGGCAGGCGACGGGGGGCGTGCGCCGGCACGCATGCGGCCCTGCCGCGCGACTACTCGCGCGCGGTGTCGCGGCGGCCGTCGATCCGCAGCAGCAGGTCGTGCAGCGGGGTCAGGCGCACGGCCAGCCCGGCGATGACGCCGAGCGTATTGGCCAGCGCGTCGCGGCCATCGACCATACGCTCGACGGTCAGGGCGCCCTGGGCGTACTCGATCCCGATCCCGAGCAGCACCAGGCCCAGGCCCGCGCCCAGCAGCGCCGGCCAGTTGCGGAACAGCTGGACCGCGCTCGCCGAGAGCACGAAATAGCCGAGGAAGTGCGACCACTTGTCGCTGCCCTGGAAGTCGGGCATCGGCGGTGGCGGCATCATCGACAGCACCACCACCGCGGCGATCGCGAGCATCCACAGCGCCATCCAGAAACGCGCATGGCGCAGCGGCTTGAGCGAGCGCCCGGGCCGGTAGCGGGGGCGGCCGCTCACAGGCGGAAGCACAGGTCGCCCAGCAGGAAGGCCGCCTCCAGCGGCACGTCGCGCGCGAAGCCCATCACCTGGAAGCGCTCGCCCATGCCGCCGGGCACGGTCAGCAGCTTGGCCTGCTGTCGCAGCGCGTAGCGGCCTGCCTCGTCGGCGGCCCGCGCCTCGTGTGCAGCCAACCGCTGCTCCAGCCCGCTGCCGATCAGGAAGCTGGCCTGCGAGCAGTACCCCGCAAGGTCGAAGCCGGCGCCGGTGCCGGCCTCGGCCAGCGCGGTGAAATCCACCGATGCGGTGATGTCCTGCAGACCCACGCGCGCGAACACGTCGGCGACCACGCGGTGGCGATGGAACGCGCGCAGGGTGCCGTCCCTGCGGCGCGGATCGTAGTACTCGCGCCGCGGGTAGCCGTAGTCCACGAACAGCAGCGCGCCAGTGCGCATGCCGCCGGCCACCGCCTGCAGCCAGTAGGGCAGCTGCGGCAGCAGTTCGGCGCGGTGGCCGTCGGCGAAGGGCGCGTCGAGCTGGCTTTCGACATGGCGTACGGCCGCCGCGAGCAGGGCATCCGCAGGCCGGTCGAGGCGCACGAACGCATCGCCGTCCAGGCCCACGTGCTCTTCGAACACCTCCCCGTCATGGATCGCGAAGCGCGGCGTGGGCAGGGCGTCGAGCACCTCGTTGGCGAACAGCACGCCGTTCCAGTCGTCGGGCATCGGCCCGTCCAGCCACTCGACGCGTGCGAACGCCCCGGCCGGCAGTGTCGCCGCCAGATGCCTGCGCTGGCGTTCGCGCAGGTCCGCGCTGGGTTCGAGGATGGCGTAGCGGGCGGGCATCGCGTCCAGTTCCAGCAGGTGCGCGATCGCGTCGCCGGCGAAACGGCCGCTTCCTGCCCCGATCTCGAGGAAGCGGGCCTCGGGGCCGCACTGCCGCAGCGCCGGCGCCAGCGCACCGGCCACGCATTCGGCGAACAGCGGACCCAGCTCGGGCGCGGTGACGAAGTCGCCCGCGGCACCGAACTTGGTGGCACCCGCGCTGTAGTAGCCGAGGCCGGGCGCGTAAAGCGCCAGTTCCATGAAGCGCCAGAACGGGAGCGCGCCGCCGGCGGCAGCCACCTGTTCGCGGATCAGCGCCTGCAGGTGCGCGCTGTGGGCAAGAGCTTCGTCGGAGGGCGGGGCATCGGACATCGGCAACGTCTGCGGCGACAATGCATCAGGATAACGGCAATCCGGAGGACCCCATGGCCAGTCCGCCCCGCGTCGCCCTCGTCACCGGCGGCGCGCGCCGCCTGGGCGCGGCGATCGTGCGCCGGTTGCACGCGGCCGGCTATGCGGTGGCCGTGCACTGCCGCAGTTCCGCCATGGAGGCCGCCGCCCTTTGCGCGGAGCTGGAAGACGCACGGGCGGGCAGCGCGCTGGTCGTGGAAGCGGACCTGGCGCGCTTCGATGCGCTGCCCGGACTCGTCGCGCGCGCGGTCGGCCATTTCGGAAGGCTCGACGCGCTGGTCAACAACGCCGCGGCATTCTTTCCCACGCCATTGGGGACGGTGACGCCGGCGCAATGGGACACGCTGCTGGCCACCAACCTGCGCGCGCCGTTCTTCCTGTCGCAGGCGGCCGCTCCGCACCTGCGGGCCAGCGGCGGCGCGATCCTCAACATCAGCGACGTGTACGCGCGCCAGCCGCGCGCGGACCTGTCGGCCTATGCCGTCAGCAAGGGCGCGCTGGAAGCCATGACGCGGGCCCTGGCGGCGGCTCTTGCGCCCCACGTACGCGTCAATGCGGTCGCCCCCGGCGCGATCCTGTGGCCGGAGGAGTCTTCCGACCCGGTGCTGCGGCAGCGCATCCTCGCCCACACCGCGCTCGGCCGCACTGGCGACGTCGACGAGATCGCCGCCACCGTGTTGTGGCTGCTGCGCGATGCGACCTACACGACCGGGACCGTGGTGTCGGTCGACGGCGGACGGACCCCGCTGGACGAGTGAGCCGGTCTCCGCGCCTTCGGCAGGGACCCTGCGGCCGCGCGGCCGGCGGGGATCCAACCGTCCAACGGGCACTCACCGCGTTCCCGTTGCGCGCCTGTCGTCCCTTCCGCGGGAGCAGGGCTCCGGCCGGGTACGAGCGGATGCCTGCCTGGGCGGGATGGCAGCGGCGGGCGGCAGCCGCCTAGGAACCACTGGCCTTCAGAGCCCTCGCTGCGTCCGGGATGACGGCACGGGCTGGCGGCCATCCCGGCCCTGTCGTCCCGGGCCTGTCGTCGCGGCGCAGGGACGGATCCGCCGGAACGGCGTGATCCGTCGGGCAGCGCCCGGATCGCGTCAGCGCGCCTTCGGGAAGAACGCCTGCTCCAGCCCGGCCTCGCGGAAGGCCGGCGGCGTCTCGTGCGTGACCGCGTAGCGGTACAGCGCCGCCGAATAGATGGCGCTCAACGCGGCCTGGTAGATGCCCACCAGCAGCACCGCCAGCAGGAACAGCGCGCCCACCAGCACCGCCAGCACCACCGAGGCCTGCGCGGCGAGCGCGGTCAGCGCCACGCCCACGAGCACCACGGCGAAGGTGACCAGGCCGAACGCCGCGCCGATGCCCACCTGGCCCACGGCGTTCTCGCCCCAGGTGCGCTTGAGCAGGGACACGCTTTCCTTCAGCGCATCGACCGGACCGATGTTGCGCGAGACCAGCACCGGCACCACCAGGAAGGTCGCAAGCGTCCAGGCCGCCCCCAGCCCGCTGCCGATCAGGCGCACGAGGAAGTTGTTGTCGCGGCTCTTGAGCGACTGCAGCAGCACGCCCACGGTCGCGGCGATCGCGGCATAGCCGAGGATCGCGGGGATCTTCGCCTTCGCCGCGTTGAAGCCATCGGCCAGGGTCGGATCGCCGCCGTCCAGGCGGATCATCGCCGCGCCCACCAGGGCGCAGTTGAAGAAGATCATCACGCTGTACTGGACGAAGTAGAACAGGAAGCCGAACACCATCCCGCCCACGCCGATGCCGTCGGCGAAGATGCGCAGCGCGAACATCGGCAGCAGGAAGGTCGCCAGCACCACCAGGGTGGCGATGCCGGAGATCACCGGGAACAGCATCAGTTCCTTGTCCGAGCGCAGCACCGACGCGCTGGCCTTGACCAGGTCCCAACTGCGGGAAAACTTCTCGAACATCGCATTGCCTCCGGTGATGGTCCGCATCCTGCCCGGACGCCCGGGCGCCCGCAACGCGGGGATGTGGTCCACAGACCGGGCAGGCGGGGCGGATGTGACCGCGGAAGCCGGCTTGGCCCGCCGGGGTCGGTCGGGGTCGGTCGGGCCTGCAGCCCGTACCCTTCCTCTCGCCCCGGCCGTCGGCAGGGCCCGGCAACGAGGATCGCAGCCCGCATTCGACGGCCCGTTCGTGGAGGGGGTCCAACAGGGGCGGTGCGCCGCACCCCGGGACCCCCCGCTTCGTCCGGGGCGACCGCGGCGCAGCGACGCAGAGAAGGCGACCGCGACCTGCCCTGCACCCCCCACCGACATCGACATCGACGCCGCCACGTCCGTCGGCGGCCTGCCGTTTCAGCGACGAAACCGGCGCGCGTTGGACCCGTGGCCGCCGCGTCAGTCCAGCAGCACCCGCCCGAACGCGACGTCGCGATCCGGATGCGCCGCCCACAGCGCGGCGATGGACCGTCCGGAGACGGGATGGCGCGCCCCGGGTGCGATGTCGGCCAGCGGCTTGAGCACGAATGCGTGGCGCAGTTCGTCGCGCGGAACGCGCAGGATCGGCGTGGTGCCCGCCGGCGTGGCCGGGCCCGGCCCTTCGGCCACCAGGTCGTCGAACAGCACGATGTCGATGTCGAGCGTGCGATCGCTGAAGCGCGGGCCGCTGCGGTCGCGGCCGTGGGCGTCCTCCAGCGCGTGCAGCCAGGCATTGAGCGCGTGGGCGTCGAGGTCGGTGCGCAGCGCCGCGGCGGCGTTGAGGAAGTCGGGCCCCTGGTAGCCCACCGCGGGGAAGCGGTAGAACGGCGAGACGACGAGGTCCTCGAAGCGCTCGCGCAGCGCGGCCACCGCCGCACGCAGGTGCCGCTCGGGCTCGAGGTTGCTGCCGAGGCTCAGGTAGGCGGTGTGCATGGCACGCTCCGGAAGGGCGCACATGATCGCGTATCCCGTCGGCCCGCGGCGAGACCGCCCCTCCCGCTGCGCTCAGGCGGTGGCGGGCGCGGGCGGTTCGGGACGGTGCAGGGTGACGTCGAGCGGCGCGTCGCCCATCGACTGGAACACGCGCAGGCCGAACTCGGGCAGGATCGCCAGCAGGTGGTCGAAGATGTCCGCCTGGATGCCCTCGTAGGCCGCCCACGCGGTGTCGCTGGTGAAGCAGTAGATTTCCAGCGGCAGGCCTTCGGCGGTGGGCTGCAGCTGCCGCACCAGCAGGGTCAGGTCCCGATGGATGCCGGGATGGTGGCGCAGGTACTGCTCGACGTAGGCGCGGAAAGTACCGAGGTTGGTGACGCGGCGCCGGTTGACCGGCTCGGCGCCGCGCTCGGCGAGAGTCGCGTTCCACTCGCGGATCTCGGCGGCCTTGCGGTCGAGGTAACCGTCGATCAGCACGAAGCGGCGCATGCGCGCCACTTCCGCCTCGTCCAGGAACCGCACCGAGCGCTGGTCCAGGTACAGCGCGCGCTTGATCCGGCGCCCGCCCGTCTCTTTCATGCCGCGCCAGTTCTTGAACGAGTCGCTGATCAGCTTCTTGGTCGGGACGGTGGTGATGGTCTTGTCCCAGTTCTGCACCGTCACCGTGTGCAGGGCGATGTCGATGACATCGCCGTCGGCGTTCTGGCTGGGCATCTCGATCCAGTCGCCGACGCGCACGCGGCCGTCGTTGCTGATCTGCACGCTGGCCACCAGCGACAGGATCGTGTCCTGGAAGATCAGCATCAGCACCGCCGTGGCCGCACCCAGGCCGGTGAGGATGTGCAGGAACTGCGCGCCGATCAGGGTGGCCACGATCGAGATCGCGACCAGCGCGAACATGATGATCTTGGCCACCTGCAGGTAACCCTTGATCGGCTTGTTGCGCGCGTCCGGGCGGCGTTCGTAGACCTGGTTGACCAGGTCCAGCGCGCGCGAGACCGACAGCGCCACGGTCAGCACGATGAAGGCCTGGCACAGCGCGCGCACCACGGCCACCACCTGCGGCGGCAGGTCCGGCACCATCGCGATGCCGGCCGCGATCACCAGCGCCGGCACCACGTTGGCCAGGCGCGGAATCACCCGCATCTGAACTTCGCTGCCGTGCGCCTCGCCGCGCGCCGTGGTGGCGCGCAGCGCCCGCTGGATGCCGCGCAGCAGCACCCGCTTGGTCAGCCAGTTGGCCAGCCAGGCTGCCAGCAGCAGGCCGAGGAGGACCACGGCCGGATAGGCCCACGGATAGGGCGCGAGCGCCGCCTGCAACGTCTCCAGCTGGTCCAGCAAAACCGTCTCCTTCTCAGGTGGCGCGCGCGCGCTCGATGATGACGCCGACCGCACGCGCTCCACGCACCGCACCCGGCTTGCTCAGCTTCAAGCGTAGCCAATCGACGTTGAATTCCCCCATCACGATCTCCGCGCAGCGCTCGGCCAGCGTCTCCACCAGCCCGAAATCCGATTGCGAGACGTACTCGACCAGTCGCCGGCTCACCGCCTTGTAGTTCAGCGTGTCGGCGATGTCGTCGCTGGCCGCCGGCACGCGGTTGTCGAAACCCATCTCCAGGTCGAACACCAGCGTCTGGCGGATGCGCCGCTCCCAGTCGTAGATGCCGATCAGGGCATCGATCTCGAGGGCTTCGATAAAGACTTTGTCCATGGGGGCGGTGATTCGTGATGGGTGAATCGGAAAAGCGGGTGGCCCGCGTCATCGTAAGCCAGCGCGCGCCGGGGCGGCGTTCGCTCTTCCCGATCACCAATCACGCATCACCAATCACGTCGCTGCCG
>JAEXLY010000272.1 GCA_023444765.1 Pseudomonadota bacterium | reverse complement strand
GCTGCATCGAGCGCCGGCTCGTCGCCGATGGCGTCGGTTGGCGCTGCCCCGGTGGCTGGCGCGGACGCCGGCGTGGGCACCGCTTCGGTCGCGGGCTCGGAGGGCTGGCAGGCCGCCAGCAGCAGGGCGAGGGCGGCGGGCGCCAGGACGAGGCGGGGGGCGGCGCGAAGATTCATCGACAGGTTCCTGGATCGTGTGGGGCGAAGCGTACAGCGGCCCGGGTGAGGCCGGCGGGATCAGCGCGCAACTGCGCGTTCCATCGCCACCAGGCCTTCGGCGATGCGCAGTGCGTCGGGCAGGCTGCGGGCCTGCACGCGCCAGCGGCCGTTGATGATGAGGGTCGGCGTGCCCTGGATCGCGCTGCGGACGGCGAAATCGCGGGCGGCGTTCATCCGCTCGTCAGTGGCGGGCGAGGTCATGGCCGCGCGCACGCGGCCTGCGTCGAGGCCCTCACCGGCGAGGAAGTTCGCCAGCTCGGCGACGGTCGCGCCGTGGCCGGGCAGGCTGCCCTCGCGGTGGATGGCATCGAACACGCGCAGGTGCAGGCGGGTTTCGCCCAGCGCCTCGAGTGCGAACCAGGCGCGCGCGTAGGCATCGCCTGGGCTGTAGGCGGCCGGGACGTGGCGCACACGCACATCCGTGCCGGCCCGGCGCGACCACTCGGCCAGCATGGGCCCGAAGCGGGCGCAGTGGTGGCAGGGGTAGGCGAAGACTTCGGCGACTTCCACCGTCCCGGGCTCGGGACGCCAGGGCCGGCCATCGTCGATGCGGACGTAGTCCACGCCCTCGACGGGCGCGGACTGGGCCGCCGCGAGCAGCGGCAGCAGGAGCAGCGGCAGCAGGATCAGCAGGCGCAGGGCGGCCAGGCGTGCGGTCATCGAGCGCCCCGGGAACGACCTGCCGGCGTGCGCCTCAGCCCTGCGCCGTCGCCTCGCCCTCGGCGGGCGCGGCGTCGACAGGCTCGGACGCGGGTGCGGCATCCTCCGCCGGAGCCGCCGCGGGGGCCGCCGGGGCCGCCGTTGCATTGGCGCCGGCGGACTCGATCGCCGCCAGGGTGGCCGCGTCCGGACGCTGGTGCAGGCCCTGCAGGTAGCTCGCCAGCGCCTGGATCTCCTGGTCGGTCAGTGGCGCGGCCACCTCGGCCATGATGTCGAACAGGTGGCGGTCGCCGAGGCTGGTCTCGCCGGAGCGGTATTCCTGCAGGCGGCGGTCGACGTAGGCGGCTTCCTGGCCGGCCACCGCCGGGTAGGCCGGTCCCGGGTTGCCCTGGCCGGCAGGGCCGTGGCAGGCCATGCAGGCCGGGATGCCGCGCGCGGCGTCGCCGGCACGGTACAGCTGCTGGCCGATCTCGTAGAACTTCATCCCGTCGTAGGGGCCGCCCTGCACCGCGGTGTCGTCGGCGATACCGGCGGCCGCGCTCCTGGTGGCGAAGTAGGCGCCGAGGTCGCGCATGTCCTGCGGGCTCAGCGGCTGGGCGAAGGGGATCATCGCCGCCGCCAGGCCGGTGTTGCGTTCGCCGCTCTTGAACAGCGCCAGCTGCTGGGCGATGTAGCGCTCGCTCTGGCCGGCGATGCGCGGATAGG
Source organism: Pseudomonadota bacterium (assembly GCA_023444765.1). Classification (GTDB taxonomy): domain Bacteria; phylum Pseudomonadota; class Gammaproteobacteria; order Xanthomonadales; family Xanthomonadaceae; genus Luteimonas. The sequence continues at coordinate 2,694 of JAEXLY010000272.1, read as the reverse complement.
GCAGGCCTTCGGGCGGGTTGCCGTCCAGGCCGTGGCAGGCGGCGCAGGTCCCGGCCAGGCTGGCGCCGTTCTCCGGATCGCCGGCGTGGGCCTGCTTGAGCGAAGCCAGGGCGCTGGCGTCCAGCGAGGCGACCTCGACCGGCGGCGTCTCCTCCAGCGGCTCGACGGTGGACTGGGCGAACGCGACGGCGCCGGCCACGAGGGCGGCGAGGCCGGCGACACCGATGGCGCGGGCGTGGCGCATTGCTGAGGCTCCGGAAAATCATGGATCGCGGCGGGGCTGCCCCGGCCGCAAGGTCCGCGATTATCGCGGTGCGCCGCGCAGACGGTCAAACCGCGCGCCGGCGCCGCCCCCGATGGCGCCGTGAGAAGCTATGCCCGTCCCCGAGTCCAGGATTGCGATGGCCAACCCGTTCGCGCGCGCCAGCTACCTGCTGGCCGCCCACACCCCCAGGCAGCTGCCGCCCGACGGTGGCGCCGAGGTCGCATTTGCGGGACGCTCCAACGCCGGAAAGTCCAGCGCGCTCAACGCGTTGTGCCAGCAGAACGCGCTGGCGCGGGTGTCCAAGACCCCGGGCCGGACCCAGCAGCTGGTCTATTTCGCCCTGCCGCCGCACGAGGGCAAGTACCTGGTCGACCTGCCCGGCTACGGTTACGCCAAGGTGCCGCTGGCGCTGCGCGAGCACTGGCAGGCCTTCATCGACGAATGGTTCCAGAACCGCTTCGCCCTGCGCGGGCTGGTGGTGGTGATGGACATCCGCCATCCGCTCAAGGACTACGACCTGCAGATGCTCGGCTACGCCATGCGGCGGGGCCTGCCGGCGCACGCGCTGCTGACCAAGGCCGACAAGCTATCGCGCGGTGCGGCCGGCAACGTCGTGCAGGCGGTGCGGCGCCAGCTCGCGGCGTCCTGGGGCGACAGCATCGGCGTCCAGGCGTTCTCGGCCGAGACCAGGGCTGGCGTCGAAGAGCTGCGCGCGGTGGTGGCTGGCTGGCTGGAGATCGCGCCCGGCCGCTGACGCGGATGCTCCGGCCGCACCCGGAGCGGCCCCTCCGCGGTCCGCCCGGCCATCGTGGTTCACTATTGCCGCCGCAGCTGCTGCACGTGCAGGCCAGCCTTGGTCATCGGGTGGCGCGGCCATGTCCCCGGAGGCCCCTCGCGGGGAGCAGGAGGAACGAATTGCACGCAAGGATCCCGTCTGAGCGGCTGGAGGGGCTGCTCGGCACCGACGCGGGCCTGACGGAGGCCGAGGCCACGCAGCGCCGCGCGCGCCATGGCCGTAACGACATCGTCGAAGCGGCGCCTCCGGCGTGGTGGATGCTCGGGCGCGACACCCTGCGCGATCCGATGCTGTGGTTCCTGCTCGGTACGGCTGCGCTGTTCATCTGGCTGGGCGATCGGCTCGAGGCGATGATCCTGCTGCTGGCGATCGTACCGCTGGTGGGAATGGACGCCTATCTGCACCGGCGCACCCAGGCTTCGACCCAGGGCCTGGCGAGCCGGCTGGCGAGTTCTGCCCGCGTGCTGCGCGATGGCGCCTGGCTCTCGCTGCCTGCCGGTGAACTGGTGCCCGGCGACCTGGTCGAGGTAGGCCCCGGCGAAGCGGTGCCCGCGGACGCGCTGGTGCAGGCCGGCGAGCACCTGCAGGTGGACGAGTCGATGCTGAGCGGGGAATCGCTCCCGGTCGCCAAGCGCGCCTGGCAGGCAGGGGTCGACGGCTCCGATCCCGCGCACTGGCTGGCCGCCGGCACGCGCCTGCTGACCGGCACCGCCCGCGTCCGCGTCGCCTACACCGGGGCCGGGACGCTCTACGGCGAGATCGTGCGCCTGGCCGTGCAGGGAACGCAGGCGCGCACGCCGCTGCAGCAGGCGATCACGCGCCTGGTAGGCACGCTGCTGGTGGCCGCGCTTGCGATCTGCGCGCTGCTGGCGGCGATCCGCCTGGCCCAGGGACATGGCATGGTCGACGCGCTGCTGAGTGCGGTGACCCTGGCGGTCGCGGCCCTGCCCGAAGAGTTTCCGGTGGTGTTCACCTTCTTCCTCGGCGCAGGCGTCTACCGGCTGGCGCGCCGCCAAGCGCTGGTGCGGCGCGCGGTGGCGGTGGAGAACATCGGCCGCATCAGCTGCATCTGCTCGGACAAGACCGGCACCATGACCGAAGGCCGGCTGGTGCTGGCGCACCGGCAGCCGGCCGCCGGGACCGACGGCGAGGCGCTGGCGCGGCTCGCGTCGCGCGCCTGCCGAACCGACAGTGGCGATCCGCTCGATGCCGCGATCCTCGCGCTTGCTCCGCGCGACGGCGAAGCGGCGGCGGCGCCGCTTCGCGTGCACCCGTTCACCGAGGCGCGCCGTCGCGAAACCATCCTCTGGGCCGGGGAATCGGAGTGCGCGCTGGCGGTGACCAAGGGCGCGCCCGAAACCGTGCTGGGGCTGTGCGACATGCCCGAAGCCGAGCGCGTCGCATGGCGCGCGAGCGTGGCCGGCCACGCCGATGCCGGCCACAAGGTCATCGCCGTCGCGTCGCGCCCGCTGCCGGCGTTCGATCCCGGTGCCGACGAGCCGGACGCGGGCTTCGCGTTCGGCGGCCTGCTGGTGTTCGCCGATCCGCTGCGCGCGGGCGTGCGCGAGGCCGTGCGCGACTGCGCCGGGGCCGGGATCCGCGTCATCATGGTCACCGGCGACCCTCCCCGCGC
>JAEXLY010000223.1 GCA_023444765.1 Pseudomonadota bacterium | reverse complement strand
TGCAGGTGCTGGCACGCGACCGCCTGGTCGCCGCCGAAAGCGCCGAACGCGCCGCCACCCTGCGCCAGCGCGCCGAACGCGAGGCCGCCAGCGCGCGGTTCCGCGAAGCCACCGCCCGGCACCAGATGGAGGCGGCGCAGGCCATGCTTGCGCGCGGGCTGCGCGGCGACGACATGGTCGAACTGGCCATCACCGCGCCGGTGGACGGGGTGGTGCTGCGCCACCATTTCGAAAGCGCGCGCCCGGTGCAGGCGGGCGAGGCCCTGCTCGAGATCGGCGACCCGGAAGCCCTGGAAGTGGAAGTGGACGTGCTGTCGTCGGACGCGGTCAGGCTGCGCGACGGGATGCCGGTGGAACTGCTGCGCTGGGGCGGCACAGACGTCCTGCGCGGCCGCGTGCGACGGATCGAACCGGGTGGATTCAGCAAGGTGTCTGCCCTGGGCGTGGAGGAGCAGCGGGTCCGGGTGATCGTCGACCTGGACGGCGAGGCCGCGGCCTGGCATCCCCTGGGCGACGCCTACCGTGTCGATGCGCGCTTCGTGCTGGACACGCGCGCGGACGTGGTGCGGGTGCCGGGCAGCGCAGTGTTCCGGCACGGCGACGGCCACGCGGTTTTCCGGCTGGATGGCCGCCGCGCGCGGCTCGCGCCGGTGCGGATCGGGCTCAGCGGCGAAGGCCTCACCGAAATCGTGGAAGGCCTGGCGGAGTCGGACCGGGTGATCGTGCACCCCGACCGCGAGCTGGAGGACGGGGCCCGGGTCCGCCCGCGCTGAGCCGCGTCCAGGCCGCCTGGACCTGTCCGGGACGACACTGCGGGCCGACCTTCGTGGGCACTGGTTTCCCGCCACGGGCAACCGGCAGGGCATCCTGCGATCGGCCTGCCGGGGCAAGCGGACCGCCGGGCGGGGACTTGGCCGCCCTGGACGGGCCGGGCGCGCCGGTTGCGCGCCCGGGTTGCGTTGGAACGGCGCCGCGGGCGCCGTCGCGATCAGCGCAGGATCGCGTCCACGATCAGGCCGGTGGCGATCGCCACCAGCAGCATGTCGCCGCGGTCGTCGCGCATCCAGCGGTGGCCGCGCGGCGGGTGCCGCAGGCCATAGCCGTAGTAGTCGTTCACCACGTAGATCGGGCGGCTGTAGTGGTGGACGTAGTGGCCACGGGCCCAGCGCGGCGGACCGACATGGCGCGGTGCAGGATGGTAGTGCCGCACCACCGGACGATGGTGCACCACCACCGGCGGCCCCCAGTTGCGGCTGTAGCGGTCGTCGCGGCGGTCGTGACGGCGATCATGGCGATGGTCGCGACGCGCCTGCCGGTGGTCGCGGCGGTGGTCGCGGTTGTCCCAGCGGCGCTCGTGGCGGTCATGGCCACGGCGGTCATGGTCGCGATGGCTGTAGCCGCCGCGACGGTCGTTGTCTGCCAGTGCGATGGCCGGTGCCGCCGCGGCGGCGAGCGCGAGCATCAGGGCCGTGCCCCACTTGAGTCTGCGATTCATCCTGTCCTCCACGATCCGCGCCGTCCACCCCGGCCGGCGTGATCGGACTATCTTCCGGGCCGGCTGAACGTTCGCTCCCTGCGACCGGTCGACACGCACGCGCCGCTCACGTGCGTTTAACACCCGCTCAGCGGGCTTGGACGGCGCCGCAGCGCTATAATCCCCGAATCCCGTTCGATCCCGCCGGTCCGCGCCCTGGGCGCGGATCTCGGCCGCGTGCAACCCGGAGCCCCCATGTCGTCGCAGTACATCTACACCATGAACCGCGTGTCCAAGGTGGTGCCGCCCAAGCGGCAGATCATCAAGGACATCTCGCTGTCGTTCTTCCCGGGCGCCAAGATCGGCCTGCTCGGCCTCAACGGCGCGGGCAAGTCGACCGTGCTCCGGATCATGGCCGGCGTGGACCAGGACTTCGAGGGCGAGGCCCGTCCGCAGCCCGGCACCAAGGTCGGCTACCTGCCGCAGGAGCCGCAGCTCGACCCCGAGATGACCGTGCGCGAAGCGGTCGAGGAAGGCGTGGGCGAGGTGCTGCAGGCCCAGGCGCGGCTGGACGAGGTCTACGCCGCCTATGCCGAGGAGGGCGCCGATTTCGATGCCCTGGCCAAGGAGCAGGAGCGGCTGGAAGCGATCCTCGCCGCCGGCGATGCGCACACCCTGGAGAACCAGCTGGAAGTCGCCGCCGACGCGCTGCGCCTGCCGCCGTGGGACGCGAAGATCGGCAAGCTGTCCGGCGGCGAGAAGCGCCGCGTGGCGCTGTGCCGCCTGCTGCTGCAGAAGCCGGACATGCTGCTGCTGGACGAGCCCACCAACCACCTCGACGCCGAATCCGTCGAATGGCTGGAGCAGTTCCTGGCCCGCTACACCGGCACCGTGGTGGCCGTCACCCACGACCGCTACTTCCTCGACAACGCCGCCGAGTGGATCCTCGAGCTCGATCGCGGCCGCGGCATCCCGTGGAAGGGCAACTACACCGAGTGGCTGGTGCAGAAGGAAGAGCGCCTGAAGCAGGAAGAGAACCAGGAGAAGGCGCGCCAGAAGGCGATCCAGAAGGAGCTGGAGTGGTCGCGGCAGAACGCCAAGGGCGGCCGCTCCAAGGGCAAGGCGCGCCTGGCGCGGCTCGAGGAGCTGCAATCGGTCGACTACCAGAAGCGCAACGAGACCAACGAGATCTTCATTCCGCCGGGCGAGCGCCTGGGCAACAACGTCATCGAGTTCCGCAACGTCTCCAAGAAGTTCGGCGACCGCCTGCTGATCGACAACCTGTCGATGATCGTGCCACCGGGTGCCATCGTCGGCATCATCGGCCCCAACGGCGCCGGCAAGTCGACGCTGTTCAAGATGATCACCGGCCAGGAGAAGCCCGACTCGGGCGAGATCATCATCGGGCCGACCGTGAAGCTGGCCTACGTGGACCAGAGCCGCGAGGCGCTGGAAGGCGACAAGACCGTGTTCGAGGAAGTATCCGGCGGGCTGGACATCCTCGACATCAACGGCATCGAGATCCAGTCGCGCGCCTACATCGGCCGCTTCAACTTCAAGGGCCAGGACCAGCAGAAGCGCGTGGGATCGCTCTCGGGCGGCGAACGCGGCCGCCTGCACATGGCCAAGACCCTGCTGCAGGGCGGCAACGTGCTGCTGCTCGACGAACCGAGCAACGACCTCGACATCGAGACCCTGCGTGCGCTGGAAGACGCACTGCTGGAATTCCCCGGCAACACCTTCGTGATCTCGCACGACCGCTGGTTCCTCGACCGCATCGCGACGCATATCCTCGCCTTCGAGGGCGACAGCCACGTGGAATTCTTCCAGGGCAACTACCGCGAGTACGAAGAAGACAAGAAGCGGCGCATGGGCGACGACGCCGGTCCGAAGCGACTGCGGTTCAAGGCGCTCAAGTGAGCCAACCGGCCGCGCGAAGCGTGGCGGCCGCTGCGACCTCCCTCCCCCGGGCCTGATCCGGGGGGGAGGATCCCACCCGGGCACCGCACAGTGGGGCGGCCGCGACTTTGGCAAGATGGGCGCCGCCACCCGCGGACCGGAGACGTGCATGACCATCGAACACCAGGGCGAACTCGAGGGCCTGCGTCGTGCCGGGGCACTGGTGGCATCGGTCCTGGCATCAATGTGCGAGGCCGCGGCACCCGGCAGCCGTTCGCGCGATCTGGACGCGTTCGGCGCCGACCTGTTGCGTGACGCCGGCGCGCGCTCGGCGCCGCAGCTGACCTACGGTTTCCCCGGCGCGACCTGCATCAGCATCGGCCGGGTGGTCGCGCACGGCATCCCCGACGACACCGTGCTGCGCGACGGCGACCTGGTGAACATCGACGTGTCCGCGGAACTGGACGGCTGGTTCGCCGACACAGGGGCCAGCTTCGTGGTCGGCCAGGCCACGCCCGCGCAGCGGCGCCTGCTGGATGCCACCCGCGAGGCGCGCGACACGGCCATCGCGCAGCTGCGCGCCGGCGGGCGCCTGAACGGCATCGGCCGCAGCATCGAGACCGTGGCCTCGCGCCGCGGCTTCCGCGTGATCCGCAACCTCGGCAGCCACGGCGTCGGGCGGGCGCTGCACGAGGAGCCTGGCCAGATTCCCGGCCACTACGTGGCCGGCGACATGCGCCGCCTGCACGAGGGTCAGGTGATCACGATCGAACCTTTTCTCTCCACCCACTGCAACCAGGTCGACGAGGCGGCGGACGGCTGGTCGCTGAGCTGCCGGCGTGGATACGGTGCGCAGTTCGAACACACGGTGGTGGTGACCGGCGGCGCGCCGATCGTGCTGACCGAACAGCCTGGGGGACACGCGTGAACTTCATCGACAAGCTCCACCGGCGCTGGCGCGAGGCCGACAGCCTGCTCTGCGTCGGCCTCGACCCCGACCCCGCCCGCTTCCCCGAGGCACTGGTCGACGACCCGGACGCGCTCTACAGCTTCTGTCGCGACATCGTCGATGCCACCGCCGAGTACGCCTGCGCGTTCAAGCCGCAGATCGCCTACTTCGCCGCGCACAACGACGGCGAGGCGGCCCTGCAGCGCCTGATCGCGCACATCAACGGCGCACACCCCGATGTGCCGGTGATCCTGGACGCCAAGCGCGGCGACATCGGCAGCACCGCCGAGCGGTATGCGGTCGAGGCCTTCGACCGCTTCGGCGCGGATGCGGTCACGCTCAATCCCTATATGGGGCGCGACTCGGCCGAGCCGTTCCTGCGTCGCAACGATCGCGGCTGCATCTTCCTCTGCCATACCTCCAACCCCGGAGCGCGCGATTTCCAGGAGCTCGACGTCGATGGACGCCCGCTCTACCAGCACATCGCCCAGGCCATCGCGCGCGACTGGAATGCCGACGGCAACTGCGCGCTGGTGGTGGGCGCGACCTTCCCCGAGGAGCTGAAGGTGATCCGCGGCCTGGTCGGGGACATGCCGTTGCTGATCCCCGGCGTCGGGGCCCAGGGCGGCGACGTGGAAGCCGTGGTGCGCCAAGGCGCGACCGCCGATGGCACCGGTCTGGTGATCAACTCCTCGCGCGGGATCCTGTACGCCTCGTCCGGCGCCGGCTACGCCGAGGCCGCTGCATCGTCGGCCCGCGAACTGCGCGACGCGATCAACCGCTGCCGCTGAGCGGGCGCGCTCAGCGCGCGAACCACTGGCGCATCGCCGCCAGCGGAAATCGCAGCCAGATGGCCATCCACACGCCGATGCGCGAGGCCGGGCCGGTGCCGGCGGCCTCGAACTTCCGGAAGTAGCGCCACAGGCCGCGATGCTTGTGCCATTCCACGAACAGCGGTCGCGAGCGGCTGGACACGCCGCGCAGGTGCAGCACGCGCACCCGGTTGGCCACCGCCACGCGCGCGCCAGGCATGCGCGCGCGCCGGGACAGGTCGAGGTCCTCGGCATGCAGCCGGTAGCCCTCGTCGAAGCCGTCGATGCGCTCGAACAGCGCGCGCGGCATCAGCATCAGCGCACCGGAGACGGCGTCGACCGGCTGCAGTACGACGCCGTCGTCCGGCGGCAGCCCCAGCCCGCGCGCGCTGCGGTCGCGCAGCATGGCGGCGAACACGGGATCGCGCCGGCGCGCAGCCAGGTCGCGCTGGCCGTGTTCGTCCACCAGGTCCGCGCCCAGCAGGCATTCGCCACCCATCGCCAGCGCATGCGCGAGCAGCCGCGACAGGTCGTCCGGCTCCAGCAGGCAGTCGGGATTGACGAACGCCAGCCAGGGCGCGTCGCTGTCGTGCGCGCCCTGGTTGCAGGCGACCGAGAAGCCCGGGTTGTCCGGGTTGCCGATGAAATGCAGGCGCGGATCCAGCGAGGCATGGCGCTGGACCAGTCCGAGGGTCGCGTCGGTCGAACCATTGTCGACGATCCGGATCTGGGCCACGCCGTCGGCGGCGCGCAGCCGCGCCAGGCACTCGTCGATGGTGGCTTCGCTCTGGTAGCTCACCACGATGGCGGCGATGGAAGGCGCAGCCGACATCACGCCTCGCCTTCGGCCTGGTCGACTGGCGCAGCGTCGGCCGCCTCGTCCTTGCCGTCCTGGGGGAACAGTTCGTGCTGCAGCTGCGGGCCATCGGCCTGCGCGTGGCAACGGGCCAGTCGCTCGCGCGCCTGGCGCAGCGGATCGTCCATCAGGAAATGCGCAAGCCGCGCATGCCAGGCTGGCCAGCGCGCGCCGAGCGCGTCCATGTCGCCTTCGGCCGGGCCGCCCTCGCCGCGGCGGGCGACGAAGGCCGTTTCGCACAGCACGTTGCGCCAGCCCAGGCCCGAGAGGCGCAGGCACAGGTCGATCAGCGCGGCGTACCAGGACCCGTAGCTGGCCGCGTCCAGCCCGCCGGCCTTGCACCGCGCGCTGCCGCGCAGCATCACCGCGTGCGCGACCGCGGCGGGCAGCTCGGGATGCAGCGGCGACATCGCCGCGCTGGCGCGCGCGATCCGGGCGGGATCGGACGGCATCGGCGAGATCTCGCCAATCCGCGGCCAGGCGGCCACCTCGCCGGCATTGCACCAGGGCGTCGCACTGGCGATCGACGCATCGCGCGCGAAGCAGGCCGACAGCTGCGCGGCCCAACCGGGTGTCGGCACCGCATCGGGCGCCAGCACGATCGCATCGGCATCGCCGCAGGCCGCCAGCATCTGGTCGATGTGCGCGACCTCGCCCACGCGGCGGTCGCGGCGGGTGTAGTCGGCCTGCAGCGGCGTGCGGGCCAGCCAGCGGTCGATGATCGCCAGCCCGCGCGGGCCGGCCTGCGCATCGTCGGCCAGCCAGACGCGCGTGCCCGCCGGCGTCCCCGCATCGAGCGCAGCCAGGCAGGCATCGAGCGCATCGTCGTCGGCGCCGACCGGCAGCAGCACCACCGGCACCTCAGCCATGCGCGTCCCCGCACGCATCCACGCGCATTCAGTCCTGCGTCGCCCGGTTCAGCGGCTCCATCGCGCGGAAGCGGCGGCTGTACTCGTCGGTCAGGCTGCGCGCCTCGTTGACGTCGCGGATGATGGTCGGCGTCAGCAAGATGATGACTTCGGTGCGCGCCGTGCTCGACGTCTGGCGGCCGAACAGGCCGCCGATCACCGGGATCCGGCTCAGCCCCGGGAAACCGGCGGACCCCCGACCCACCTGGTCGCGGATCAGCCCGGCCAGCATCACGGTGTCGCCACTGCGCACCGCCGCTTCGGTCTTCATCTTGCGCGTGTCGATGCGCACGTTTCCGTTCTCGTCGGCGGTCGCCTGGTCGCCGGGGGTGCTGACTTCCTGGACGATGTCGAGGAACACCATGCCGTCGCTGGTCACGCGCGGGCGCACGTTGAGGATCGTGCCCGTCTCCAGGTACTGCACCGAGGTGAAGCTGTTGTCGCTGCCGAGGATGGGGTTCACGCTGACCGTCGAGATCGGGATGCGGCTGCCGACGTTGAGCGTGGCCTCGGCGTTGTTGCGGGTCATGATCGAGGGCGACTGCAGCACACGCAGGTCGGTCACCTCGTCCAGCGCGCTGATGATCGCGGCGGCGTTGCGGCCGAGGAAGGTCCACGACAGCCCGCTGCCGACGCTGCCGGTGGTCGAGCCGGTGACGTTGCCGGCGATCGCGCTCCAGGTGGTGCGGTCCACGGCCGAAGGCAGGCCGGCATCGGTCACCGCCCGCTCGAAGAACCAGTTCACGCCATAGCGCAGGTCGCCTTCCAGCACGACTTCGGCGATCTGCGCCTCGATGTGCACCTGCAGCGGCATCACGTCCAGGCGTTCGACCACTTCCTTGATCGATTTCCACGCCGAGGGCGTGGTGCGCACCAGCAGGGCGTTGGTCTCGTCGAGCGCCGACACGCCGACGCGGTCGCCTTCGACCTCGAGCGTGACGCCACTGGCGCCGCCGCGGTCCTGGCCGAGCGAGAGCGAAGCTCCGCCGCCGCCCATGCCGCCGCTGGCACCGTTGCCGCCCATCCCGGAGTCCATCGATCCCGAATCGAAGCCGCCGTCGAGCTTGGCGCCGTCGCCGCCGGTGCCGCTGCCGATGGTCGCCGGCGTCAGCCCGGGCATCAGCGAGGGCCCGCCGTCGCCGCCGCCGGAGCGCCCGGCGCTGCCGCCGAACACCTCGGCCAGCCGCTGCGCCAGGTCGCGCGCGCGGATGTACTTGAGCTCATAGGAATACAGCCGCGCACCGGCGCCGGCGCTGTCGATGCGCTCGAGCCAGTCGCCGATGTCGTCGAGGTAGTCGGGCTGCGGCGTGATCACCAGCACCGCGTTGGCGCCCTCCAGCGGCATGAAGCGGAACATGCCGGCCACCGGCGACTTGCTCTGCTCGCCGAACACCTTCTCGAGGTCCGCCACCACGCGGGTGGCCTTGCCGCTCTGCAGCGGGAACACGCCCACCGACATGCCCGACAGCCAGTCCACGTCGAAGATCTCGATTGTGCGCAGGTAGTTCTCCAGCTCCACCCGCGAGCCGGACACGGTGATCGTGTTGCGTCCGTTGTCCACCGAGACGATGGCGTTGGGGCGCGCGTAGGGCTCGAGCACCTTCTCCATCTCGGTGGCCGAGATGTAGCGCAGCGGCACCACCCGCACCTCGAAGCCGCGCGCGGCGGCGGCACTGCCGGTGCGCGGCGCGACCGTGCCCGAGGGCAACGCCGCGTCCGCCGGCACGATCTGGTACATGCCGCCGCTGTAGACCATGCGCGCGTTGTTGTCGGCCAGCGCGCGTTCGAGCAGGACGTAGGCCTGGGCCGGGCTCACCGTGCGCGGCGTGGCCAGCGTCACCGTGCCCTGCACGCCCGGGGCGATGGTGTAGTTCTGGCCCAGCATGTCGCCGAGGATGGCCTTGACCACCGCGTGCAGCGGCTCGCCCTCGAAGTTGAACGAGGCCTCGCCCGTGCTGCCGCCCAGGTTGGGCGGCGAGGTCGCCGCCACGCCCTGGTTGATGACCTGGCCGCTGCCGCGGCGGATCTGGGCACGCGGTCCTTCCTCGTCCTCGAGCGTCCCGGTCTGGACGCCGGCCGTGCCCGGCGCGGCCGCGGCGGGCGGACGCTGCTGCCCGCGCGAGAGCGTGGGCGGCGGCATCGAGGCGCAGCCGGCCAGGACCATGGACAGGAAGGCGGCGACGGCGGATTGGCACAGGGATCGTGGAGTCATCGGCGCAGTCTATTGGTTCTCGTTGGCGGGCTGGCTGGTGCGCGCCCGTTCTTCCTGACGCAGGCGTGCCCGGCGTTCCTCGATGCGGCGGCGGATCATTTCCACCTGTTCCTGCGCTGCCTGCTGCTGGACCGCGGTCGGTGCAGCAGCGTCGGCGGCGGAGGTGTCGGCATCGGCCTCGGCGGCCGCGCCCCTGCGCGCGGCCTGCGACCCGCCGTTCGCCCTGGCGGGAGCGGCCATGTCGGCGTCGGCCGTCGTTCCCGCTGCGTTGCGCGCGGCCGGGACGGCAGGAGACGCCATCGGCGTCGGGGCCTGCCCGCCGCTGCCGTCGAAGACACGGAGCTCCAGGCTGCGTTCGCCTTCGGGCCCCGCAAACACCGCGCGACGCGCCTCCACCGATTGCAGGATCCACCCGGGCGCGGATCCCGGCGCATCGCCCAGCTTGACCCGGACCGGCTCCCCGCCGCCCGCCGGCTGCAGGATCACCATCTGCAGGCCCGGTGTGCGCAGTACGCTGCTCAATACGTAGTCGAAGTCGTCGGCCGCGTCCCCGGCCTCGCCCATCGGGTCGATCACGAACGCCTGCGGGCGACGGTTGTCGGTGAACAGCGGACGCGCGGCGATGTCGCCGTACTGCGCGAGTGGCCCGAGGCGCTCCTGGCCGGGCGCTCCCGGCTCGGGCAGGGCCTGGCGCAGCGAAGGATCGTCGGGCAGGCGGTCGATGCTGCCGCCCATGCCGAACATCGCCAGGATCCAGACGCACGCCGCCCAGCCGGCCAGGCCGACAAGCAACCAGGTGCGCGCGCTGACGTCCTCAGCGCGCATCGGACGCCACCGTCGAGGGGGCCGGCTGCAGGTAGCCGTAGAGATCGAAACTCGCGTCCACGCCGCCGCCACTGCCCTGGTTGCCGCTGAACTGGTAGCGCTGGGCGAGGATGTTGAGGTTGTCGACGAACAGGCGCGGCGAACCGCTTTCGAGCGAATGCAGCACCGTGGCCAGTTCGGCGTTGCCGCAGGTCAGGCGCACCTGCACGGTGGCGCGCGGGAAGCGCTGCTCGCGCGGGTCGTTCATCGGCTGGCGGTTGCTGATCGCGCAACTGCGGTTGCCGGGACTGGCCTGGGCCACGGCCTGTTCCAGCCGCTGCACCAGGGCCGAGGTCGCCAGCTGCACGTTGCCCTCGGCCATGAATCCGGGCGCGCTGCCGGCGGCCGCACGGGCGGCTTCCAGGCGCTCGCGCACCTCCGGCGCCTGCTGCAGGCCGGTGCGCGCACGCAGGTCGCGTTCGCGCAGTGCCTCGATGCGCGCATTGGTTTCCAGCAGCGGCACCGTCCACCAGGGATGCACCAGCAGCAGGTAGGCGAGCGCCAGCGCACCGGCCAGGATCGCCAGCGCCAGCCAGCGGTCGCGCCTAGTGACTTCCGGCTGCATCCGTCGTCCCTGCACCGGCGGCGGCCGGGGCCGCACGCGCGCTGCCATTGGCCACCGTGAGCGTGGCGGTGAGGGTGAAGCGGTCCATGCGGGTGCGCGGGTCGGGCTGCAGCGCGCCGGCCAGGGTCGGTTCGGACCACAGCGTCGAACCCTGCAGCCTGCCGACCAGGGCCGACGCCTCGCGGCTGAGGCCGATCAGCAGGATGCGGTCGCCCTCGACCGACAGCTTCTCCAGGTAGGTGTCGTCCGGCAGGCGTCGCGAGAGTTCGTCCATCACCTCGACCATCGTCGGGCGACCGGCACGCGCGGCACGCAGGAACGCGCCCCCCTCGATCAGGTCCACCAGCTGTCGCCGCTCCAGCGAGGCGCCGCGCGCGCGCGCGACTTCGGCCTCGACCTGCTGGGCGAAGAAATCGGCCGCCGCCTCGCGGTTGGCGAGCATCTGCCACATGCCCGCGGCCAGCGCCAGCACGGCGACCAGCAGCAGGATGAGGTGACGACCACGCGCAGGATCCTCCCGTCGCTGGCGCGCGGCCCCGCCGGCGAGGTCGACGCCGAGCGGGGTGCCATCGGCGTCGGCCACGTCAACGCCGGCCAGTGTCGGCGCGAGCGGGCCGAGCGCGGCCAGCGAAGCCTCGAGCGTCGCGCGCGGGACCACGACGAGCTCGGCTTCCATCTGGTCGCCACGGCGATCGATCGCACGCGCGTCGTAGCTGACGTTGGCGGCGGAGAACGGTGTCTGCCGGTCGATCTCGAATCCCAGCACTTCGCGCAGCCGGTCGCCGGCCGCCGCGGGCAGGACCAGCCGCCGGCGCAGCACCGCGCTGCCCGGCAGCAGCAGCCAGCGCGGTACCCGCGCCATCGGCGGCGACAGCAGCCGCACCAGCGGATCTCCCTGCTCTGCGACCGCAGGCGGCAGCGGCATGTCCGCCAGCAACCGGATCTCCTCGCCCCGCCACAGCGACAGACGCAGATCCCCGTCCGTGGGCTGCAGCAGCAGCCGCTGCGGAGACAGCCCGAACAGGTCGCGCACGCGCGCTGGCAGCCAGGCCGCCAGCGAACGGCCCCACCACTGGCGGAAGCCGCGCAGGCGCGGACGCAGGCTGCCGTCGATGCGGCGCAGGCCGCCGCGCAGGCCGGACGGTGTCGCCACGGATTGTTCGACCACGGACATCATCGCGGCGAAGCGCCCTCCTCCCATCTCATGACGGTGAATGCAGATCCGGGCACGCCACTGGGCCCCAGCCGGATGACGGCACGCAGGACGGATTCACGCCCATCCCCGAGCCGCGCATGGCTGTCGATACTATACGTGCCGCTGCCGGCCCCCACGAACGACGCGTCGCCCGGCTGCGGCGGGCGTTCACGCCCCGCCAGCACGTTGGCCGGATCGATGCCCATCGACTGCAGCACCTCGGGCGTGGCGAAACGCGGGTCGGCCATCGGCAGCCCGCTGAAGATCGTCAGGTGCGGCGCCAGCCGCGCGTACAGCGCCGGCGTCATCCCCAGCACCTGCTCGACCTCGGCCACGGTTTCGAACGGCGCATCCTTCGCACCCCAGTCCAGCCCGGCGGCGGCGTACTGCGGATCTTCCGCGCCCCCCTGCGCCTGGGTGAGGTCGTCGACATCGCGCCAGTCGACGATGGCCGCGGCCAGCGCATCGGCCTGCGCGGGTTCCGCGCCCGCCACGCGCATCAGGGCGGACAGGCTGGCGGGCTCGGCCGCATTGAGATCGAGCTTGCCGGACTCGTCGACGATGCGCACCTCGATCTCCACCCCGCCCAGCCGCCAGCGGTACGGCCGTCCATCGGGCAGCCACTGCAGTTGCGGATCCGGCACGGACACGCGCGTGGCCGCGTACTCCAGGCCCGCGCGCGCGGCCTGCGCGGCGACCAGACCGCTGCCGAGGGTGCGGCCCTGCAGATACTCCGTGCGCGCGGTCATAGCGAAGGCGCCGATCAGCGCCGCCAGCAGCGCGGTCAGCCACAGCACGAGGATCAGCGCCGCGCCGCGGGTGGCCGGGGGAGCGCGCCCGGTCACGGCACCATCCCGCCCATGCGCTGCGGCAGCATCACCACCATCGGCGGCCAGGTCCCGCCGCTGCGGCTGGCCAGTTCCACGGACACCTGCAGCGGCAGCATGTCCACCTGCTCCCAGGTATCGGTCCATTCGCCGAGCAGGCCATCCTCGCCAAGGCCGCGATAGCGGAAACGCGCCTGCGCCAGGTCCGGTACCAGCGGTTCGGGCGGGCGCGCCCGGCGGTCTTCGATGACACCTCCGCTGGCCACCATCGAGTACGAGACCGCCAGGCGCGCGCCCCCCTCGCCGTCGAGCACGGCGACATCGTGCAGGTGCGGGCCACCGCGGCCCAGATAGTCCGGCAGGTCCGCGACGAAGCGCATCCGCCCGGGCTCGCCGATGAACCGGACCATGCGGCCGCTGTCCTCGTCGATGGCGAAGGCGATGGGCGTGGCCGAAGCCAGCCGGCGGCGCAGGAAACCGTCGACCGCGCGCATGCGTTCGCTGCGCGCGGCAATGGCCTCGCCGCGCTCCACCGTCGCGGTCGCCGCACGCAGGGTGGCGAAGGCCAGCGCCAGGCCCAGCGCCAGCAGCGTGGTCGCCAGCAGGATCTCGATCAGGGTGAAGCCGCCCTGGCGGCACGGCGGCGCAGACGTCCTGACAGTGCGGCAGGCCCCACGGCTCGCACCGGCGGATCGCAGGACCGTTACCCCAGGCGCATCTGCATTCCGGGCGGCGTCGCTGCAGTCCGGATGTCGCTGCATTCCGGTCCCTGCCCCGGCCCTCTCCCGCACGCGGGGGAAGGCGCCGGCAGGCAGGCATGGGCCGGCCGCGCAGGTGCCGGCAACGCTATCCGCATCGGCCCGGACCGGCGCGGAACGGTCGCGGGGATCCCGCCGCACCGGCGCCACGCCACGCGCCGGTC
>JAEXLY010000162.1 GCA_023444765.1 Pseudomonadota bacterium | reverse complement strand
GCCCTGGGGAGCGGCGAGCTCGATCCCGCCGCGGCCGCGCGCGACTGGCGCGCCTCGCTGCAGGCTCGCGGCGCCGAAGGCGCGCATGTCATCGAGTGGCTGGTGTGGTGGGACAACGCCCTGCTGCGCGTGCTGCGGCCGCACGTTCCCGCCGGCGCCATGCTCTGCGTGGTGCGCGATCCGCGCGACATGCTGTTGCAGTGGGCGGCGTTCGGCTCGCCGATGCAGTTCGCCCTGCCGTCGCTGATGGAGGCGGCGCAGTGGCTGCGGGAACGCCTCGCCCAGATGCTAGAGGCACCGGGCCTGTACCGCGTCGCGCTGCTGCGCATCGACGGCGCCGAGAGCGACGAGGCCGCGCTGGCCCAGGGTCTGTCGCAGGCCCTGGGCATGCAGCTCGCGGCCACCGGGCGCCCGCTCTCGCGCATGCACTTCCCGGCCGGCCATTGGCGACGCTACGCCGATGCGCTTGCCGAACCCTTCGCGCTGCTGGCGCCCCTGGCCAAAACCCTGGGCTATCCTGAAGACTGATCCATCCGGAGGTCTTGCGATGCAGATCCGCAGCGACAGCTTCCAGCACCGTGGCCCGATCCCGCCGGAGTTCGCGATGGGGGCCGCCGGCGGCTTCGGCGGCAACCGCAATCCGCATCTGGCGTGGGACGGCGTGCCCGACGGCACGCGCTCGTTCGCGCTGCTGTGCATCGATACCGACGCGCCCACCGATCCCTCGCTGGCCGGGAAGGAGGGCGTCGAGATCCCGGTGGCGCATCCGCGCGGCGATTTCGTGCACTGGGCGATGGCCGACATCCCCGCCGGCGTGCGCGAGATCGCCGCGGGCAGCTGCAGCGACGGCATCCGCAAGGGCGGCAAGCAGCAGCCGCCGGGGCCATCCGGCGCGCGCCACGGCCTGAACGACTACACCGGCTGGTTCGCCGGCGACGCCGACATGGGGGGCGACTACTTCGGCTACGACGGCCCCTATCCGCCACCCAACGACCTGCGCGTACATCGCTACTTCTTCCGCGTGTTCGCGCTCGATGTCGAGGCGCTGGACCTGCCCGCGCAGTTCGGCGCGGGCGACGTGCTGCGCGCGATGCAGGGCCATGTGCTCGATGAGGCGGCACTCTACGGAACCTACACGCTCAACGCGAAGGCGGCCGGGGCGGGCTGATTCCGCGCGGTCCGTCGGCCGTCAGTGCGTCGGGACGCGCGCAACCGGGCACGCCTGCCGTCCGGCCTGGTCCGCGCCAGGCGTTGTCGATCCGCGCCGCCGTGTCCGTCCCGCCCGTGCATGCCCGGCAGCCGCGAGGGTGCGCATGGCTGCCCGGCCCCGATCGGGTGGACGCATCCGGCGATGGGCGTCGGCAAGCGGCAGGCGCGGGGGCGAGCCGGGCGGGCCGTCCAGGGTCGGGCAGGCATTCCGGCGCTGCGCGGGACCCTGTGCCGGTGCGTCCGGACCGGGGTGTCCCGGCATCGGGGAGCCCCTGCCCGTCGTCCCGGACGGCGCTCCGATGCGGCAGCGATGACCGCATGCCCCGTCAATCCGTGGCGGCATCTCCGTCCAGTACCAGCCTGCCGCCGTCCGCGCCCGACAGGACCAGGCGATCGCCCCGCAGCGATGCCGCGAGCGGTCGCGACAGGCGCGCGACCATCGCCTCGTCCGCGGCCATCAGCGCGCCGCCGCCGCAGAACATCTTGGTCTGTGCCACCGGGCCGACGCGCAACGTGCCGTCCACCAGCGTGTAGGCCGCGCTCAGGCGATTGCAGCCACCGCTGACCGCAAGCCGGTCCTCGCCGAACTCCAGGCGCATTGGCGTCGCTGGATCGGGAAACAGGGCATCGACGCGGCTGCCGGATGCATCCGTGGCCTCGGCCAGGTGCCAGCCGTGCGACGCCAGCATCCGCACGCTCACCGCGTCGTCGCCGGGCTCAGGGTCCGTGGGCGCGGGCCCGGAGGGGGGCGAGGCGCACGCGGCCAGCGTGAGGAACAGGGGCAGCAGCGGCGCGGTACGAGGCATGGCGGTTCCCGTCGGGTGGACCTGGCGACGGCCCGGGTCGCGGCCAGACTACGCCGCCGCCTCCCGCGCGGCGTGAATGCATGTCGATCCCCTTGGCCATCGCCCGTCGTCCGGATGAGGCGCACCACTGGCGCCCGCCATCCACGCCGATGCCTTCGGAGAGCGCATGTCCCGCCAGATCCCCGTCAACCTGCCCGTCCGGCATCTCCCGACCCAGGTCGTCTTGTTCAAGGCGCCCCGACTCGACTTCAACCGGCGTTTCACCGACGAGAACGCGACCTGCAAGGGTGTGGCCGACGGGATCCACCTGATGCGCCTGGTCGAGTCTTGCTTCCAGGACGCCACCGATTGCCGCGCCGCCGACGCGCTCGCCGACCGGATTGCCGGCGTGCCTGTCCTGCGACAGCGACGCCGGGGTCGACCGACCCGTTGCGCGGGCGGCGGCGGGCGGGCGCGCGCACCGCACGCCCCGGGACCACGGCTGCATGTACGGGCATGGCTTCGAGGATCCGGACGGCCGTCTACGGGAGCTGGCCCGCATGCGCCAGGTTCCTGCGTGAGCGCGCGGGCCGGACGCGTGCCGAAGGGTGGCGTGCGATGAGCCTGCTCGCGCTGCTGCTGCGCCGCGCCGTCCGCGCACCGGCCCCGCCGGCGGAAGGC
>JAEXLY010000148.1 GCA_023444765.1 Pseudomonadota bacterium | reverse complement strand
TCCCCCGCTCGCGGGGGAGGGCTGGGGCGGGGGCAAGGCCGGCGCATCGAAGCGCAGCACCCGCGTCCCGTGCACCTGCCGCAGCCAGTGCGGCCAGGACGGCAGCCCGAAGCGCGCTGCCAGTTCTGCGCGGTTGCGCGCCACGACCGTCGGATCGTCGCCATCTGCGCCGCGACAGTTGCCCAGGTTGAATGTGTCGAACGGTGCCAGCGACGCGCCCGCCCCATGGCGCAGGGTGGTGAACGCGCGGATGTTCGCCGGAAACGGCGCAGTCGGCAGGACCCGGTCGTTCACCACCGGCGCGCGCGCTCGGCTTCGGCGTGGGCGGCAGCGTCCTCGCGCAGCGCCGCCATCAACGCCAGCATGTCGGGCGGCACCGGGGCGGTGCAGCGCACCGGCTCGCCGCTGGCCGGGTGCGCGAATTCCAGCGTCTCGGCATGCAGGGCCTGGCGGCGGAAACCGCGCAACGCCGCGACCAGCGACTCGGACGCGCCCTTGGGCAGTTTCAGCGGGCCGCCGTAGAGCGGGTCGCCCACGATCGGGTGGCGGAGATGCGCCATGTGCACGCGGATCTGGTGGGTGCGCCCGGTTTCCAGGCGGCATTCGAGCGCGGTATGGGCGCGGAAGCGCTCGCGCAGGCGATAGTGGGTGACCGCGTCGCGGCCGTCCTCGCGCACCGCCATCCTCACCCGGTCGCGCGGATGGCGGTCAATGGGCGCATCGACCGTCCCTCCGGCGACCAGGGCGCCGGTGACCACGGCCAGGTACTGCCGGTGCACGCCGCGCGCCGACAGTTGCGCCACCAGCGCGGTCTGCGCCTGCAGCGTGCGCGCCACCACCATCACCCCGGAGGTGTCCTTGTCCAGCCGATGCACCACGCCCGCCCGCGGCAGCGAAGCCAGCGACGGATCGCGGTGCAGCAGGGCGTTGACCAGGGTGCCGTCCGCATTACCCGCGCCCGGATGCACCACCAGCCCGGCGGGCTTGTCGATCACCAGCACATCGGCGTCCTCGTACAGCACGTCGAGGGGAATGTCCTGGGGAATGGCCCGCGTCTCCTCCTCGAGCCGCGCGAGCAGGGTGACCCACTCGCCACCCCGCACCGGGTCGCGCGGCCGCGGCTCGCGCCCGTCGACCAGGACGTCGCCGGAGCGGATCCAGGCGGTCAGGCGCGAGCGCGAGAACTCGGGAAACAGTTCGGCCAGGACGGCGTCGAGGCGGCGTCCGGCGGCGGTTTCGGGGACGCGGGCCTCGCGTGGCTGGGTGTCGGCGGGACCGGGCTCGGACATGGACGGCTGCGATTCAGGCGATGGACCCGGCAGGCCGGGACGGGCTGGTATTATCCGCGCTTCGTGCCTTGCCTGCCCCGGTGCCCATGACCGTCCGCCTGTCCCCGTTCCACCGCACCGTGCTGCTGCTGCTCGTGATCGTGATGACTGCGTCCGGCTGCGCGCGGATCAAGGGCGCGTTCAAGGACGAGGACGAGAACGAGGGCGTGCCGGTCGAACAGCTCTACGACAAGGGCCTGTCGCAGATGCGCAACGGCAACTGGGCCGGCGCCACCGTCACCTACCGCCGCCTGCTCGCGCAGTACCCGTACGGCCCGTACACCGAGCAGGCGCTGATGGAGACGGCGTTCGCGCAGTACAAGATGGGCAACAACGAGGAGGCGATCTCCACCATCGACCGCTTCCTGCGTACCTACCCCACGCACAGGAACACGCCGTACATGTACTACCTGCGCGGCCTGGTGAACTCCAACCGCGACACGGTGTTCCTGCAGCGGGTGTGGAAGCTCGATGCCAGCCGCCGCGACCTGGCCACGCCGAACCAGGCCTACTCCGACTTCAACACCCTGATCGAGCGCTACCCGGGCAGCCGCTACGCCGCCGATGCCCGCCAGCGCATGGTGGCGCTGCGCAACATGTTCGCCCGCCACGAGATCGAGGTGGCCCTGTACTACCTGCGCCGCGATGCCTGGGTGGCCGCGGCCGACCGCGCCACCTACCTGCTGGAAACCTATCCGCAGAGCGAGTTCCAGAACGACGCGGTCGCCGTGCTGGCGGCGGCCTACACCGAACTGGGCAACGAGACCCTGGCCGCCGACGCCCGCCGCGTCCTGCAAGCGAACGAACCCGGCCACCCGTACCTGACCGGCGGCTGGCCCGACTATCCCTGGAACATCCGCAAGCTCAACCCGTTCGCGGGCGAGCGTTCGGCGGTGGACAACGACGACCGCGTCCGCAACTGAGCCGGCGTGCATCCCGCCGACGGAAAGCGCCGCCTCCGGGCGGCGTTTTCGCATCCGCGGGGTGGGAGTGCGATGGTCCCGATCGGTGCCGCCAATGGCGATGCCCGGCATCGGCCGCACCTTGCCTGCGCCGATGTCCGATGCAGCAACCGCAACGCGAGGGGCTTGCATAGGGTCGTCCCCAGTGCCACGGGCCGTCGGCGCTGGCTAGCCTTGGCCGGTCCGTACCGCGACTGGAGCGACACGCCATGGCCCTTCTCGTATCCGACGCCCCCGGCCGCCTGCCCGATCCGGTCCATGCGATGGATCCGCGCGCCTGCCAGCCGGGCGGCCAGCCCGCCCGGGAGGGTGCGCAGGCCGCCCAGCGCATCCTCGAGACGTTCGAGCCGCTCAGGGGCTTTCCGGCGCACACCGCGCAGCCCGGGACCGAGGCTGCGGCGATCTACCGCTTCAGCCACGACGATGTCTCCGGCGCGCTGCAGCGCGCGAAGGACGACCCGGCCTTTGCGGCCGCGTTCTTCGACACCCTGGGCCCCGAGGCCACGGCCGCGCTGGTGGAATCGTTCGATGCGATCACCAGCAGCGGCCCGATGTCCAGCGACACGTACAACATCACCGACGCGCAGGGGGCCGACATGCTGCGCGACTTCGGCGCCGCGCTGGGCGCCGCCTCGCGCGCCGGCGATGCCTGCTTCGACGGACCTGCATTCATGCGTCTGCTGACGGGCCGCGAGGGCGGAGGCGGAAACCGGCAGCTCGACACCGAACTCGCCGCGATCCTGCTCAACGAAGGCGACTACTCGCCTGAGGCCGCGGCCGAACTGGGAGCGCACGTGCTGCTCCACGACGATCCGCCCGGCTACGAACCCGTCGATCTGCATCCGCCCCACCGGGCCGATCTGCTGACGCCCTACTCCGGCGCGCCGGAGGATGCGGTCGGCGCCTGGCCGACCGCCCTGCGCGGCCTGCTTGCCAATGGCGCGAGCGCCGAGGTGCTCGCCATCCAGTCCACGCGGACCACCACCGACGCCCGCGGCCGCGAGGTGGTCCAGACCTACTCCCCCGTCGCCGAGCGCCTGGTGGATCCCGACCTGATGACCAGCAGCGTCGTGGGCAGCAGCCCGTTCGGCGACGCGCCACCACGGGTGAACCGGGTGCCGGCGCTGGTCGGCGCCGTCCTCGAGCAGCCGGTCGCCGACCTGCGCAGCAACCCGGACG
>JAEXLY010000068.1 GCA_023444765.1 Pseudomonadota bacterium | reverse complement strand
CCAACCGTACTCGCGTTCGGATCCTGCCCCCATCCCAACCTTCCCCCGCAGGCGGGGGAAGGAGCTGCAGGGCCAATCGCGCGTGCTCGCCGCTGCCGCCTCGTTCCCCTTCGGCGTGTCTCCCTCCTCCGCTTGCGGGGGAGGGCCGGGGTGGGGGCGCATCAGGTCGCTGTACCAACCGTCCTCGCGTCGGATCCTCCCCCCATCCCAACCTTCCACCCGTCAAGGGCGCAATGCCCCGCAGGCGGGGGAAGGAGCTGCGGGGCCAATCGCGCGTGATCCCGCTGCTGCCTCGCTCCCCTTCGGCGTGTCTTCCTCCTCCGCCTGCGGGGGAGGGCCGGGTGGGGGGGCGTCTCAGGTCGCTGCGCCAGCCGTCCTCGCGTCGGATCCTGCCCCCGTCCCAACCTTCCCTGCGAGCGGGGAAGGAGCGCGCCGGTCCTGTCGCCTTGACTCTGGACCAAGGTCCAGACTGCAGACTGTAGGCCCCACCCGGAGACCACCCGTGTCCGCCATGAGCATCGGCCAACTCGCCCAGCGCGCCGAGGTCGCCATCGATACCGTGCGCTATTACGAACGCAGCGGGCTGCTGGCTCCCGCCGCGCGGCTGCCCTCGGGCTACCGCCGCTACGGTGCCGCGGAACTCAAGCGCCTGCGCTTCATCCGCCGCGCCAAGGCGCTGGGTTTCTCGCTGGAGGACATCGCCGAACTGCTCAGCCTCGGCGAGCGCAGCGACGTGGCCAGCATCCGCGCCGTCGCCGCGCGCAAGCAGGCCGAGGTAGACGCGCGCATCGCCGAACTGCAGCGCATACGCGATGGCCTGGGCACGCTTGTAGCCGCCTGTCCCGGCCACGGCCGCGCCGAGGCCTGCCCCATCCTCAACGCCCTGGCTGGGGAGGAGGCGGCATGAATGGCCACCTCGATGACCACCAGGCTCCACGGGACGTCCTGCACGACCCAGTGTGCGGCATGACCGTCAAACCTGATTCCCCGCACCGCGT
Source organism: Pseudomonadota bacterium (assembly GCA_023444765.1). Lineage (GTDB taxonomy): Bacteria > Pseudomonadota > Gammaproteobacteria > Xanthomonadales > Xanthomonadaceae > Luteimonas. Next base: position 11,331 of record JAEXLY010000068.1, on the reverse strand, counting down.
CGAACACGCCGGCCGGACATGGCGCTTCTGCAGCGCACACTGCGCGACGAAGTTCACCGCCGATCCCGCCCGCTACGACGGCAGCGCCGTACCGGCGCCCGAAGACCGCGACCCCGTCTGCGGCATGACCGTCAAGCCCGATTCCCCGCACCGCGTCGAGCACGGCGGCCGGACCTGGCGCTTCTGCAGCGCACGCTGCGCGACGAAGTTTGCGGCCGATCCCGCCCGCTACGACGGCAGCGCCGTACCGGCGCCGGAGGACCGCGATCCCGTCTGCGGCATGACCGTCAAACCCGATTCCCCGCACCGCGTCGAGCACGCCGGCCGCAGTTGGCGCTTCTGCTGCGCACGCTGCGCGGAGAGGTTCGCCGCCGATCCGGCGCGCTACGACGGCAGTGCACCCTCGGGCGCATGCTGCAGCCACCATGGCGCGGCGCCCGCACCGCCGCCGGCGTCGTTGCCCCCGGGCACCATGTACTTCTGCCCGATGGATCCGGAAGTGCGCCAGGACCATCCGGGCACCTGCCCCAAGTGCGGCATGGCGCTGGAGCCGGAAATCCCGACGCTCGAGGAAGGCGACAACCCCGAACTGCGCGATTTCTCCCGCCGCTTCTGGTGGAGCCTGCCGCTGACCGCCATCGTCTTCGTGCTCGGCATGTTCGGCCACCGGCTCGGCCTGATGGACATGGCCACGCAGAGCTGGGTCGAACTGCTGCTGGCAACGCCCGTGGTGCTGTGGGCCGGCGCGCCGTTCTTCGTGCGCGGCTGGCAGTCGATCCGCAACCGCAGCCCCAACATGTGGACGCTGATCTCGCTCGGCACCGGTGCGGCCTGGCTCTACAGCGTGGTCGCCACCGTCGCGCCGGGCGTGTTTCCCGCCGCGTTCGCGTCCATGGGCCGCGTGTCGGTGTACTTCGAGGCCGCGGCGGTGATCGTCTCGCTCACCCTGCTGGGCCAGCTGCTGGAGCTCAAGGCCCGCGCGCAGACCTCGGCCGCGATCCGCTCGCTGCTGGGCCTGGCGCCGAAGACCGCGCGTCGTCTGCGCGAGGACGGCGGCGAGGAGGACATCCCGCTCGAGCACGTGCATGTCGGCGACCGCCTGCGCGTGCGTCCCGGCGAGAAGGTGCCGGTGGACGCGGTGGTGGTCGAAGGCGGCAGCAGCGTCGACGAGTCGATGCTCACCGGCGAACCGCTGCCGGTGCGCAAGGCGCCGGGCGACCGCGTGATCGGTGCCACGCTCAACACCACCGGCGCGCTGGTGGTGCGGGCCGAGCGCGTCGGCTCCGCCACGCTGCTGTCGCAGATCGTGCAGATGGTGGCGCAGGCGCAGCGTTCGAAGGCGCTGATGCAGCGCCTGGCCGACGTGGTCGCCGGGCGCTTCGTGCTGGGCGTGGTCGCGGTCGCGGTCATCGCCTTCTTCGCCTGGGGCCTGTTCGGACCGGAGCCGGGCTGGGTGTACGGCCTGGTCAACGCGGTGGCGGTGCTGATCATCGCCTGCCCCTGCGCGCTGGGCCTGGCCACACCGATGTCGGTGATGGTGGCCACCGGCCGCGGCGCGACGGTGGGGGTGCTGTTCCGCGATGCCGCGGCGATCGAGCGCCTGCGCGAGGTCGATACCCTGGTGGTGGACAAGACCGGCACGCTCACCGAAGGGCGGCCGGCCTTCGAGCAGGCCGTCGGCCTCGACGGCATCGACGACGCGGAAGTCCTGCGCCTGGCCGCCAGCCTCGACCAGGGCAGCGAGCATCCGCTGGCCGAGGCCATCGTCGAAGCGGCACGCGAGCGCGGCCTGGCGCTGGCGCCGGTGGAGGACTTCGAGTCGAGTACCGGCATCGGCGTGCGCGGCCGCGTCGAGGGCCATCGCCTGGCGCTGGGTAATACCGCGCTGATGCGCGAGGAGGGCGTCGATGTCGCCGCGCTGGCCGACCGTGCCGAACAGCTGCGCGGCCAGGGCGCCAGCGTGATGCACCTGGCCGTGGACGGCGCGCTGGTCGGCCTGCTGGCGGTCTCCGACCCGGTCAAGACCAGCACGCCCGAGGCGCTGCGCGCGCTGCGCGACTCGGGCCTGCGCATCGTGATGGCCACCGGCGACGGCCTCACCACCGCCCACGCGATCGCGCAACGCCTGGGAATCGACGAGGTGCATGGCGAAGTGCGCCCGCAGGACAAGCTGGCCCTCGTCGAGCGCCTGCAGTCGCAGGGCCGGGTGGTGGCGATGGCCGGCGACGGCATCAACGATGCCCCGGCGCTGGCGAAGGCGGACGTGGGCATCGCCATGGGCACCGGTACCGACGTGGCCATGGACAGTGCCCAGGTCACCCTGGTCAAGGGCGACCTGCGCGGCATCGCCACCGCACGCGCGCTGTCGCAGGCCACCGTGGCCAACATGCGCCAGAACCTGCTGTTCGCGCTGGTGTACAACGGCCTGGGCGTGCCGGTCGCCGCCGGCGTGCTGTATCCCTTCACCGGACTGCTGCTCTCGCCCATGATCGCGGCGGTGGCGATGAGCTTCAGTTCCGCCTCGGTGGTGGGCAACGCCCTGCGCCTGCGCAACCGCCGCCTGTCCCTGCCCACACCCGGAGAGTCCCCCGCATGAGCGAACGCACCGATCGATATCCCACCCGCGGCGACCTGGTGCTGGTGCTCAACTGCGGCTCCTCCAGCATCAAGTTCGCGCTGTTCGACGCCGGCCAGCAGCCGCTGCCGCGCCAGCCGGTGTGGAACGGGAAGGTGCAGGGCATCGGCGGGCCGACGCCGAGCTACGGCGAGACGGGCATCGAACCCGCGCCGGTGGAGCTCGACGCCGCCAGTCCCTACCGCGCGGCGCTGCAGCGCATCCGCCAGGGCGTGGTCGCGCGCCTGGGCGGGCGCAGGCTCGCCGCGATCGCGCACCGCGTGGTCCATGGCGGCAGCCGCTACTTCGCGCCCACGCGCGTGGACGACGCCGTGCTGGCCGACCTCAAGGGCTACATCCCGCTGGCGCCGCTGCACCAGCCCTTCGCGCTGGAGGCGATCGAGATCCTGCTGCGCGAGCGCCCGGACATCCCGCAGGTAGCCTGCTTCGACACCGGCTTCCACCACACCCTGCCGGACGTGGAGAAGATCCTGCCGCTGCCCTTCGACGCCTGGCAGCGCGGCCTGCGCCGCTACGGGTTCCACGGCCTGTCCTATGAGTACATGGCCACCGCCCTGCCCGAGCGCCATGGCGAACCGGCGAAGGGGCGGGTGGTGGTCGCGCACCTGGGCAGCGGCGCCAGCCTGTGCGCGATGCGCGGCCTGCAAAGCGTCGCCACCACCATGGGCTTCTCCGCGCTCGACGGGCTGATGATGGGCACGCGCACCGGCGCGCTCGACCCCGGCGCGCTGCTGTACCTGATGGAGATCGAGAAGCTGACGCTGGAGCAGGTGGGGCAGATGCTCTACCACCGCTCCGGCCTGCTGGGCGTGTCGGGCCTCTCGTCCGAGCCGCGCGTGATCGTTCGCCACGAGGACGAGGCCGGCGAGACCGGCGAACGCGCGCGCCTGGCGCTGGACCTGTACGTGCGCCGCATCGTGCGCGAGACCGGCGCCCTGGCCGCGGTGCTCGGCGGGCTGGACCTGCTGGTGTTCACCGCCGGCGTCGGCGAGCACAATGCCTTCGTGCGCGAACGCGTGTGCCGGGACCTGGCCTTCCTCGGGATTGCGCTGGATCAAGGCGCCAATGCGGAGGATGCACCGATCATTTCCGCCGAGGACAGCCGCGTGCGCGTGGGCGTGGAGCCGACCAACGAGGAATGGGTGGCCGCACGCGACGCGATCGGTGCCCTGGGCTGACGGAGTCGGGGAGATCGCGTCCTCCCCGTGCCGCGCGGCCCGACCATCCGCCGGAGCCTTGCCCCCGGCGCCGGTGCCGCCACAGACGGAGATCCCGATGCTGCTCGGACTCGACGCCTCGATCTGGAAGATGCTGCTGCTGGTGCTGGTCGCGCCGGTACTGGCGGTGGGCCTGCTCAACCTGCTGCTGCGCAGGCGCGGCGGGGTCGGCAGCGCCTGGGCCGGCGTGCTGGTGCTGGCGCTGGCCGGCGTGGTATCGGTGCTGATCATTCTCGACAAGGTGCGGCTATGAGCCGGAGCGTGCGCGCGGGGGCGGACGCATGCGCCGGCTGATCCTGCCGATGCCGGGCAATGAATCGCTGGCGGCCGCGCTGGCGCAGGCCTGCGACGGCGAGGCCGGTCGGGTCGAGACCCGCCGGTTCCCCGACGGCGAGAGCTACGTGCGCCTGCATGGCGACCCGGCCGGACGGCCGGTGGACCTGGTCTGCACGCTGGCGCGCCCGGACCCGGGATTCCTGTCGCTGGTCTTCGCCGCCGACACGGCGCGCGAACTCGGGGCCACCGACGTCAACCTTGTCGCGCCCTACCTGGCCTACATGCGCCAGGACGTCCGCTTCCAGCCCGGCGAGTGCATCAGTTCGCGCAGCTTCGCGCGGCTGCTGTCGTCGAGCTTCGACCGCCTGCTCACGGTCGACCCGCACCTGCACCGGCACCCCGCGCTGTCGGCGATCTACACCATGCCCACCGCGACCCTGCAGGCCGCGCCGCTGCTGGCCGACTGGATCGCCGCGCACGTGCCGATGCCGCTGGTGGTCGGTCCGGACGAAGAAAGCGAACAGTGGGCCGGCGCCATTGCGACCCGCATCGGCGCGCCGCACGTGGTGCTGCGCAAGACCCGCTTGGGCGATCGCAGCGTGCGCATCGGCATGCCCGACCTGTCGCGCTGGCGCGACCGCACCCCGGTGCTGGTGGACGACATCGCCTCGTCCGGCCGCACCCTGGCCGAAGCCGCGCGCGGGCTGGCGGCGCAGGGGCTGCCCCGGGCCGAATGCGTCGTGGTGCACGCGCTGTTCGCGGACGGCGCCTTCGAGGAGCTCGCGCCGCTGTTCGCACGCATCAGTTCCACCGATTCCGTGCCGCATCCGAGCAACCGCATCGCGCTGGCGCCGCTGCTGGCCGATGCACTGCAGCGCGACCTGCGGGATTGATCCAGGCAACGAGGACCGTCGCACAGAGGGAGGACCCATGAGCACCGACACCGCACGCGCCCGATGGCTCGCCGGCCACGGCCCCATCGTCCACCGCGACGACACCGTCGCCCGCGTCGATGCCCTGGTCGCGCGGCTGCAGGACGACGGCCGCATCGCCTCGATGGCTGCCGCCTACGCCCTCCTCGCCGCCGCCGACCGCCTGGCCTGCATGGCCATGAACGTGGTCGCGCACATGACCTATGCGCGACGCATCGACCTGTCCGGCGCGCCGCTGGCCGCCGACGACTTCAAGCCCGTGCCCGAAGGCCACACCGGCGGCTCGCTCAACATGGTGCAGGGCTTCGTCGGCTACCTGCTGGCCAATGCGCTGACCGGCCACACCCGTGGCTGGATCATGGGCCAGGGCCACTGCGTGGCCGCGATCGAGGCGGTGAACGCGCTGACCGGCGATGTCTCGCCGAACCAGCGCGGCCGCTACGACCGCAGCGCCGAAGGCCTCTCGCGCCTGATCGCCGACTTCTATTCCTATGCGATCGGCGCCGATGGCCGTCCCGCCGCGCCGCTGGGCAGCCACGCCGGCCCGGACACGGCAGGCGCGGTCAGCGAAGGCGGCTACCTCGGCTTCGCCGGCCTGCAGTACGTGCACATGCCGCTGCCGGGCGAGAGCGTGGTGGCCTTCCTCAGCGACGGCGCGTTCGAGGAGCAGCGCGGCCAGGACTGGGCACCGCGCTGGTGGCGCGCAGAGGACTGCGGTGCCGCCATCCCGGTGATGATCCTCAACGGCCGCCGCATCGAGCAGCGCACCCAGATCGTGCAGGAAGGCGGTGCGCAGTGGCTGGCCGGCGACGTGCGCCACAACGGCTTCGACCCGGTGATCGTCGACGGCCGCGATCCGGCGGCCATCGCCTGCGCGATCGTCGAGGCCGAGGACGCGCTGCATGCCTTCGCAGCCGACCCACGGCGCCGCTATCCCGCGCGCCTGCCTTACGTGATCGCGGAGACCGAGAAGGGCTTCGGCTTCCCCGGCGCCGGCCGCAACGCCGCGCACAACCTGCCGCTGGACGGCAACCCGCACGACGACGCCGCCGCGCGCGAGGTCTTCAACCGCGGCGCCGCCGCGCTGTTCGTGCCCGGCGAGGACCTGGACGCAGCGCTCGCCGCCTTCGCCTGCCACGACGCGCAGGGCCGCGCCAAGGAGAGCGCGCATCCGATGGCGCACCGCGACCCGCCCGCGCCAACGTTGCCAGAACCGGCCTGGGCCACGCCCGGCGGCAATGCCAGCGCGATGGCCGCGCTCGACCGCTGGTTCGTCGCCCTGGTCGACGCCAACCCCGGCCTGCGCGTGCGCATCGGCAACCCGGACGAGCTGGCCAGCAACAAGATGGGCGGCACCCTGCAGCGGCTCAGGCACCGGGTCAACGCGCCCGAGCCGGGCGTGGCCGAAGACCTGCTGGGCGCCGTCATCACCGCCCTCAACGAGGAAGCGGTGGCGGCCGCGGCGCTGGCCAACAAGGGCGGCCTCAACCTGATCGTCAGCTACGAGGCGTTCGCGGTGAAGATGCTCGGCCTGCTGCGCCAGGAAGCGATCTTCGCCCGCCGCCAGCGCGAGACCGGCCGGCCGCCGCGCTGGCTGCCGGTGCCGCTGGTGGTCACTTCGCACACCTGGGAGAACAGCAAGAACGAGCAGTCGCACCAGGACCCTACCATCGGCGAAGCGCTGCTGGGCGAGATGTCCGACACCGCGCGCGTGCTGTTTCCCGTGGACGGCAACACCGCCGTCGCCGCGCTGCGCGATGTCTACGCCGGACGCGGCCAGCTGGCCTGCGTGGTGGTGTCCAAGCGCGAGGTCGAGGAGCGCTTCGATGCGGAAGCCGCGCAGCGCCTGGTGCGCGACGGCGCGGCCCACGTGGCGGGCGATCCGTTCGAGGCCGAGGTGCAGCTGGTGGCGATCGGCGCCTACCAGCTCGACGCCGCGCTCGCCGCGCGGCGCCACCTCGCCGCGCGCGGACATCGCGCCTGCGTGAGCGTGGTGCTCGAGCCCGGGCGCCTGCGCATGCCGCGCGATGCCATCGAAACGTCGTTCGTGGCCGACGACGCCACCGTGCAGGCGCTGTTCCCGCCGCTGCTGCCGCGTGTACTCCTCAGCCACACGCGGCCGGAGCCGATGCTGGGCGTGCTCCGGCGCATCGACTCGGGCCCGGCGCGCACGCGCGCGCTGGGCTACATCAGCCGCGGCGGCACGCTCGACGTGCCCGGCATGCTGTTCGCCAACCGCTGCACCTGGGCGCATGCGGTCGATGCCTGCGCCACTGTCGCGGGCTGGTCGCGCGAGGCCGTGCTCGATCCGCCGCTGCGCGATGCGCTCGACGGCCGCGGCGATCCGCGCGCGCTGCAGGCTGCTGCCCCATGAGCGCGGTCACGCCGGGCCCCGCACTGCCGCCGCTGCGCGCCCTGCGCATGCAGCTGCATGCCGCGCACCAGCCGATCGTGGTGATGCGCAGCGATTGCCATGTGTGCCGGTCGGAAGGACTGTCGCCCCGCAGCCAGGTGCTGCTGGTGTCCGGCGAGCGGCAGGTGCAGGCGCTGCTCTACCAGACCGACGACGAACGCTTCCCGCTCGACCAGGTGGCTCTGTCGGAAGCGGCCTGGACCGCGCTGGGCCTGGCCGAGGGCGACCCGGTGCAGGTGCGCCACCCGCCGGTGCTCGAATCGCTGGCCAGCGTGCGCCGCCGCGTGTACGGCCGGCGCCTCGACGCGGGCGAGCTCGACGCCATCGTGCGCGACGTGGTCCAGGGCCGCTACACCGACGTGCACCTGGCCGCCTTCCTCACCGCCACCGCGGCGCTGCCGATGGACGCGGCGGAGACCGTGCACCTCACCCGCGCCATGGTCGAGGTCGGCCATCGCCTGTCGTGGCCGTCGCCGATCGTGGTGGACAAGCACTGCGTCGGCGGCCTGCCCGGCAACCGCACCTCGCCGATCGTGGTCGCCATCGCCGCGGCCAACGGCCTGGTCATGCCCAAGACCTCTTCGCGCGCGATCACCTCCCCGGCCGGCACCGCCGACACCATGGAGACGCTGGCCCCCGTCGACCTCGACCTGCCCACCCTGCGGCGCGTGGTCGAACGCGAAGGCGGTTGCCTGGCCTGGGGCGGGGCGATGCACCTGAGCCCCGCCGACGACATCTTCGTACGCATCGAGCGCGAACTGGACATCGACACCGAAGGCCAGCTGATCGCCTCGGTGCTGTCGAAAAAGATCGCCGCCGGCGCTACCCACGTGGCCATCGACATCCCGGTCGGGCCCACCGCCAAGATCCGCAGCCCCGAGGCCGCCCGCCACCTGGCCGCACGCATGGAGGCCACCGGCGCCCATTTCGGCCTGATGGTGCGCTGCATGTTCACCGACGGCGCGCAGCCGGTGGGGCATGGTATCGGCCCCGCGCTGGAGGCGCACGACGTGCTGGCGGTGCTGCGCTGCGAAGCCGGTGCCCCACTCGACCTGCGCGAGCGTGCCGCCGACATCGCCGGCGTCGTGCTCGAACTCGGCGGCGTCGCCGCCGAAGGCACGGGCACGCGGCTGGCGCTGGACACGCTCGACAGCGGCCGCGCCTGGGAGCGTTTCGTCCGCATCTGCGAGGCCCAGGGCGGCATGCGCACGCCGCCGGTGGCCACCTGCGTGGCGCCGCTGGTCGCCACCCACGGCGGCCGGGTGGTGCATATCGACAACCGCCGCCTCTCGCGCCTGGCCAAGCTCGCTGGCGCCCCGGAAAGCGCGGCCGCCGGCGTGCGCCTGCTGGCCCGCCTGGGCGACGAGGTTGCGCGTGGACAGCCGCTGCTGGAGCTGCATGCGCAGACGGCGGCGGAACTGGCTTATGCACTGGATTACGCGAAGGATGCGGGGGATATCGTGCAGATCGTGGCGTGAGATGTTGGCCAGCGGCTGGCCCGACCCATCGCAGTGCGGTCTTTGCCCCGGCCGCCACGCCGCCTAATTCCAGCGGGCGCCGATCGTCGCTCCACCGGATATCGCGGCGGGTGCGGGGCGGCTCAGCATGCCCCATATGCGCGCCGCGGCGTTCATCCACGAACAGCCCGGAACTCCGTGCAACATCCGCAGCGGGTCTTGCACGTCTGCCGCCTCCCTTATCGCGGCGCCGGCCCCGTCATAAGAGATATCACGGTCTGCCCGCCGGATAACGTCAATGCGCCCGCCAAGCGCATGCTGTCTGGCTGTGGAGACAAGGTGTTGATCCGGCCGAGAAAAGCCGGATTGACGCTGCGCACCGATGGGGCAGAGAATCGGATTTATACCGACCGGATCGGTCGAACAGTAGTTAGACCGCAGGTTAGGTTTCTCGTGAGCTTGGAACTTCCACACTTCCCGTATCACCGCGATCCCGAGGCTTCCGGATCACTCCGTCATACCGACGCCACCTGCGAGTGCTGCGGACAGTCTCGTGGAGTTCTCTATGATGGCGTCGTCTATACCCGGTGGCGGGTAGAGGCGCTCTGCCCTTGGTGCATAGCAAGTGGGGCAGCTGCAGACAAATATGACGCCACGTTCTTTGACGCCGATTTTCGTGATGACTCAGACAATCTGGTAGAGCTTCCTGAGCACTTCTACCGGTCCGTGTTCGGTTGCACTATAGGCTTCGCCACGTTCAACCCTATTGGCTGGTGGGTTCACTGCGCAGAGCCTGCGGAGTACATCACACGCATTGAGCCTTACGAGATGATATTCCAGTGTAGAAAGTGCGGCGCGCGGCATTCCATCTATGACCCGGACTAACTGGCTGCGGTCTAACAATTCATTCAAGCCGAAGCCGCTTCGCGGCTCGGCTTAATTCAGGCGTTAGGCGTGCTTACCAACCATCCGCCATCGTTGATCTTACTCACGGCTGCACTTGCACTTTCGCTTGCGGCATGTGGCAAGGAGGATGTGGTGGCTGCGCCGGAGTTCTCGGGAAGACTTGTCGTGGATGGCAAGCCAGGCGCAGGTGCTGAGGTGCTTGTTGGATTCAGCGGAGATCATGACCAACCATGTGACGGCCTGCCTGTTGCGGCTGTCGCAGACGCCACTGGATACTTTAGGGCTAAGGCTCAGACGGTCAGTATGAGCAAAAGCGAAAAGCAGGCAGTTCCGTACGGCACCTTCCAAAACTATGTTTGCTTTCGCTACAAGGGGGAGTTATTCGTCTCACCCCTGTTCATCACCGACCCGCAAGAGAAGGACAGGTACATTGGCTTATGTATCGCTCCCCACACATCAACGGGCTACGATGATCGTATGTGCCAGTGGCGTCGTGAGCACGCCTAACAATTCATTCAAGCCGACGCCGCTTCGCGGCGCGGCTTAATTCTGGTGTTAGGGCTCACTGGGGAGTGCCATGATCGTCATCTCGGGTCGTTATCGCGGGCCGGAACTAAGAGGCTCACGAATTGCCGAGACCATTGCTTCCGCCATAAAGCTCATGCAGCAAATTCGTGAGCCTGAGTTCGGTGGTTCGCTAGGTAAAGTTCCGCACGTAAACGCGGTCTTTGTAGTAGAGGGCTCGCTGGGGTCGGCGGATTTCGACCTTATTCGGCAAGGGCCGTACAGCCCAAAGGATAAGTGTCTTCAAGTTGACATCGCGGTGAGCGCTTCGGATGTAAATACCAAAAGCCTACGCGAAGTTTTGGTGCTGGGACTGCGTGGGGCAAATGCGGTAGCGTTCCACTTCTTTGAGGGCAAACAAATATCATTTCCTCTACGCAAGGCGGAGGAGCTGGTGAATCGCTTGGATGAGAGGCTGGAGGAGAACGGGCGTGGGCCCTAACAATTCATTCAAGCCGACGCCGCTTCGCGGCGCGGCTTAATTCAGGCGTTAGGCCGCATGGACAGTCTCGCTCTTCTTCAAAAATGGTATCTGCAGCAGTGCGACGAGGACTGGGAGCATAGCTATGGTGTCCGGATCGATACATTGGACAACCCAGGTTGGAACCTTGAGATCGATCTAGTTGACACGCCACTGGAAGGGAAGCCGTTTGAGCCAGTTCACTACGGCATGTTCGACGAGGCTGAAACCAGCGGTAATGAGTGGATCTTCTGCAAGGTGGAAGACAACAAGTTCAGTGCCGGTGGCGGACCGCTCAAGCTCGATGAGATCATCAATGTCTTCTTGCGCTGGGCTGGGGTTGCGGGGTGAATTCAACCACCAAGTGCGACAGTCCTGATTAACAGCGGATCCGTTGTTCTGGCGTTTCATACTCATAGCGCTTCCTTGGTCGTGTATTGAGCTTCTGTGCGACTGCATCGCACTGCTTCT
>JAEXLY010000131.1 GCA_023444765.1 Pseudomonadota bacterium | reverse complement strand
CCCGGGGCGGGGCCCGGCGGCGCGGGGCGGGGGCCCCCCCCCGCCCCCCCCGGCCGGATGGTATCGATCACCACCACGCCGCCCTCCATGGGCAGGCGCAGGCGCACGGTGAACCCGCTGCCGGGCGAGGTTTCGACCTGCAGGCTGCCGCCGTGCGCCGCCAGGCGCTCGCGCATGCCCAGCAGGCCGTTGCCGGCGGTCGCGCCCTCGGCACCGCGGCCATCGTCGCGCGCCTCGAGCAGCACGGCGTCGCCATCGAGCCGGTAGCGCAGCCGCAGCAGCCCGGCTTCGGCATGGCGCACGGTGTTGGTGATGATCTCCTGGGTACAGCGCAGCAGCACGTGGGCGCGCTCGGGATCGTCGACCAGGAAGGTCCGGGGCATGTCCATGTCGATGCGCAGCCCCGGCACGTTGTCGGCCAGCGGCAGCAGGGTGGCGCGCATGTCGATGGCGTCGTCGTCGCGCAGGCGGCTCACCGCCTCGCGCACGTCGCTCAGCAGCAGCTTGGCCAGGGTATGGGCCTGGCCCACGTGTTCCTGCGCCTGTCCGCTGACCAGGTGGTTGGCCACTTCCAGGTTCAGGCTGAGCGCGGTGAGGTGGTGGCCGAGCAGGTCGTGCAGCTCGCGCGAGATCCGGGTGCGTTCGTTCACGCGCACGCTCTCGGCCAGCAGCGCGCGGGTGGCCCGCAGTTCGGCGTTCAGCCGCCGTTGCTCGTCCCGCGCCAGCACCTGCTGGCGGGCCACGTAGCCGGTGGCGAACACGAAGCAGTTGAAGCCGACATAGAGCATCGACTGCATCACCGCCTCGAGCAGCGAGAAACCGATCGCGCGCACGTAGACCGGCACCACCAGCAGCACGCTGACCACCAGGGCGGCGATGCTTACCGGCAGGGGCAGCAGCCACGGCAACACGCAGGCCGCGACCATCAGCAGCAGCACGCCAAGGCCGGTATTGCTGTAGTAGCTCAGCCCCACCGCGCTGCCGATCATCACCACCAGCAGCACGTAGTCGGGCAGGCTCACGCGTCGGGAGTCCAGTGCGCGGGTCAGCCAGGCGAAACTGAACCCGAACAGTCCCCAGGCGAACCAGGCGTTCCAGCCCGCCCCCACGCTGGACAGCGGCTCGGCCTCGTCCACCGGACCGGAGATCACCCACAGCGGCAGCACCATCACCGCCCAGGTGAACAGGCCGGCATAGCGCAGCAGGCGGGCATGGTCGAGGCGGGAGAGCATGCCGCCATGGTAGGCGCAATCCGCCATGCCGCGACCCCCTCGGAAGTCATGCGGCGAAGTCCCGTCGCGGTCGCCGCCGGCCGGTGGCCATGCGATAATCCGCGGTGGCCGTCGCAAGGCGCGCCCGCCGTTTGCCGACCTGCGGCCGGGCAGCACCCGTAAGTCTTCTGGAGTCAGGAATGTCGATCGTCATCCGCGACGTGCGCGAGCACGAGCTGGATTCCATCCTCGCCCTCAACAATGCCGCTGGCCCGACGATCCTGCCGCTGGACGCGGCCCGCATCCGCAGGTTCTACGACACCGCCGAGTACTTCCGCGTCGCCGAGCGCGACGGCACCCTGGCGGGCTTCCTGGTGGGGCTCGGCTCCGATGCCGAGCACGACAGCAGCAATTTCCACTGGTTCCGCGCCCACTGCGACCGGTTCTTCTACATCGACCGCATCGTGGTGGCCAGCCGCCGCCGCGGCGGCGGCGTGGGGCGTGCGTTCTATGCCGACGCCCAGAGTTACGCGGAACTGCGCTACCCGCTGCTCACCTGCGAGGTGTTCATCGAGCACGATGCCGATCCGGTGCGCCTGTTCCATGGCAGCTTCGGCTTCCGCGAGATCGGGCAGCACGTGATGCCCGAGAACGGAATCCGCGCCTCGATGATGGCCAAGGACATGTGCAGCTACGACTGGGTACGCGACACCTACGGCGAAGAGCTGCCCGACGAGCCGTGGCTGCTGCGCCCGCGGGCGGCGGCGGAAGAGATCTCGGCCGCATGAGCGCGGCCACGGATTTCGAACAGGCCGGCGAACTGAAGATCGGCCAGGTCGGCATCGCCAACCTGCGCGTGCGCACCCTCGACATCCCGCGTCTGGCCGAGGAGATGCGCAGCCGCGTGGCGCGCGCGCCCAAGCTGTTCGCCAGGGCCGCGGTCATCCTCGACTTCGGTGGCCTGGCGACCACCCCGGACGCGGCCACGGCGCGCGCCCTGGTGGACGCCCTGCGGGACGCCGGCGCGCTGCCCGTCGCCCTGGCATGGGGCAGCAGCGAGAACGAAGCCCTGGCCGTGGAGATCGGCCTGCCCGTCCTCGCCCGGTTCCGCGCCCAGTACGAGCCCGTCGCAGGGTCCGGCGAGACGACGCCGGCCGCCGGGCCGGCCCCTGCGCCGCCGCAGCGTGCCGCGGCAAGTGCCCCGACGCAGCGCCCCGATCCCGCCTCGCCCGGACTGGTCCAGGCCGCCCCCGTCCGCTCGGGCCAGCAGCTGTACGCGGAGAACCGCGACCTGACCGTGCTGTCCCAGGTCGGGGCGGGCGCCGAGGTGATCGCGGACGGCTCGATCCACATCTACGGCCCGCTGCGCGGACGCGCGCTGGCCGGTGCCCAAGGCAATGCCGGCGCGCGCATCTTCTGCCGCGCCTTCCATGCCGAACTGGTCGCCGTGGCCGGGCACTACAAAGTGCTGGAAGATATCCCGAAGGAACTGCACGGCAAGGCGGTGCAGGTCTGGCTCGACAATGACGAACTCAAGATCGCCGCACTCGATTGACGGCGACACACACAGGAGACGTGTTTTGGCAGAAATCATCGTGGTCACCTCGGGCAAGGGAGGCGTCGGCAAGACCACCAGCAGCGCCAGCCTGGCCAATGGCCTGGCGCGTCGCGGCAAGAAGGTCGCCGTCATCGATTTCGACGTCGGCCTGCGCAACCTCGACCTGATCATGGGCTGCGAGCGCCGCGTGGTGTACGACTTCGTCAACGTCGTGCAGGGCGAGGCTTCGCTCAAGCAGGCGCTGATCAAGGACAAGCGCTTCGACAACCTCTACGTGCTGGCCGCCTCGCAGACGCGCGACAAGGACGCGCTGACGCTCGAAGGCGTGGAGAAGGTGCTCAAGGACCTCGCCGAGGACGGCTTCGACTACATCCTGTGCGATTCCCCAGCCGGCATCGAGAAGGGCGCTTTCCTGGCGATGTACTTCGCCGACCGCGCGATCGTGGTGGTCAATCCCGAAGTGTCCTCGGTGCGCGATTCCGACCGCATCCTGGGCCTGCTCTCGTCCAAGACCCGCAAGGCCGAAACCGGTGAGCGCGTGCAGGAATACCTGCTGCTCACCCGGTACAACCCGCTGCGCGTGGAGAAGGGCGAGATGCTCTCCATCGCCGACGTGGAGGAAGTGCTGGGCATCAAGACGCTGGGCGTGATCCCCGAGTCCCCCGACGTGCTTGACGCGTCCAACAAGGGCGAGCCGGTGATCCTGGCCAGCGAGTCCGCGGCAGGCCAGGCCTACGACGACGCTGTCGCCCGCCTGCTCGGCGAAGACCGGCCGATGCGCTTCACCCAGGCCGAGAAGAAGGGCTTCTTCAGCAAGCTCTTCGGGAGCTGAGCATGGGACTGTTCGATTTCCTCAAGCCGAAGCAGAACACCGCCGCGATCGCCAAGGACCGCCTGCGCATCATCGTCGCGCAGGAACGCACCAGCCGTGGCGCGCCCGACTACCTGCCGCTGCTGCAGCGCGAGCTGCTCGAGGTGATCCGCAAGTACGTGAGCGTGGACGTGGACGCGGTCAAGGTCGACCTGGTCAAGGACGGCGAGCACGACGTGCTCGATATCTCGGTTGCCTTGCCGGAGGATCGGCCGGCGACGACCTGATGTTGGTCTCCGGCCTCCAGGAAGATCTCCTGACCGCTGAGGCCACCTCACCGCAACCGTCTGCGCTGCCCGGAGCTTCGGAAGGACGCCGCTGCTGGTGGTGCCATGCTTCGCCGCACGTCGGTGCGGCACCGCGGTGCTGGATGACGATTGTTGCCGGGACGACAGCGCAGAGTTTCGTCCGTTCCCGAGTGCAGCAAAGGCGTGCTCTGCGACAGCGGAGGGTCGCGATCAGCTTTCGCTCCTGGAGACCCCCATTGCGTTCGGGCTGGCAGGCTCAGATCTCTACAGTGAGCCCAAGCGCGTCGCCCAATCGATGCTCGAAGGCCGGCCGAAGCATCGAAACCGAATGGCCGATGAGCCGCGCGCTGGCGGCCCGGGGTCGCGACAAGCACAACATGGATGTTGTGCGCGCGAGTCAGGGCATGGATGCCCTGACCAAGCGGAGAGCGATCCCGGGCCGACAGCGCGTGGCGTCCATCCGAAGGCCATAGCCGAAGCTTTGTCGAACTCAGGATGGACGCAGTAGGCAGAGGCGGGGCACGAGAATAGACGCTTGCCCCCACAGGACGGAAGGCCCAAACCCGTGAGCCCGCAGACGCCACCGGGACCAGACAACATCCTGCTGCTGCGGGACATAGCCTTTGCCGATGCCGCGGCATTGATCCATCGCTACGGCCTGCAGTTGCACCTCGTCGAGGACGGCGCGACGATACCCGGCAGCTACTGGGGCGAGTCCGAGGCCGGCATCATCGGCAGCGACGTGTACGTACGCGGCGATACGCCCGTGCATTCGATGCTGCACGAAGCCGGCCACCTGATCGTGCTGCCGGAGGAGAAGCGCCAGGCCGTGCACACAGATGCCACCGACTCGGTGGCGGAAGAGGACGCGGTGTGCCTGCTCCAGGCCCTGCTCGGGGATGCGCTGCCCGGCGTCGGCCGGGATCGCGTGTTCGCCGACATGGACGCCTGGGGCTACACCTTCCGCCTTGGCAGCGCTCGCGCCTACTTCGAGCGGGATGCCGAGGCGGCCTGGGCCTGGCTGCAGGCGCGGGGCCTGGTCGACGCGCAGCGCAGGCTGCTGCCGGCCTGACCGCGGCTTCCCGCACTTGCCCGCGCGCGGGCCGCGCTCTAGCCTGCCGGCACCGCTCACGCAAAGTCCCCGGGTCCCATCGTGAACCATCGCCACGCCCTGCTCGCCCTGGCCATCGGCGCCAGCCTCGCCCTGTCCGCCTGCAAGCGCGAACCCACCCCCGCGCCAGGCGCCGCGCAATCCGGCGCCACCTCCACGGCCGCTCCCGCCGACGAAACGGCCGATGCCTTCATCGCGCGCGTCAACGCCGAACTCAAGGCGATGTACCCGGAACTCACCGCCGCGCAGTGGCTGTCGAGTACCTACATCAACGACGACAGCCAGCTGCTGGCGGCCAAGTCCAACGAGAAGTTCCTGACCTCGCTCAATGCCTGGATCGAACAGTCGAAGAAGTTCGAAGGCCAGCAGATGTCGCCCGAAACCGCCCGCGCGATCACCCTGCTCAAGCTCGGCACGGCGATGCCCGCGCCGAAGGATCCTGTCCGCCTGGCCGAACTGACCCGCATCGCCACGAAGATGGAAGGCATGTACGGGTCGGGCTCCTACTGCAAGGCCGCCGGCGACAGCCAGAGCTGCCGCCAGCTCGGCGAACTCGAGGAGGTGCTGGCCAAGAGCCGCGACTACGACGCGCAGCTCGATGCATGGCAGGGCTGGCACAGCATCGCCCGGCCGATGCGCGGGGACTACACGCGCTTCGTCGAACTGGTGAACGAAGGGTCGCGCGAACTCGGCTATGCCGACGCCGGCGAGATGTGGCGCGCGGGCTACGACATGTCGCCGGCCGAACTGTCGGCGGAAACCGACCGTCTCTGGGGGCAGGTCAAGCCGTTGTACGAGCAGTTGCACTGCTACGCGCGCTCCCGGCTGGATGCGAAGTATCCGGGCCAGGGTTCGGTCGACGGGCTGCTGCCCGCCCACCTGATGGGCAACATGTGGCAGCAGGACTGGGGCAACCTGTGGGACGTGATGGCGCCCTACAGCGAGGACCAGGCCGGCAACCTGGACGTCAACGGGGCACTGCAGCGCCAGTACCAGGCCCTGCTCAACGAACACCTCTCGCGCGAGAACGCGCTGATCGACACCGACAGCCGGGTCGAGGTGGTGCG
The DNA here is from genome assembly GCA_023444765.1 of Pseudomonadota bacterium. Classification (GTDB taxonomy): domain Bacteria; phylum Pseudomonadota; class Gammaproteobacteria; order Xanthomonadales; family Xanthomonadaceae; genus Luteimonas. The sequence continues at coordinate 1,027 of JAEXLY010000131.1, read as the reverse complement.
CAAGGCGCAGCTCGAGCACGCCCGTCGCATGACCCGCCAGGCGGAGGAGTTCTACACCTCGCTCGGCATGCCCGCGCTGCCGGACGGCTACTGGGAGAAGACCCAGTTCATCAAGCCGCGCGACCGCGACGTGGTCTGCCACGCCAGCGCCTGGGACATGAACATGGGTGGCGAGGACGGCAAGTCGCCGGACGTGCGCACCAAGATGTGCATCAAGCCCAACGAGGAAGACTTCTTCACCATCTACCACGAGCTGGGCCACGTCTACTACTACCTGGCCTACAACAACCTGCCGCCGCTGTTCCAGGGCGGCGCGCACGACGGCTTCCACGAAGCCATCGGCGACACCATCGAGCTGGCGATGACGCCGGCCTACCTGAAGTCGATCGGCCTGGTCGGCGACCAGCAGACCAGCCAGGAAGCGCTGATCAACGCGCAGATGCGCATGGCGCTGGCGAAGGTGGCATTCATGCCGTTCGGGCTGATGATCGACCGCTGGCGCTGGGGCGTGTTCGACGGATCGATCACGCCGGAGAACTACAACCGCGCCTGGTGGGAACTGAAGGCGAAGTACCAGGGCGTGGCGCCCGTGACGCCGCGCGGCGAGGAGTTCTTCGACGCGGGCGCCAAGTACCACGTGCCCGGCAACACGCCCTACACGCGCTATTTCCTCTCGCACGTGCTGCAGTTCCAGTTCTACAAGGCGCTGTGCGACGCGGCCGGCCACCAGGGCCCGCTGTACGAATGCACCTTTGCCGGCAACAAGGCCGGTGGAGGCAAGTTCTGGGCGATGCTCTCGCGCGGCAACAGCCAGCCCTGGCAGCAGACCATGAAGGAGCTCACCGGCACCGAACAGATGGACGCCTCGGCGGTGCTGGAGTACTTCGCGCCGCTGCAGGACTGGCTGAAGCAGCAGAACGAGGGCAGGAGCTGCGGCTGGCAGGCGCCGGCCGCCGCCGCGGCCCGGGTACCGGCGCAACCACCGGCCCAGGCGCCCGGCAACGGCTGAGCGGGTCCGGATCGAGCC
>JAEXLY010000024.1 GCA_023444765.1 Pseudomonadota bacterium | reverse complement strand
GGCTTCTAGCGAAAGGAGAGGTGGCCACAGGTGTCTCGAACGTCCCTCGCCAGAGTGTCCGTTGAAGTTGCCCTGATATGTCTCGTCAGCGCAGGTCTGGCATTGGCCGCTCAGCGGCAAGTAAGTGAATGGGTTATCGCGAGCACACTCGGCGGACTCGATAATGTCTTTCTTGCGGGGCTTCTTCTGGGGTTGGGGCTTCTCGACGCCCTCTCCCGGTTCCCCGGTGCTAGCGGCAGTTCGCCGCGGCGACTGCGATTGCCCCTCTGGCTCGCCTATTCGCTAGGCTGCTTCTTCTTCGGCGGATATGCCCTGACGGCGGTGTTGGTTGCGGAGCTCATTCTGGGACTGGTGCGTTCGCTGACGGGCGGCAATGATGTCGCCGGCGGCAAATAGCTGGAATGAGCGCGCCCTCTGTTTTTCCCCCGGGAACAGGACCTGATGATCAGTATTGGAACCCGTTTGCTGTCTGCGGCCCTTTGCATCTTTGGGCTTGCCGCCCTTGCCGCTGAAGTGGCCGGGATGCTTGACGGGACACGGCAACTCACCGGTTGGGGTGCGGTGATCTGCGTCGGCGCGAGCTACGGCGCCTACGTGTTTGGGCGGTTCGCTTTTTCCAGGCGTGGAAGGGCATCTACGACAGGCATTGAGTAGGCCGGCACGTGCAGCCGGCCTACACATCTTGATTGTTCTCTCGCACAGGCCGTGCACCGGCACACTGTACCGCCACGGCGAACGACAGCGCCGTGGCGGTGTGTACACCGTGCGAGGCCTTTCACACCGACCGCTCCCGCATGCCGCTACCTGCGCACTTCCCGTGTATGCGACTGCAGTGCCTCGGCCAGGCCCGGCACGCCTTCCGCGCCGGTGGGCACGGTGATGCTGGAGCCCTTGAACTCCTCGCCGATCGGTTGCGCGCGTCCGCCCAGGCACTGCGACAGGAAGCCCTCGGCCACCGCGTTGAAGGCCTTGCTGTTCTCCGGTCGGGCGAAGCCGTGGCCTTCGTCGGGGAACAGCACGTAGGTGACCGGGATGTCCTTCTCGGTCATCGCCTTGACGATCTGGTCGCTCTCGTCCTGCTTCACGCGCGGGTCGTTGGCCCCCTGGCCGATCAGCAGCGGCCTGCTGATGGCATCGACGCGGCTCAGCGGCGAGCGTTCGGTCAGCCAGGCACGGCCTTCCTCGGTCTCGGGGTCGCCCATCCGTCGCACCAGCTGCTTGTAGAAGCTGGCCCAGTAGGGCGGCACGGTGGAGAGCAGGGTATTGAGGTTGGCCGGGCCGACGATGTCGACGCCGCAGGCGAAGGTGTCGGGGGTGAAGGTCAGGCCCACCAGGGTGGCATAGCCGCCGTAGCTGCCTCCCATGATCGCGACCTTGTCCTGCGTGGTGACGCCGGAGTCGACCGCCCACTGCACCGCGTCGATCAGGTCGTCGTGCATCTTGCCGGCCCACTCGCCGTCGCCGGCGTTGGTGAAGTCCTTGCCGAAGCCGGTGGAGCCGCGGAAGTTCACGCTCAGCACGGCGTAGCCGCGGTTGGCCAGCCACTGGTCGTAGCTGCTGTAGCCATAGGCATCGCGCGCCCAGGGGCCGCCGTGCACCAGCAGCACCATCGGCACCGGCTGGTCGGCCCGGCCATCGCCATCGGCATCCGCGTGCGCGGGGAGGGTGAGGTAGCTGACCAGGGTCTTGCCGTCGCGCGAGCGCAGCTCCTGCGGCCACATCGGCACCAGCGGCTTGCCTTCCAGCGCTGGGCGGCCGGAGAACAGGCGCGTGAGTTCGCCGCCGCCCAGGCCGTCGCGGTCGTAGCGGTAGTACTCCACCGGCGATTCGGCGGCCGAGTACGCGACGATCCAGGTGCGGTCGTCCAGGGTGCGGGTATTGATCGAGGCTTCGCCCGGTCCGATCGCCTCGAGCCGCTCCAGGTCGGCCCTGATCGCATCGTCCAGCACCGACCACTGCTCGCGCAGATAGTTGACCGCGACGGCCTGCACCCTGCCCGTGACCGGGTCGGCCAGGCCGCGACCGATGTCCACGCGCGGGTCCTCGTGCACCAGGGTCTTCCCGCCGGTGGCGGTGTCGATGGCGAACAGGGCGTTGGTGTTGCGGTCGCGCGAGTCGCGCATGTACAGCGTGGCGCCGTCCTTGGTGAGGCCGGAGAAGCCCGTGGTCAGGCCGTCCTCGAACGGGATCTCGTCGTACTTCTGCCAGGTCTCCCCGTCGCGGCGCAGCAGGTCGATTCCGCCGTCGGGGCGCGAGCGGGTGGCGTAGCGCAGGGCGTAGTCGGCATCCGCCACGTACTCGCCGATCTGGTGGGTGTTGCGCTCGACCAGGCTGCGCTCGCCGCTGGCCAGGTCGACGCGGTACAGGTCGTGCCACTGCGCGTCGCGGTCGTTCATGCCGACCAGGACTGTCCCGGGATGGCGGTCGCTGACCCCCACCACCTGGGCGGTGGTCTTCTCGTACGGGGTCAGGTCGCGACTCTCGCCGGAGGTCAGGTCCACCGCGTACAGGTGGAAGTCCTCGTCCCCGCCACTGTCGCGCAGGTACAGCAGGGTGTCGGCCCGGTAGGACCAGAAGTAGCTGCGGATGCCGCGCGCGGTATCGCGGGTGACGGCCCTGGCGGCCGACAGGTCGCCGGCGGGCGCGACCCAGACATTGAGGGTGCCGTCCAGCGGCGCCACCCAGCTCAGGTAGCGGCCATCGGGGCTGAGCTGCACGTTGGCGCGTTCGGGATTGCCGAACAGGGCCTCGCGCGGAATCAGTTCCACCTCGTCGATCGAGGCGGGCGCCGCCGTCGCCGGTGCGGCGGCGGTACCGTCGGCCCGGCTTCCGCTGCAGGCGGACAGGGCGAGGGTGATGGCGGATGCGAGCAGAAGACGGTGCATGGTGGCTCCCCGGCAGGTTGGACTGGCGAGGATACGGCTGCGCCCCTCCGTTTGCGCAGCCTGGCAGGGCGCTTACGCCGCGCGCCGGCTGGGACCGCGTTCGGCCGGCCGGTATCCCAGCGCCTCGGTGAGGTGGGCGGTGGCGATGGCGGGCGTGCCCGCAAGGTCGGCGATGGTGCGGGCCACGCGCAGGATCCGGTGCATCGCGCGGGCCGACAGGTGCAGCGCCTCGATCGCGCGTTCCAGCAGCGCCTGGTCGTGCGGCTGCAGGCGGCACCAGGCCATCGTCGCAGCCTGCGAGAGCTGGGCGTTGAGGCAGTCGGCGCGCTGCTGCTGGATGGCGCGCGCCGATGCGACCCGGTCACGGATCGCGGCACTGCATTCGCCGTCGGCCGCGTCTGGACGCAGTTCGGCCGGCGGCAGCCGCGGGACCTCGACGTGCAGGTCGATGCGATCCAGCAGCGGCCCGGAGATGCGTCCGCGGTAGCGCTCGATCGCCTCGCCGGGGCAGCGGCAGCGCCCGGACGCATCGCCGGCCCAGCCGCAGGGGCAGGGGTTCATGGCGGCCACCAGCTGGAAACGCGCGGGGAACTCGCTCTGCCGCGCGGCGCGCGAGATGGTGACCGTGCCCGATTCCATCGGCTCGCGCAGCACTTCCAGGACCTGCCGCTGCCACTCCGGCAGCTCGTCCAGGAACAGCACGCCGTTGTGCGCCAGCGACACTTCGCCCGGGCGCGGCGCGCTGCCGCCGCCGACCAGGGCGATGGCGCTGGCGGTGTGGTGGGGGGCGCGGAACGGGCGCTCGCGCCAGCAGGCCGGGTCCAGCCCGCGCCCGCTGACGGAGGCGATGGCCGCGGTTTCGAGCGCCTCGTCCTCGGCCGCCTCGGGCAGCAGGCCGGGCAGGCGCGAAGCCAGGAGGGTCTTGCCGCAACCCGGCGGGCCCACCAGCAGCAGGTGGTGGCCGCCGGCCGCCGCGATCTCCAGTGCGCG
>JAEXLY010000005.1 GCA_023444765.1 Pseudomonadota bacterium | reverse complement strand
CGCGGCCGGGCACAGCGTGCGCGTGCTCGATCCGCTGCGCTGCTACATGCGCATCGGCAACGACGGCTTCGCTATGCGCTACAAGGGCCGGGCCATCGACGGCTACGGTGCGGTCATTCCGCGCATCGGCGCGTCGATCACCCGCTACGGCTGCGCGGTGCTGCGCCAGTTCGAGCTGATGGGCAGCCATACCCCGAACCCGGCGGCGGCGATCGCGCGCGCGCGCGACAAGCTCGCCTGCCACCAGCTGCTGGCGGCGCAGGGCATTGGGCTGCCGGCGACCGTGTTCGGCGACAACCCCGACGACACCGCGGACCTGCTCTCGCTGCTGGGGCCGCCGCCGCACGTGGTCAAGCTCAACGAGGGCACGCAGGGCGCGGGCGTGATGCTGACCGAGAAGCTCTCGGCCTCGCGCGGCGTGATCGAGGCGCTGCGCGGGCTGTACGCGAACTTCCTGGTGCAGGAGTTCGTGGCCGAAGCCGAGGGCGCCGACCTGCGCTGCTTCGTGGTCGGCGACCGTGTCGTGGCGGCCATGCAGCGCCAGGCGGCGCCCGGCGATTTCCGCTCCAACCTCCATCGCGGCGGCAGCGCCACTGCGGTCGAGACCAGCGACGAGGAGCAGGCCGTCGCCGTGCGTGCGGCACAGGTAGTCGGGCTGGGCGTGGCCGGCGTGGACCTGATCCGCTCGCGGCGCGGTCCCCTGGTGCTGGAGGTGAATGCGTCACCGGGGCTGGAAGGCATCGAGGAGGCGACGGGTATCGATATCGCTGGAAATATCGTCGATTACGTCGTCAAGATCCATGAAATATCCGTGTCCGAGGGTGGGGCGCAGCGTCCCCGCAGGCGCTCGCGAGGGCCCCGGATCACTCCGGTTTAACGAGTGCTTAATTGGGCCGGGTCTACCGTACCGGTACCGGATTCCGCGCCAGCCCGTGTTTCCTTGTCCAAGGGCCGGCATCGGATTACGGTGATCGGGGCAGTCCTTATTGGGCCCAGGCGATGGCATCGTCTGGGCTCTTTTGTAAGCGCGCCCCGACCAGGTGCGCCTCAACGAGGCGCGCACGCGCGCCTGTGACAGAATCGCCGCCCGGCCCGCTGGAACCGCGCTGCGCTCGCGCGGTCCAAGCCCGGCCCCCTCATGGAACCGCTTGCATGCGCATTCTCGTCATCGAAGACAACCAGGACATCGCGGCCAACCTCGGCGACTACCTGGAGGACCGCGGCCACACGGTGGATTTCGCCGCGGACGGCGTCACCGGCCTGCACCTGGCCGTGGTCCACGACTTCGACGCGATCGTGCTCGACCTCAACCTCCCGGGCATGGACGGGCTGGAGGTCTGCCGCAAGCTGCGCAACGACGCGCGCAAGCAGACCCCGGTACTGATGCTCACCGCGCGCGACAGCCTGGACAACAAGCTGGCCGGTTTCGATTCGGGCGCCGACGACTACCTGGTCAAGCCGTTCGCCCTGCAGGAAGTGGAGGTGCGCCTCAACGCGCTGTCGCGCCGCGGCAAGGGCGTGCAGACCCGGGTGCTGGACGTGGGCGATCTCGAGTACAACCTCGACACGCTGGAGGTGCGGCGCCAGGGCAAGCTGGTGCAGCTAAACCCCACCGCGCTCAAGATCCTGCAGGCGCTGATGGAGGCCTCGCCGGCCGTGGTCACGCGCCAGGACCTCGAGACCCGGGTGTGGGGCGAGGAACTGCCGGATTCGGATTCGCTGCGCGTGCACATCCATGGCCTGCGTGCCGTGATCGACAAGCCTTTCGACGTGCCGCTGATCCAGACCCGACACGGCATCGGCTACCGGATCGCCGCGCCCGATGGCGCCGCCTGACGACGTCGTCCCCGGTCCGGGTTCCCGCAGCCAGCGCGGCCGTCGCTACCGCAGGCGGCTGCGCAGCCGCATCATCCTGTCCTTCCTGCTGCTCAGCTTCACGCTGACGGCCCTGTTCGCCGTGGCCGCGGTCTACGTCGGCGCCCTGGTCGAAGACCAGGCGGTGGGGCGCATGCTCGAACGCAACGTCGACGAGTATGCCGAGCGCTTCTACCAGGACACTTCGGCCGAATGGGCGCCGCTCAACGACGTGCGCGCGATCGTCTACGGCCCCGACAAACGCCAGAACGCGCCGCCCGACTGGGCCGAACTGGAGACCGGCGTCTACAGCATCTCGGGCGAGGAAGGCGGCCAGCCCTTCGTATACCGGCTGGTGGTGCGCAAGGATCCGGAGTACTGGTTCTTCCTTGCCCAGGACATGACCAACACCGCCGAGACCCGCGCGGAAGTGCAGTGGATCATGATCGCGGCGGTGATCGTGTTCACCCTCCTGGCCGGGCTGATCGGATGGTGGTCGGCCTCGCGGGTGATGAGCCCGGTGTCGGAACTCGCCCGGCGCATTGGCGAGTCGGGCGACGACTCGCGGCCGCAGGCGCTGGCCGCGCACTTCCCCGACGACGAGGTCGGCGAGCTGGCCAAGGCCCTCGACGATTACGCAGTACGCCTGACCGAAGTGGTGCAGCGCGACCGCGAGTTCAATGCCGACGTCAGCCACGAACTGCGCACGCCGCTGGCGGTGATCCGCGGCGCGGTGGAGCTGCTGCTGTCGCGTCCGGAGCTCGACACCAAGACCCGCGACCGCCTGCTGCGCATCCAGCGCGCCGAACAGCAATGCACCGACCTGATCAGCGCGCTGCTGCTGCTTTCGCGCAACGAGCGCGGGCACGGCGCCACCGACGTGGCCCGGGTGGCCGAACAACTGTTCGACGCGCACCGCGGGCAACTGGGCAGCAAGCCGCTGCAGCTGCGGGTCGAGGGCGTGCACGGCCAGGTGGTGGTGGACGCGCCGGAGTCGGCGGTGACCGTGGCCCTGGGCAACCTGGTGGGCAACGCGGTGAAGTACACGCGCGAGGGCGAGGTGGTGGTGCGCCTGTGCGAAAACGCGGTGGAGGTGATCGATTCGGGGCCTGGACTCAGTGCGGAGGATGCGGCGCGCCTGTTCGAACGCGGCTATCGCGGCACGCATGCCGAGCACTCGCAGGGGGGCGGCATCGGGCTGTCGATCGTTCGCCGCCTGTGCGCGCTGTACGGGTGGGACGTGCGGGTCGTGCCGGGTCAGGTACAGGGCGTGGTCGCCACGCTGACGTTCTCCCCGGCACCCCCGCGGCCCGCCGCTGCCTGAGCGCCGCCTGGCCGCGCCTGCGGGCGTAAGATCGCGGAAACAGGTTGAACGGGAGGCTGGGCGATGCCTGGATCCGGAACCGGCAGCGGAGCGGGCCGCTGGCGCCAATGGGCGCTGGGTCTGCTGTGCGCCCACGCCACCGCCTGCGCGGCGCCTGCGCCGGGTGCGGGCGCCGACGAGGCGCAACGGCAGCGCATGGTGGAACGCCAGCTGGCAGGGCGCGGCATCGACGACGCCCGGGTGCTGGATGCGATGCGCAGGGTGCCGCGCCATCGCTTCGTCCCCGCGGAGTTCGCCGCGCAGGCGTATTCCGACCAGCCCCTGCCGATCGGTCGCGACCAGACCATTTCCCAACCCTACATCGTGGCGCTCATGACCCAGCTGGCGCGCCCGCAGGCCGGGGATCGCGTACTCGACGTCGGGACCGGGTCGGGCTACCAGGCCGCGGTGCTGGCGGAACTGGCGGCGGAGGTCTACAGCATCGAGATCGTGGCGCCACTGGCCGAGCGCGCCGCAGCCACGCTGCACGAGCTGGGCTACGGCAACGTCCAGGTGCGCAGCGGCGACGGGTATGCGGGCTGGCCGGAACACGGGCCCTTCGATGCAATCGTCGTGGCCGCTGCGCCCGAACGGGTACCCGCACCGCTGTTGGAGCAACTGCGCCCGGGGGGGCGGCTGGTGATTCCGATCGGCCCCCTGCATGCGGTGCAGGAACTGCGGGTGATCGAGAAGCGCGCCGACGGCAGCCTCGAGGAACGCGGGGTCACGCCGGTACGCTTCGTGCCCCTGACCGGCGAGGCCGCGGACCGCGACCGCGGCGGTTGACGCGGCCGGCGTCCGGGACGCCCCCTCGCGTCCACTGCGGACGGAGGGCGCACGCGCGGCGTGGGTCGGGCGCGCCGCTGCCGGTATCGGGTCCCCGCC
>JAEXLY010000337.1 GCA_023444765.1 Pseudomonadota bacterium | reverse complement strand
CGGCGGAAAAGTGGCTGAAACCTGCTGATTATCTGCGCATCCGGGCATATCGGCCGACGGTTGCCCGGGAAACGACGGCGCTGTCATGCGGGCTGCAGCGATCTTGCTGCACCGCAAAGTGACACGGCGCGTAACGACATGTTATCAAACTGCCGCGCGTATGTTAGCGCTAACAATAATCACAAGCGAAACCGCAGCGGGACCACGGCAGGTCTGGCCGGCAGACGGAGCGCCGTATCGGGGCGTCGCGCTGCACGACCGATCGGCCGATTGCAGTGAGTTGGACAGCGTGCCGCGCAGGCGGCACGTGGCCCGGAGGAAGGGCGCAACGCTGAAACACCTACTGAAAGTCGTGATCAACGGGGAGGGCAGTCGAATGAGGGTGAGCAGAATCCTGGAAGTTCGGCACTGGCGCGGCCGCAGGGCCGCCGTGTGCAGCGACGCGCTTTTCTTCGCTCTAAACCAGTGCTGAGGACATATCCATGAAGAACAAGAAGTTGAAGGGGTTGAAGTCGAAGGCGATGTTCACCTTCGTCGGCGGCGTGCTGATCATCAATCCCGTTTTCGCGCAGGATACCGCGCAGGCCCAGGCCACCCAGGACGCCTCCACGCTCGACACGGTCGTGGTGACCGGCCTGCGCAACAGCCTCGAGAACTCGATGGGGATCAAGCGCGACACATCCGGTGTCGTCGATGCGATCAGCGCCGAGGACATCGGCAAGTTCCCCGATACCAACCTCGCCGAATCGCTGCAGCGCATCACCGGCATCTCGATCGAGCGCCGCAACGGCGAGGGCGCCCAGATCACCGCGCGCGGCTTCGGCCCCGGTTACAACCTGGTCACCCTCAACGGCCGCCAGATTCCAGGAGCGGATGCATACTCCAACGGTGACGCGGTCACCGGTGGCGTCGGCGCGGGTACCCGCGGCTTCAACTTCGCCCAGCTCGCGTCGGAAGCTGTGAGCGGTATCACCGTCTACAAGACCGGTCGCGCCGACGCGCCGAGCGGCGGCATGGGCGCCACGGTCGACATCCTGACCAGCCGCCCGCTCAACCTGCCCAGCGGCCTGACCTTCAACGCCGGCCTCAAGGCGGGCTCGGACCAGTCGCAGACCATCGGCAGCAGCATCACCCCCGAACTCTCGTCGATCATCAGCTTCGCCAGCGACGACAAGCGCTGGGGCGCCAGCCTGAGCACCAGCTTCCAGCAGCGCAAGGGCGGCGAAGTGCAGGCGACCGAGAACGAGTGGCGCGTGCAGCCCTGGGCCGGCACGCCCGCGGCCTGGGGGCCGGACGTCGAGGTCGTCAACGCACCGGCGGTGGGCGAGCTGTACTCGGTGCCCGCCGACCTGCGCTATGCCTTCTCCAACTTCGAACGCCAGCGCGTCAACGCGCAGGCGGTGCTGCAGTTCGCGCCGACCGACGCGATCACCCTGACCCTCGACTACACCCATTCGACCAACGAACTCAGCGAAGACCGCGGTGAGCAGACCCAGTGGCTCAACCAGGGCCCGTTCTCGCGCATCGAGTTCGACACCAGCGGCCCGCTCGCCGTTCCGACCTATATCCGCGAGATCGTCGGCACCAAGGACTTCGGCTACGAGCAGCAGCGCAACGAGCAGAAGTACAAGCTCGACTCGCTCGGGTTCAACGCCAACTGGCAGGTCACCGACCGGCTGAACCTGGCGCTCGATCTGCACAGCTCGGAAACCAAGAGCCTGCCGAACGACCCGATCACCGGCGCCAGCGTCACCGCGTTCTCGTTCGCCGGCACCAGCGCCTGCCAGTCCGCGGGCGGTCCGTACTGCGGCGGCAACTGGGCGCAGGAGTACTGGTTCAACACCGGCCTGCCGATCATGGCCCGCACCTGGTATCCGACCCGCGCGGACGCCGATGCCGGCACCAACGGCGTGCTCAACCCGGACTTTCCGGCCGAACAGGTCGGCACGCAGATCCAGCGTATCTGGTACTCGCGCCAGGACAGCAAGGTCGAGCAGGGCCGGATCGACGGCAAGTTCGACTTCGATAACGGCCGTCTGTCGTTCGGCGTGGACTCGTCCAAGGTGTCGATGCGCCGCCTGACCTCCGGCGACAACCAGACCGTGCTGGGCAACTGGAGCGTGGACAACGTCGGCGAGGAGCCCGGGTTCCAGAACCTCATCCGACCGATCAGCATCGCCGGCATGTTCGACGACTTCGATGCCAGCGGCGCGCCGCAGGGCGCGTGGTGGGGCAACGCCAGCCAGCTTGCGCAGTGGGCTTCGGACTTCTATGGCACGTCCTCCACCTTCAACGGCGTGCTGACCAACAACAACCAGATCGAAGAGAAGACCAGCGCGGCCTATATCCAGTACGAGTTCGACGGCGAACTCGGCACGATGCCCTACAACGTGGTTGTCGGCGCGCGCTACGAGCAGACCGATCTCACCTCGGTGTCCACCATCAACGTCCCGCAGGAAATCCAGTGGAACGGCGACAATGACTTCGCCATTCCTCCGTCGACCGAGCTGCAGCCTTTCGCGGAAGAGGCCGAGTACAGCTACTGGCTGCCCAACCTGGACTTCAGCATCGACTTCACCAGTGCGCTGAAGGGCCGCCTCTCGCTCAGCCAGACCATCGCCCGCGCCCCTTACGGCAACCTCTATGCCGGCCCGACGACGAATGCGCCCAACGGCTCCGGGTTGCTCGGCTTCCGCGCGACCGGCAACGCCCAGACCCCGGGCCTGCTGCCGCTGGAGTCGGACAACATCGACGTGGCGATGGAGTGGTACTTCGCCCCGGCCAGCTATGTGTCGCTGACCTTCTTCCACAAGAACGTCAACAACTTCATCGGCAACGCCCAGGTCCAGGAGAACCTCTACGGCCTGCGTGACCCCACCAGCGGTCCCGATGCGCAGGCGGCCCTGGCCTTCCTGACCAGCCCGGCCTGCCGGGCGCAGGTCGGTCCCGATGCGGCCCCGCACGCCTGCGGCGCCAACGCGATCGCCCTGTTCACGGCGGCGGCGCTGCAGCGCAACGCGGACGTCACCGGGGGGCTGTCGGCCTATCGCGGTACCGACGCGCAGTGGAACGCCATGGAGGCGCTGGTGCGTGAGCGGCCGTTCGTCGGCCAGGCGGACGACCCGCTGTACATCTTCAACGTCAACCGTCCGGTCAACCAGCAGGAAGCCACCATCAAGGGCTGGGAGCTGGGCAGCCAGTACTTCTTCGGCGACAGCGGCTTCGGCGTCCAGGCCAACTACACCAAGGTCAGCGGCGATGTCGGCATCGACGACGGTGCGGCCCCGGGTGTCCAGCAGTTCGCGCTGACCGGCCTGAGCGACACGGCCAACGTGGTGTTCATGTACGAGAAGTACGGCTGGACCGCGCGACTGGCCTGGAACTGGCGTGACGAGTACCTGTTCGCGGCCAACCAGGGCAACTCGACCAACCCGTTCTACGTCGAGGACTACCAGCAGTGGGATCTGAGCGTCACCAAGCAGCTCAGCGACAACTGGGCGGTCGGGTTCGAGGCGATCAACGTGACCGGCGAGGACATCCGCTGGCGCTCGCGCAACGAGCTGCAGATGGTGCGTCTGCTCGACCAGAGCCCGCGCTACATGGCGGCGATCCGCTACACCTTCTGACGCCAAACCTCTCCAAGGCCCAGAGGGTGTGAACGGTGGGGCCGTTGCCTGCGCAACGGCCCTTTTTTTGTTGCCTGGCGCGCCTCGATTTCCGTGCGCGCCAAAGGCATGATGGGGACGAGGACTGTGCGTCGTTGCAGTCGCGTCCACCGAGCGGCGCGGCGCGGTGCGCAGCGCGGCGGGAGCCGAGATGTCGCAGTACCAGTTGCTCGATAACCTGACCCACAAGGACCTGCGCGTCCTGACCCATTTCGGTGCCGATCTGGGCGACCCCACGGGGCTGGTGCCGGTGTGGCCGACCGAGTTCGCCGAAGTGCAGCGCGAGTATCCGATCTTCTTCCGCAAGGACGGGCAGGGCGACTACCAGGCCGTGGCCCTGCTCGGCTTCGATGGCGGCGAGAACCTCTACATCGAAGGCGACCGCTGGAACGCCAGCTACCTGCCGGGCGCAGTGGCGCGCGGCCCCTTCCTGATCGGTTTTCAGGAGCAGCACGGCGGCGGCGAACTGCGGCGCGAACCGGTCATCCACGTCGATCTCGACCATCCACGCGTGTCCCGCGACGGCAGGGGCGCGGCGGTGTTCCTGCCCAAGGGCGGGCACAGCCCCTATCTCGAGCACGTGACCACCGTGCTGCGTGGCATCCACGACGGCGCCGCGGCCGCGGCCGCAATGTATGCGGAGCTCGACACGCTCGGCCTGCTCCAGCCCACCGAACTGGAACTCCAGTTCGACGAGGCGCACGGTGCGCGGCTGACCGGCCTTCACGCCATCGACCGCGAGCGGCTGGCCGCGCTCGATGCCGGGCAGGTTCACGGCCTGCACCGTTCCGGGCTGCTGGAGGGCGTGTACCTGGTGTTGTCGTCGCTTTACAACATGCGCCGCCTGATCGCGGAGAAGCAACGCCGGCTGCGCGCCGCGGCCGAGCAGGTGCAGACGGCCTGAGATGGACGTCGGGCCGGCCAGCGTACGCGCGATGGACGGATGCAGTCCCGACGCGCTGCCGCTGGCCGACCTGCTCGCGGGCGGCGAACCCGTCGTGCTCAGGGGGCTGGTGCGGGACTGGAGCCTGGCGGCCGCCGGACGCGAGTCGCCGCAGGCAGCCATCGACCACCTGCTCGAACACTACAACGGACGGCCTCTGCCCTACTCGTGGGGACCGCCGGAGACGGCCGGTCGCCCCTTCTACAGCCCGGACTACACGCGCCTGAACACGGAGGCGCGACGAGGACTGCTCGACCAGGTGCTCGCCGATATCCACGCCCACCTGGACGATGCGCGTCCGCCGACCCATTACGTCGCCTCGGTCCCGGTGGACAGCGTGCTGCCGGGGCTGCGCGCGCGCAACGACCTGGATTTCGCGGCGCATGGCGTCGATGCCCCGCCGGCGATCTGGATCGGCAACCGCACCACCGCCTCCTGCCACTACGACGCCCCGGACAACATCGCCTGCTGCGTCGTCGGGCGCCGCCGCTTCACCCTGTTCCCGCCGGAGCAGATCCACAACCTCTATCCGGGGCCGCTCGAGCCGACGCCCGGCGGCCAGGCGGTGAGCATCGTCGACTTCGACGCGCCGGACCTGGAGCGCTTCCCGCGCTTCGGCGAGGCATTGGCGCACGCGCGCCGCGTGGACCTGGAGCCGGGCGATGCGATCTTCATTCCCAGCATGTGGTGGCACCACGTGCAGGGGCTGGAGGCGTTCAACATCCTGGTCAACTACTGGTGGAACAGTGTGCCGGCCTGGATACCGACACCGATGCACGCGCTTCATCACACGCTCTGGGCGATACGCGACCGGCCCGAGCGGGAGAAGCAGGCCTGGCGCGAGGTGTTCGAGTACTACGTGTTCGGACCGGCGGAGCGCGCGGGCGCGCACCTGCCGGAGGAGGCCAGGGGCGTGCTGGCGCCGTTCGACGAAGCCACGGCCCGGCGCATGCGGGCCTGGCTGATCGCGCGGCTGAACCGGTGAGCGCCGGCATGCGGCGACCATCCATGCGGCTGCCCGGCGACAGGGTCGCGACGCGATCCGGGGCCAACCAGCCGCCATCACAACCGTCATAGCAGTCACGGGGAGCGGGAGACATGGCACAGGGCAGGATCAGGCGCGTGGTCATCGCGGGCGGAGGCACCGCCGGCTGGGTCGCGGCGTGCGCGCTCACCCACCAGTTCCGCGACGCGCTCGCGGTGACCCTGGTGGAATCCGAACAGATCGGCACGGTGGGCGTCGGCGAGTCCACCATTCCCACCATCCGCACCTTCCACAAGTTGCTGGGCATCGACGAGCGGGAGTTCATGAGCTCGGTGGCCGCCAGCTTCAAGCTGTCGATCTCGTTCGAGAACTGGCTGCGCCCGGGCGCACGCTACTTCCATCCGTTCGGAACCACCGGACTGGGCACCTGGGCCGCGGAATTCCACCACTTCTGGCTCGACAGCCTGCGCCGCGGCATGCGTTCGGAGCTGGGCGACTTCTGCCTGGAAACCGTGGCCTCGCGCGTGGACCGCTTCGCCCTGCCGCACCACGACGGCGGCGGCGCGCAGCAGTGGTCGACGCGCTGGGCGAACCAGGCGATGGCGCCGGACCGGCTCGAGGTGAACTACGCCTACCACTTCGATGCGGGACTCTACGCGGCCTACATGCGCGAACGCGCCGAGCGGCAGGGCCTGGTCCGCATCGAGGGCAAGATCCAGCAGGTGCGCCAGCATCCGGAGAGCGGCTACATCGAGGCGCTGATCCTCGACAACGGCACCGTGGTCGAGGGCGACCTGTTCATCGACTGCACCGGCGGCCGCGCGGTGCTGAGCGAACAGGCGCTGGGGACCGGCTACGAAGACTGGAACCACTGGCTGCCGAGCAACCGCGCGGTGGCGCTGCAGACCGAGGCCGACGGGCCGGCCGTGCCCTACACCCGCGCGATCGCGCACGAGGCCGGCTGGCACT
Organism: Pseudomonadota bacterium; assembly: GCA_023444765.1. Lineage (GTDB taxonomy): Bacteria > Pseudomonadota > Gammaproteobacteria > Xanthomonadales > Xanthomonadaceae > Luteimonas. The sequence goes on along the minus strand of JAEXLY010000337.1, from coordinate 12,632 downwards.
GGAAGATCGCCCTGCAGCACCGCATCGGCTGCGGCATCGTGTTCTCCGATGCCCACATGTCGGACGACGAGGCCACCGCCAGGTTGCTGGCGGAGAACCCCGCCAGGCCCTTGCGCGATCCCTGGATCATCCCCTTCCGCACCGGCCGCCGGCGCAAGGCCTGGAACAAGAACGTGGTCGCCCTCGGACTGTCCAGCGGATTCATCGAGCCGCTGGAGTCGACCAGCATCCACCTCACCCTGAGCGGCGCCGCGCGACTGGTCAAGCTGTTCCCGTTCGATGGCATCGACGACTCGCTGGTGCAGCGCTACAACGACATCAGCCGCGCAGAGATGGAGCACGTGCGCGACTTCATCATCCTGCACTACCACCTCAACCAGCGCGACGAGCCGATGTGGCAGCAGGTGCGGAACATGCGCCTGCCCGACGACCTGTCCCACCGCATCGGCATGTTCCGTGACCGCGCCCACGCGCTGCAGGGCGAGGACGAACTGTTCCGGCTCGATTCCTGGACCCACTGCATGCTGGGGCAGGGCGTGGTGCCCAAGGCCCACCATCCACTGGCCAGAACCCTGCCGGACGATGCGATGAAACGGCTGTTCGACGGCATCCGCCAGCCGATCGAGCGGGCAGTCGCGGCCATGCCCACCCACCAGCAGTTCCTGGACAGCTATTGCAAGGCGCCGCCCTCGGCCTGGGAGCTGATGTACGAACGTGCGCGGGCGCATGCGCGGGTGACCGGCAAGGTCGCCGGCGTCGGCGGCGCGCTGGTCGGCTGACCATGGCGTCGTGCTGATCCAGCCGCACCCCGGCCTGGCGATCCAGGCGCGCACCATCGGCACCGAGCGCGCGCCGCTGCTGGTCGTCGACCAGGCGGTCGCCGATCCGGACCGGCTGGTGCGCAAGGCGCAGCGAGGCCATTTCACGCCGCAGGGCGCGCTGTTCCCGGGCCTGCGGCTGCGCGCGCCGCTGTCCTACGAAGCCTACCTGGAACGGCTGCTGCGTCCGCTGCTGGCGGGCCATTTCGGCCTGCCCGCGCAGGGCCGGCTGCGCTTCCCGATGTGCCACTACTCGCTGGTGAGCCAGCCGCCGCAGACCCTGGCGTTCCTGCAGCGGATCCCCCACATCGACTCGGTTGCCGCCAATGGCCTGGCGACCGTGCACTACCTGTTCCGCGGCCAGTGGGGCGGCACCGCCTTCTACCGCCACCGCGCCACCGGCTTCGAGTCGGTCGACGGGACGCGGCACGCGGGCTACTTCGCCACGCTGCAGGACGAAAGCCGGCGGGAGGACGCGGCGGGCCCTGGGTACATCAACGGCGACTCCCCGCTGTTCGAGCGGATCGACCGCGTCGAGGGCGTGTACAACCGGATGGTGGTGTACCGCCGCAACTCCCTGCATTCGGGCGACATCGACAGCGCCCGGGTCCCGCCGCCCGATGTCGAGCGCGGCCGCCTGTCCATCAACAGCTTCATCGACGTGCTCGATCCTGCGTCCTGAGCCGGATCGCGGGGCCGCCCACGGGCGGCGGTCCGTTCGGATGGCGCGGCGGGACGCGCCAAGCCTGAATGGCGCCTGCGCGCCGTTCACGCTGTCCTGAGGCGCGCCGCGGCACCGGCGGGTCGGGCCTGCCGCGCGCATCGCCGTGTCCGGGCCTGCGACAGCGGTCGCCTAGAATAGGCGCATGGATGTTTCCCACCTGCTCGATGGGCTGAACCCGGCCCAGCGCGAGGCCGTGTCCGCGCCGCCCGGCCATTACCTGGTCCTGGCCGGCGCCGGCAGCGGCAAGACCCGCGTACTGACCCACCGCATCGCCTGGCTGCACGAGGTGATGGGCGTGCCCGTGCACGGCATCTTCGCCGTCACCTTCACCAACAAGGCCGCGGCCGAGATGCGCCACCGCATCGACGTCCAGCTGCGCCACGGCGCGCGCGGGCTGTGGATCGGCACCTTCCACGGCCTGGCCCACCGCCTGCTGCGCCTGCACTGGCAGGACGCCAGGTTGCCCGAAGGCTTCCAGATCCTCGACAGCGACGACCAGCTGCGCCTGGTCAAGCGCGTGGTCCAGCAACTGGAGTTCGACGAGGCGCGCTTCCCGCCGCGGCAGATCGCCTGGTGGATCAACGCGCAGAAGGACGAGGGCCGCAGGCCGCAGCACATCCAGTCCGGCGGCGACGAGTGGTCGGAGGTGATGCTCAGGAGCTACGTGCTGTACCAGGAGCGCTGCGAACGCGCCGGCCTGGTCGACTTCGCCGAGATCCTGCTGCGCGCGCACGAACTGCTGCGCGACAATCCGGCACTGCTGGCGCACTACCGGCAGCGCTTCGGCCAGTTGCTGGTCGACGAGTTCCAGGACACCAACGCCGTGCAGTACGGCTTCGTGCGGCTGCTGGCCGGCGAAACCGGACAGGTATTCGTCGTCGGCGACGACGACCAGTCGATCTACGGCTGGCGTGGCGCGAAGGTCGAGAACATGCAGCGGTTCCTGCGCGATTTCCCGGGGGCGCGCACGATCCGGCTCGAGCAGAACTACCGTTCGAGCGCCAACATCCTCGTCGCGGCGAACGCGGTGATCGCGCACAATCCCGAACGCCTGGGCAAGCAGCTGTGGACCGACAGCGGCGAAGGCGAGCCGATCGACCTGTATGCGGCCTACAACGAGATCGACGAGGCGCGCTTCGTGATCGAGCGGATCGCGCAGTGGGTGCAGGGCGGCGGCAGCCACGGCGAATGCGCCATCCTCTACCGAAGCAATGCCCAGTCGCGCGCATTCGAGGAGGCGCTGCTGGGCGAGCAGGTCCCGTACCGGGTCTACGGCGGCGTGCGCTTCTTCGAACGCGCCGAGGTCAAGGACACCCTGGCCTACCTGCGGCTGGTGGCCAACCGCGCCGACGACGCCGCCTTCGAGCGCGCGGTCAACACGCCCGCGCGCGGCATCGGCGAACGCACCCTCGACGAGGTGCGGCGCCAGGCGCGCGCCAGCGGCATCGCGCTTTGGGAGGCCTCGCTGCGCGTGCAGCAGGGCGGCGGGCTGCAGGCCCGCGCGCGCAACGCGCTCGCAGGCTTCCACGCGCTGGTCGATACGCTGGAGACCGAGGTGGCCGAGCTGCCGCTCAAGGACAAGATCGACCACGTGCTGCTGCGATCGGGCCTGCGCGTGCACTACACCAATGAATCCAAGGGCGCTGCCGACTCGCGCGTGGACAATCTCGACGAGCTGGTGTCGGTGGCCTCGCGCTTCGTCAAGGGCGACGAGGACGATGCCGCCCAGCTCTCCGAACTGGTCGCGTTCCTGGCCTATGCCTCGCTCGAGGCAGGCGAGGGCCAGGCCCAGGCCGGCGAGGACGGGGTGCAGCTGATGACCCTGCACAGCGCCAAAGGCCTGGAGTTCCCGCTGGTGTTCCTGGCCGGGATGGAGGAAGGCCTGTTTCCCAACGCGCGCTCGATCGAGGAAAGCGGGCGGCTGGAGGAGGAGCGCCGCCTGGCCTACGTGGGCATCACCCGCGCGCGGCAGAAGCTGGTGCTGAGCTACGCCGAGTCGCGGCGCCTGCACGGCCAGGACATGTATGGCGTCCCCTCGCGCTTCCTGCGCGAGATTCCCGCCTCCCTGCTCAACGAGGTGCGGCCGCGGGTGCAGGTCTCGCGCCCGGCGTTCGCGCCGCAGCGCCGCGACTGGGGCCACGCATCGCTGGACCAGTCCCCCGGACTGCGGCTGGGCCAGAACGTCACGCACGCCAAGTTCGGCAGTGGCGTGGTCACCGGGGTGGAGGGCAGCGGCGCGCATGCGCGCGTCCAGGTGAACTTCGACGAGGCCGGATCGAAGTGGCTGGTGCTCGCCTACGCCAACCTGACGCCGGCGTAGCGACCACGCCGGGCATGCCGCGTGCAGCTCGCGCGGTCTGCGTGGTCAGCTGCGGATGCGGAAGCCCGGCGATTCATCGAGGCTGCCGTCCGCGCGCAGCACCGCATGGCGCTCATCGTTGCGGTCGACCACGACCGGCACCGGATCCTGGAACATGGGGCGGCGGACGAACTTCAGCGTCCATCCGAAGTATTCCAGTGTTTCCAGTGCCTGCAGCTGCGCAGGCGTCAGTCCCTCGCGCAGCGCGCGGGGATCGTCCTTCTGCTGCCGCCGTCGTTCACGTCCGTACATGCCGTGGTCCGTGTGGTGGCCCCAGTGTCCCGGTGGCGCGCTGGAAGCTGCGTGAAAACAGCTGCCGTGGCGGCGGCATGACGCCTGCGCAGGCATCATGCGGATCCTGACCACGGCGAGGGAGCACGCGATGCAACTGGGCATGATCGGACTGGGCCGGATGGGCGCGAACATGGCGCGGCGCCTGCATCGTGGAGGGCACGTCGTCGCCGGCTTCGATCCATCGGTGTCCGCGCGCGATGCGCTCGCCGCCGACGGAATCGCGGTGGCGGCGACGCTCGCGCAACTCGTGGCCGATGTCGGCGCACCGCGGGTGCTGTGGATGATGGTGCCGGCCGGGGCGCCGGTCGATGCCAGCATCGAGGCCCTGCGGCCGCTGCTCGCGCCGGGCGACGTGCTGGTGGATGGCGGCAATTCGCACTACCGCGACAGCCAGCGGCGCGCGCAGGCACTGCAGGATGCCAGTATCGGCTACGTCGATGTCGGGACCAGCGGTGGCGTATGGGGACTGGAAGAGGGTTACAGCCTCATGGCTGGCGGAGAGAAGGATGCGGTCGCCCGGCTGGCGCCGGTGCTGCGGACGCTGGCACCGGCCGAAGACCGCGGCTGGGCGCATGTCGGGCCCAGCGGTGCCGGACACTACGCCAAGATGATCCATAACGGCATCGAGTACGGAATGATGCAGGCCTACGCGGAAGGGTTCGCGATCCTCGAGCGCCGGTCCGACCTCGTGCCGGACCTGGCCGGCCTGGCCGAACTGTGGCGGCATGGCAGCGTGGTGCGCTCGTGGCTGCTCGATCTCACCGCGCAGGCGCTCAAGGACAATCCCGCGCTCGGCGGGATCGCCCCCTTCGTACCGGATTCGGGCGAGGGCCGCTGGACGGTGGCCGAGGCGATCGAACTCGATGTGCCGGCGCCGATCATCACCCAGTCGCTGCTCGAGCGCCTGCGTTCGCGCGAGGACAATTCCTTCGCAGACCGCATGCTGGCGGCAATGCGCGCATCGTTCGGTGGGCATGGCCTGAAGCCCGGGTGACGCCCCCCGGCCCACATGGCCCCGGATTGCCCGCGATCAATGCGCGCGGTCGCGCGACATGTTTCCATGCAGGCTCCCATGGCAGCGGAGGCGTTCGATGTACAGGCACATCCTGATCGCAAGCGACGGGTCCAATCTGGCGGGCAAGGGCCTCGACGCCGGGCTCGCCCTGGCCGCCGCGCTCCAGGCGCGGGCCACCCTGGTGACGGCGTCCGATCCCTGGCAGGACGTGATGACCGCAGATCCTTCGGCGATGGCACTGACTGGCGAGCTGCGCGAGGAGCGCCGCCGGCAGAAGCAGGCCGAGGCCGAGGCCATCTTCGATGACGCGCGCGGCCGTGCACACGCTGCGGGCGTGGGACTGGAAACGGTCTACGTGGCCGAGCGCCTGCCCGACGAGGCGATCCTCGAGACCGCCGACAGTTGCGGCGCCGACCTGATCGTCATGGCCTCGCACGGTCATCGCGGCCTGCGCAAGCTGCTGCTGGGCAGCCAGACGCAGTCGGTGGTCAGCCGCAGCCACCTGCCGGTGCTGGTGGTGCGCTGAACCGGCCCGGGTCGAGCGCGATCGCGCGGCCGCTCGCCGCGCTCTCGCTCGCGGCTTCCAGCACGCCCATCACCTGCAGCGCCTCCGCCAGGCCCACCGGTGGCTGCCCGCGGCCCAGGATCGCGTCGCGCATCGCGGCGTAGCAGGCGCGATAGTCGCCCGGCGGGCAGGCCACGCTGCTCTCCTCCGCGCCGCCGTCCGCATCGGCCACGACCAGCGTGCCCGGGCGGGGATCGCGGCCCCAGTCCGGCGCGCCGGGCGCGATGCCCGCGCGCAGCGCCGCCTCCTGCGGATCCAGCCCGTGCTTGAGCCAGCTGCCGCGGCTGCCGTGCACGGCGAAGCGCAGGGTGCCGGCCGGCACCAGCACGCCCGCGTGCAGGATCGCCCGCAGTCGCCGGTAGCGCAGTACCACATGGAAGAAGTCGTCGACCTGCGCCCCCTCGCGCTGGATCGCGATATCGGCCTGCACGGACAGTGGCAGGCCGAACAGCTGCAGCACCTGGTCGACCAGGTGCGGGCCGAGGTCGAACCAGAGCCCGGCGCCCGCGCCGGGCCGCTCGCGCCAGCGGTCGGGCACCTGCGGCCGGAAGCGGTCGAAATGCGAATGCAGCTCCGACACCTCGCCCAGCGCCCCGCAGCCGACCAGGCCGCGCAGTGCGAGGAAGTCCGCATCCCAGCGCCGGTTCTGGAACACGCTGGCGATGCGTCCGGCCGCCGTGGCCGCCGCGGCCACCTGCCGCGCCTCATCCAGTGTGGTGGCGAACGGCTTGTCCACCAGCACGTGCCGTCCGGCCCGCACAGCGGCCACCGCCAGCGCGGCGTGCACCGCGTTGGGCGCGGCGACCACGACCAGGTCGGTGCCCGGCAGCGCGAACGCCCGTTCCGGATCGGACAGCACCTCGGCCTGCGGCAGGTCCGCGTGCACGCGCGCCGGATCGCTCGACACGACCGCCCGCAGCCGCAGGCCGGGCGTGTGCAGGATCAGCGGCGCATGGAAGACCCGCCCGGCATAGCCGTACCCGACCAGCACGACGCCCAGCGGACGCGTCATTGCAGATGACGGAGCCGGATCACCAGCCGAACAGCTTGAAGTACGTCTGCGGCGGATCGTCGCCCTCGCGCGTGGACAGTACCCGGCCGTCGCGGGCGTACAGGTAATAGGTCGGCCCGCGCGAAGGCTGCACCTGGACCACCCGCAGCTCGCCGTTGACGCGATATTCGGTGATGACGTCGCCGTTGGCCTCGGTGCGCACGTTCTCTTCGGCGCCCGGCGGGATCTCGACCGTCGCCGGCCTCGTGGTCGCGCAGGCGCCCAGCGCGAGCAGCGCGGGCAGAAGCAGGAGCGGAAGCAGGCGGCTGGCGTGCATGGCGGTCATCCGGCAGGGCTGGAGGTGCATTATGCGCGGGCGCGTTGGCGGGCGCGCGAACGGCGCCACGTCGCTGCTTGCCGACGCCACTTCAATCGCACGTGCCCTGGCCCGCATGCCCGTTCCGGCCGGACCGGGCCGCCATGGCTGCGGCCGGATGTCCCATCGTTGCGGCGGCGGCTGTCATGTCGCCTTGGACCCGTCGTCCCGACCGGCGGGATTTCCCATCGTGGGAACGACCGCGCCGTGGCGCCTGCCCCGCCCGTGAACCGGCGTCGCCGACGGGCGCGTAGAATCGAACGATGCCAAGACTCGTGCTGATCGACGGTTCCTCCTACCTGTTCCGCGCGTTCCACGCGCTGCCGCCGCTGACCAACGCCGAGGGCGAGCCGACCGGTGCGCTGTTCGGCGTGGTGAACATGCTGCGCGCCACGCGCAAGGAGCAGCCGGATTACGCCGCCTTCGTGGTCGACGCCAGCGGACCGACCTTCCGCGAGGCGCTGTACCCGCAGTACAAGGCCAATCGTCCGCCGATGCCGGAGGACCTGCGCGCCCAGGTCGAGCCGATGTGCCGGATCGTCGAAGCGCTCGGATTCACCATCCTGCGCGAGCCGGGGGTGGAGGCCGACGACGTGATCGGCACGCTGGCGCTGCAGGGCGCCGCCCAGGGCATCGACGTCACCATCTCCACCAGCGACAAGGATTTCGCCCAGCTGGTGCGCGAGCCGGCGCCCGGCCAGGGCCTGGTGGAACTGGTCAACACCATGACCGGCAGCCGCCTGGACAGCGTCGAGGCGGTGATGGCGAAGTTCGGTGTCCGTCCCGACCAGATCGTCGACATGCTGGCGCTGATGGGCGACAGCGTCGACAACATTCCCGGCGTGGCCAAGTGCGGGCCCAAGACCGCGGCCAAGTGGCTGGCCGAGCACGGCACGCTGGACGCGGTGATCGCAGGCGCCGGCGCGGTGAAGGGCAAGATCGGAGAAAGCCTGCGCGAGGCGCTGGGACAGCTTCCCCTGAGCAGGCAGCTGGCGACGATCAAGACCGATGTGACGCTGGCCATGGCGCCGCAGGCGCTGGTGCTGCGCGAGCGCGACATCGAGGCGCTGCGCGGGCTGTATGCACGCTACGGCTTCAACCAGGCCCTGAAGGAACTCGAAGGCGGAAACGCGGCCGACGCCGTAGAGAAGGAGCCGGGCCGTGCCCGCGGCAGCGGCCGTTATGCGGCGCCTGCACCGGACGATGCACCGCCGCCCGACCCGGCGCTGGCGGCGCCGGGCAGCTACGAGACCCTGCTCGACATGCCGCGGCTGGCGGCATGGATCGACACGCTGCGCCAGGCCGGCTGCTTCGCGCTCGACACCGAAACCGATTCGCTCGACCCGCTGCGCGCCAACCTGGTGGGCATCAGCTTCGCTGCCGAGTCCGGGCGCGCGGCCTACCTGCCGCTGGGCCATGACTACCCCGGCGCCCCCGCACAGATCGGGCGCCAGGCCGCGCTGGAGGCGTTGCGACCGCTGCTGGAAGATCCGCGCGTGCGCAAGATCGGCCAGCACGGCAAGTACGACCTGCACATCCTCCGGCGCGTGGGCATCGAGGTGCGCGGCTATGCAGAGGACACGATGCTGGAGAGCTTCGTCCTCAACTCCAGCCAGCGCCACGACATGGATTCGATGGCACGGCGCCTGCTCGGCTACGAGACCGTGGCCTACGAGGCGGTAGCCGGCAAGGGTGCCAAGCAGATTCCGTTCAATGCGGTGGCGATCGACGATGCGGCCCGCTACGCGGCAGAGGATGCCGACATCACCCTGCGCCTGCATGGACAGCTGTCGGCGCAGCTGGCCGCGGTGCCGTCGCTGCAGGCGGTGTACCGCGACATCGAGATGCCGCTGGTGCAGGTGCTGGCGCGGATCGAGGCCAACGGGGTGATGGTCGACGCTGAGGAACTGCGCCGCCAGACCGCCGACCTGTCGCGGCGCATGCTGGCCGCGCAGCAGACCGCCACGGAGCTCGCGGGACGCAGCTTCAACCTCGACTCGCCCAAGCAGCTGCAGGCGCTGCTGTTCGACGAACTGGGCCTGCCGGCGCTGGTGAAGACGCCCAAGGGCCAGCCCAGCACCAACGAGGAGGCGCTGGAGGCGATCGCCGACCAGCACGAGCTGCCGCGCGTGATCCTGGAATACCGCGGCCTGGCCAAGCTGCGCAGCACCTACACCGAGAAGCTGCCGGAGATGATCAACCCGGCCACCGGGCGGGTGCACACCAGCTACCACCAGGCAGGCGCCGCCACCGGCCGCCTGGCCTCCAGCGATCCCAACCTGCAGAACATCCCGATCCGCACCGAAGACGGGCGCCGCATCCGCAAGGCCTTCGTCGCTCCGCCGGGCCGGCGCCTGGTCGCCTGCGACTACTCGCAGATCGAGCTGCGGATCATGGCCCACATCTCGGGCGACGCCGGCCTGCTGCAGGCGTTCGCGGCAGGCGCCGACATCCACCGCGCCACGGCCGCCGAGGTATTCGGCCGCAGGCTCGAGGAGGTCACGCCCAACGAGCGACGCGCGGCCAAGGCGATCAACTTCGGCCTGATGTACGGCATGGGCGCGTTCGGCCTCGCGCGCAACCTGGGGATCGGCCGCGGCGAGGCGCAGGAATACATCGCCACCTACTTCTCGCGCTACCCGGGGGTGCGCGATTTCATGGAACGCACGCGCCAGCAGGCGCGCGAGCAGGGGTATGTGGAAACCGTGTTCGGCCGGCGCCTGTACCTGGAGTACATCCAGCGCGGAAACCAGGCCCAGCGCGCCGGCGCCGAGCGCGCTGCGATCAACGCGCCGATGCAGGGCACGGCCGCCGACATCATCAAGCGGGCGATGATCGACATCGACCGCTGGCTGGCGGGACAGGGCGGAGCCGCTCAGATGATCCTGCAGGTGCACGACGAACTGGTGTTCGAGGTGGACGCGGGATTCGTCGACACGCTCCTGCGCGAGGTGCCGGCGCGGATGTCTTCGGCAGCGGAACTGCGTGTTCCACTGGTGGTCGATTCGGGCGTCGGCGCCGACTGGGACCAGGCGCACTGACCGCACCCGTCGCTGGCTGCCGGCAGCTGTCGCGACAGGCAGTTCGACCGTTCGTCGGAAGCAGGTAAACGCGGGCTGAACTTCGCCGGCCGCGCAGCGGAATCTTCACGAACTCTCAATGTGCGTGGTGGTCATATAGCTCGCGACAGATGCAAGGTCTGTCGCTGATCTCCTCCCATCCCCTGGAGCAGATCCGGAACGTAAGACTTCTCCCCGAGTCCCGTTCCCCGAGCCCCGCCGGCCCCCCCTGCCTGCGGGGCTTTTTATTGGGCGTTTCCCGGGGCGATGCGTCCGCGGGAACTGCAGGAAGCCAGGCCCACCGGGCGTCGCGTCCGCGGGCCGGGCATCGCGCCTCCGGGCGCTGCCGTGACCTCCCGGGGAGTGGTGCCGGGCAGGCACGGTCGCCAGACGCAGGCACCGGCCGGGCCGGCCGTCGTGATCAGGTTCGCCCGCACCGCGGCGCGCGCCGTACCGGCTGCCCCCGGGCGCCGGACGCGGGGTCGGCGCCGGTCTGGTCCCGTCCGGGTACCAGCGCATGCCGCGGCCTTCATCGCGTCGATGCCACATTCCCGCGACCTGGTCTGGAGCATCGGCATGCCCGGATTCCTCGAACTGGAGCTGCCCTGGTGGGAGCTGGTGCTGCGGGGCGCCGCGGTCTACGTGGTGCTGCTGACGCTGATGCGGCTGTCGGGCAAGCGCACGGTGGGCGAGTTCACGCCCTTCGACCTGCTGGTGGTGATCCTGCTGGGCGAGGCGGTGGGCTACTCGCTGATGGGAGGCGATACCTCCCTGCCCGCCGGACTGGTCGTGGCCGCCGTCCTGGTCGGACTGAACTGGCTGGTCGGTTTCGCCACCGCGCGGAGCCGGAAACTCGACCGGATCGTGGAGGGCAGCCCGGTGCTGGTGGCGCGCGACGGGCAGGTGTACGAGGACGTGCTGCGCCGCCAGTCGATCAGCCCCAGCGAGTTCGAGGCCGAAATGCGGGCCTCCGGCTGCGGGAGCCGGGACGAGATCCAGCTGGCGGTGGTCGAGCCCGGCGGCCACATCAGCATCGTCAGGAAGAAGGACTGAGGTCCGCGCTGCGCCTTCCGGCACGCGCGCCGGCGCCGCGCCACCGCCTAGAATCCGGGGCAGCGTGCGCAAGATCCTCCACATCGACATGGACGCGTTCTACGCCTCGGTGGAGCAGCGCGACGATCCCGCGCTGCGCGGCCGGCCGGTGGTCGTGGCCTGGCGCGGCGCGCGCTCGGTGGTGTGCGCCGCGTCCTACGAGGCGCGACGCTACGGCGTGCGCTCGGCGATGCCGGCGATGCGTGCCGAGCGCCTGTGCCCGGACGCGGTGTTCGTGCCGCCGGATTTTCCGCGCTACAAGGCGGTGTCGCGCCAGGTGCGTGCGATCTTCCTCGAGCACACGGACCTGGTCGAACCGCTGTCGCTGGACGAGGCCTACCTCGACGTCACCGCGCCGAAGATCGCCTCGCCCAGCGCGACCGCCACCGCCCAGGCGATCCGGGCCCGGATCCGGGAGGAGACGGGACTCACCGCGTCGGCCGGAGTGGCGGCCAACAAGTTCATCGCCAAGATCGCGTCGGACTGGAACAAGCCCGACGGGCTGTTCGTGGTCCGGCCGGACAAGGTGGAGGCCTTCCTCACGCCGCTGCCCGTGGGCCGGATCCCGGGGGTGGGCAAGGTGATGCAGGCCAGACTGGAGGAACTGGGCGTGCGTACGGTCGGGGAGCTGCGCGCGCTGCCGCTGGAGGCGCTGCAGGCGCGTTTCGGCAGCTACGGCGCCTCGCTGTACCGGCGGGCGCGCGGCATCGACGAACGCCCGGTCCAGCCCGACCAGCCGGTGCAGTCGGTCTCCGCCGAAGACACCTTCGCCCAGGACCTGCCGCTGCGCGAGCTCGCCCCGCACGTGCGCAAGCTGGCGGAAAAGGCCTGGGACGCGACGCGCAAGACCCCGCGCGTGGGCCGCACGGTGGTGCTCAAGCTCAAGACCGCGCAGTTCCGCATCCTCACCCGCAGCCTGACCCCAGACGCGCCGCCAGCCTCGCTCGAGGAATTCTGCGCGCTCGCGGTCTCCCTGCTGGCGCGCGTGGAGCTGCCCGGGGAGACGCGCTACCGGCTGGCGGGCGTGGGCCTGTCCAACTTCAGGGACCCCGAGGAGCACGTCGTGCAGGCGCAGCTGTTCGCCACCGCGCCCTGCGCCTGACCGGGCCGCGCGCCGCGGCTACACTGGCCCGCCGGCCGGCATCCACCCTGCATGAGCTTCCCGTTCCGCGCGGCACTGTTCGACCTGGACGGCACCCTGATCGACAGCGCCGGGGGTATCGCCGAGGCGGTCAACCGGACCCTGCTCGCGCTGGGGCTGGCGGCGCAGGACGAGGCCACGGTGCGCAGCTGGATCGGCGACGGCGCGCGCCTGCTGCTGCAGCGCGCGCTCGCGCAC
>JAEXLY010000313.1 GCA_023444765.1 Pseudomonadota bacterium | reverse complement strand
ACGTAACTCGACCCCCCGGGGCGCCCCCGGACCCGGGCGCGCACCGGAGCCATGGGGGAGGCGGCCGCGCGGCTGCTCGTCGAGCGTGGCGTGCGCGAGGTACGGACCGAGGACGGACGCCGTGGCTGGGTGTGGAGCAGCGATCCACGACTGACGCTGCCCACCCTGGTGCGGATGACGCCCGGCCAGGTACGCGCGTTGATCCAGGGCATCCAGTGCCCGACGCGGGTGATCCACGCCGACCCGCCCCAGCCCTACCTGCCCGAGCCGCGCCGCAGCGAGCACGCCGCGCTGCTGCCCCGGGGCGACCTGCGCGTGCTGCCCGGCGGCCACCATCTGCACATGGAGCAGCCGGCCGAGGTGGCGGCGGCGATCGCCGACTTCCTGCGCGGCGAGGGCGCCGGGGCCGACGCGTAGGCAGTCGCCGCAGCGCCTACTGCTGCTGCGGACCCTGTACCTGGATGCCGACGATCACGTGGTCGTCGCCATTGTTGCGGTTGAACGACAGCGTGGCGCTGCGGCGCTGCTCGTCCTCGCCCTTCTCGAAGGCCAGCATCGCGGTGTCGGCCGAATGCTGCGCCGACATCGCCTGGGTCCAGCCCTGCGCCTGCATCTGCTCGCGCGCGGCGGCGAACAGGGTCGATACCTGGCCCGGCGCGGTGAGGCTGAGCACGCGCACGCCCTGCAGGTCCATCACGCTGTTCACCTGGTGGTCGGGCGGCAGGTAGATGTCCTCCGGGAAGTCCGCGGGCAGGGCCACCGATTCGCCGGTGTGGATCGCGATCTCGCCATCGGCCGAGCGCAGCGTCACCTGGTCGCCGTCGCGGTCGACCTTGACCCCGGTCGCGCGTTCGATCGCGGCATCCGCGGCGGTTTCGCCGGCCTTCTGGCAGGCTCCCGCGGCCAGTGCCGCGCAGAGAAGCAACGACAGCTGTGACAAGCGCATGGCAACACCGTTCATCGCATCCCCTGGGCGGACTGGTGGAATAGGTCGATGACCGGAATAACGTGCTCCGGCGCCGGAACAGGTCAGCCGGTCAGCAGGACGTGCAGGCCGGCCTTGAGCCGGCGGCCTTCTGCGCGGAAATAGTCGCGCGAGGCGCGCCAGTCCGGGCAGCGCGCTTCGACCTCGCGCCAGAACCGGCGCGAGTGGTCGGCGTGGATCAGGTGGCAGAGCTCGTGGACCAGCACGTACTCGAACGCGGCGGGCCGGCCGAGCACCAGCGCCAGGTCGAGCGTCAGCGTGCCATCGGGCGCGAGCGAGCCCCACTGCGAGGACAGCACCCGGAGCCGGATGCGCGAGGGCGGGCGGGGCAGGCCCGGCAGGTAGGCCGGCAGCCAGCGGCCGATGTCGGCGCGCGCCTGCGCCTCGTAGAAGTCGCGCAGGGCGCGTGCCACCGACGGCTGTCCGGCGCGCGCAGGCAGCTCCAGCGCCAGCGACGGCCCGTCCTCGACCACCCGCGCGACCCGTCCCTGCGCCCAGTGCAACTGCAGCAGTTCGCCGCGCAGCGGCACGACGGCTGGCTGGCCGGGCACCAGCGGCGCGACGTCGCCCGGCTGCTGCGCAAGCTGGACGGTGAGCCAGTCGCGGTGCTCGTGCACGAAGCGCTCGCCGGCGACCAGGCTGGTGCGCGGCGGCAGGGTCAGGCGCGCGCCACGCTCGCCCACGCTCAGGCGCAGGCGCTTGGCGCGCGGGTCGCGCACGCGCAGCACGTCGATGCGGCGTCCGTCGGACAGCACGATGGCGAACGTGTCGCGCTTCAGCCGGGAAGCATCCGGCGCCGTCGGCGACAGTCGGAACAGGGAAGGCATGGGGGAATGCTAACTGCTAGGGAAGGCGGCGCGCATGACGAAGGCCGCGCACGCGCCGGGAGCGCGCCGCGCGCCGCGCGGACAGGGCGCTCAGGCGTCTGCCCTGGACAGCTTGAGCGCCTTCTCGAGCACCGTGAACAGCCGCGCGAACTCGGCGCTCATCAGCGCGAAGCGGGCGTCGAGCTCGGCGCGGATGTCGTCGCGCTCGCTGGACTCGAGCTGGTCCACCGCGCCGTCGAGCAGCTTGAACTTGCGCACCACCAGATCCTCGCCGAGCACGAAGGAGACGTGGTCGTCCAGGTTCAGCGCCAGCCTGGTCACCTGCTTGCCCGAGTCCAGGTGCTTGGTGATCTCGTCGCACTGGAGTTCCTGGCGCTGGCACTTGACGATGGCGCCGTGCTCGGCTGGATCCTTGAGCTCGCACTCCTCGCCCAGCGAGAGCCCCTCGGGCAGCGGATCGCCGGCGATCCAGCCGGTCAGCACGCTGCGCGGCGCGACTTCGGCGTTGAGCGGCAGCGCCGGGAAGCTGCCCATGGCCTGGCGGATCTCGGACACCACCGCCTCGCCGCTCTTGCGGCTGGAGGTGTCGACTGCGCACACGCCGTTCTCCAGGTCGAGCAGCGCGTCGGTGCGCGAGGGACGCACGAAGGCGCGCGGCAGCAGCTCGTGGACCAGGTCGTCCTTCATCTGCTTGCGCATGCGGCTGCCCGGCCGGCGGCCCTGTTTCTGCTCCATCTCGGCCAGCCGGTCGGCCAGCATTTCGTTGACCACCGACGAGGGCAGCAGCCGGTCCTCGCCGCCGACGGTGAGCCAGATGGCTTCGCCGATGCGGTGCGAGAACGCCTCGCCATGGCGGCCGAAGGGCGAGACGAAGCCGCGGGACGACAGCTCCAGCGGGCCGACCGGCTTGAGCGGGTGCGCCGCCAGCAGCTCTTCGAGGCTGGAGAAGTCCAGGGCGGTGGGAAAGCGGAACAGCGTGAGGTTGCGGAAGAACATCGAGGGGCCGTGGATTCGTGAAGGGGGACGGGAGATTCGGAGGGCGCGCAGCGTCGCCGCGCGATGCAGCGAAGGCGGCGACAGCAGCTGGAACGTCAGGACGCGCCGCGGTCGGGGTCGCCGGCCAGCCAGGCGTGCGCGTCGGCCAGTGCGCCGTCGCGGTGGCCCAGTGCGAGGAAGTCGAACAGCTTCGGATCGCTCAGCTGCGAGGGCCGGATGTCGCCGAGCGCGCGGGCGATGGTCTCGATGCGGCCGGGCGACTCGCGCTCCCACTGCGCCATCATCTTCTGCACCTGCTTGCGCTGCAGGTTTTCCTGGGAGCCGCAGAGGTTGCAGGGAATGATCGGGAAGCCGCGGTGACCGGCGTAGGCCTCGATGTCGTCCTCGCGCACGTAGGCCAGCGGCCGGATCACGACATGCCTGCCGTCGTCGGACAGCAGCTTGGGCGGCATCCCGCTGAGCTTGGCGTGGAAGAACAGGTTGAGGAAGAAGGTGGCGACCAGGTCGTCGCGATGGTGGCCGAGCGCGATCTTGGTGTAGCCGTGCTGCTCGGCATAGGTGTACAGCGCGCCGCGGCGCAGGCGCGAGCACAGCGAGCACATGGTCTTGCCCTCGGGCACCACGCGCGTGACCACCGAGTAGGTGTCCTGCTCGATGATGTGGTGGTCCACGCCGAGCGAACGCAGGTAGTCGGGCAGCACGTGCTCCGGGAAGCCCGGCTGCTTCTGGTCGAGGTTGACCGCGGTGATCGAGAACGACACCGGCGCCTTCTTCTGCAGCTGCAGCAGGATGTCGAGCATGGTGTAGCTGTCCTTGCCGCCGGACAGGCACACCATCACCCGGTCGCCCTCCTCGATCATGCCGAAGTCCGCGATCGCCTTGCCGACCTGGTGGCGCAGGCGCTTGGCCAGGCGGTTGGCCTCGTGCGCGCCGCGCCGGTCGGCGTTGCGCAGGGTGGGCATGGGCAGGGGGACGACGGTTTCCATGCGCGGATTTTACCGGCTGCGCGCGCGCCGGGGCCGCGGCGACGGCCCGGCGCGGGCTGCAGCCGCGGGTTGATCGAGGTCAAGCCCGGTTCGTGCGCAGGCGCGTAGGCTTGGCGGGTGTCCCACTCTCCCTGGAGGCTCCGATGGACAGCACGATGAAGGCGGCGGTAGTGCGTGAACTGGGCCGGCCCCTGGTCATGGAGGAGGTCGCGGTGCCGCGCCCGGGCCCTGGCGAGGTGCTGGTGCAGGTGGCGGCCTGCGGCGTCTGCCACACCGACCTGCATGCGGCGCGCGGCGACTGGCCGGTGCGGCCCAATCCACCCTTCATTCCCGGCCACGAGGGCGTGGGCCACGTGGTGGCGGTCGGCGCCGGCGTCGCGCACGTCCGCGAAGGCGACCGCGTGGGCGTGCCCTGGCTGTACTCGGCCTGTGGCTACTGCACGCACTGCCTGGGCGGCTGGGAAACGCTGTGCGAGTCGCAGCGCAACACCGGCTACTCGGTCAACGGCGGCTTCGCGCAGTACGTGCTGGCCGATGCCGGCTATGTCGGGCACCTGCCCGCGGGCATCGGTTTCCTCGAGATCGCACCGGTGCTGTGCGCCGGGGTGACCGTGTACAAGGGCCTGAAGGTCATCGGGGCCAAGGCCGGCGACTGGGTGGTGGTCTCGGGCGTCGGTGGACTCGGCCACATGGCGGTGCAGTACGCGCGCGCCATGGGTTTCAACGTCGCGGCGGTCGACGTGGACGATGCCAAGCTGCGCCTGGCGCGCGAGCTCGGCGCCACGGTCACGGTCGATGCGCGCAGCACCGATCCGGCGGCCCACATCCGCAAGGAAATCGGCGGCGCCCACGGCGTGCTGGTGACCGCGGTCTCGCCGGCGGCGTTCGCCCAGGCCACGGGCATGCTGCGGCGGGGCGGCACGATGTCCCTGGTCGGGCTGCCCCCGGGCGATTTTCCGCTCGACATCTTCGGCATGGTGCTCAACGGCATCACCGTGCGCGGTTCGATCGTCGGCACAAGGCTCGACCTGCAGGAATCGCTGGAGTTCGCCGCCGCTGGCAAGGTGGCCGCGACCATCGCCGCCGACCGGCTGGAGAACATCAACGACATCTTCGCCCGCATGGAAGCCGGGGCGATCGAGGGACGGATCGTGCTCGACATGGCGGCCTGATCCTGCCGGTTCCGCCGCGGCCGCCGTGCCCTGTCCGGGAGGCGGCCGCGGCGCATGTCAGCCGATCAGGGCGTCCAGACCCGGTTGCGGGTCGAGGGGTCGGTGGTGATGTCGGCAAGCCGCCCGCGGGCGTCGAAGTGCAGCTGGAACTCGGCGAAGCTGCCGAGCCAGTAGCGCAGCAGCGGGGCGTCCAGGTCGGGGTTTTCACTGCTGATCGGGTAGCCCAGCGAGACAAACACCTGTTCGCGGGTCATCCCCGGGGTCACGCGCGACTGCCGCACCGCTTCCTGCACCTTGGCCGGCCAGCCCGCGATCGCGGCTGCGGGATCCCCGGTCACCACGTAGCGGCGGGCGAAGGCGGCGTTGTCGAGGTCGCGGCTGTAGTCGTTGCCGATCTCCTGCTTCACGCCGTCGATCTGCACCTTGACCCGATAGCGTCCGTAGCCGGTCACCTTCACCGGGGTGCCGGCCGGGATCACCCGCTTGCCGCCTTCGGCGTAGTTGCTGTCGCTGATCCAGCTGCCGTCGCTGCGCATGTTGCAGCACAGGTAGCCGTCGTACTTCTCCTGCGCGCCGGCGGCCCCCGCCGCCAGCATGGCGGCCGCCCCGAGCGTGCGCAGGCAGCTGCGCAGGGTCCTGCGGTCGATCCCGTTTCCATCGGTCATTCCGAGCTCCTGTCCCCGCGGCCGGGCGCGCCGCAATGCATGTCCGACGGCCCCACGGCCGCGTGCGCGTCGCCCCCCGCGCGCAGCGGCATTGTGCCTGCTGGCCCGCAGCCGCAACAGGCGCGGCCGGCGAGCAGGACGTGTAAGCTGGCGGCGCGATGCACATCAGCGATGCCGCCGAGATCACCCGCCAGCTGGCCGACCTGCGGCTGCAGCACCGCGACCTCGATACCGCGATCGCGCAGCTGCAGCGCGACATCGCCAACGACGAACTGACGATCAAGCGGCTGAAGAAGCGCAAGCTGATGCTCAAGGACCAGATCGCGCGGCTGGAAAGCGCGCTGATCCCCGACCAGCCCGCCTAGCGATCGCTTGCCCGCTGCCCTGGATGCGCGAGGGGCGCGGACTCCTCGTGCGCAACTCCGGCGCCCGGCCCGGACGCCTGTCCGGCCTGCACGCGGTGGCTGCGTTCCCGGCTCAGGCCTCCGGTGGCCCGGGCTCGCTGCGCACCGCCTCGGGGCTGACCTTCTCGATCGTGTGGCGCAGCTCGCGGCCGAGGATGATCTTGGCGTCGCGGGCCCAGGTTTCCAGTCGCTGGTCGAACACCAGCTTGCTGTTCTGGTCGAGTTTCACCAGGCCCAGCTCGCGCAGCTTCTGGATGAAACCGCGGAACAGGCTCCTGTCGAAGAATTCCGGCGCGGCCGGCGCGTACAGCAGGCTCAGCCGCTGCGCGGCGAGCTGGCACAGGCTTTCCAGCTCGCCCGCGCCCAGCGTGCCGGGACCGTTCTTGGCCAGCACCGAAATCGCGATGTAGTAGCGCTCGAACGCCTGCTGCAGGGGGTGACCGATCGCGCGCAGCCGGAACACCTCGTCCGACTGCCCGGCGTTGCGCGCCAGGATCCCGCCATCGTCCTCGCCGACCCGCTGCAGCAGGCCTTCGCGCTCGAACACCTCGATGGTCCGGTCGATGCGCGCGGCGAAACCGTGCTCGTCCCAGGGCAGGAACAGCTCGCCCTGCAGGAACGGATACACCGCACGGCCGATGCGCAGCAGCGTGTCGCGCGACATGCGCCGGTTGTGCTGGAAGCAGCAGGCGATCCAGGCCGAGGCGGTGAACAGGTGCAGCACGTTGTTGCGGAAGTAGCTCAGCAGCACCGCATCGTCGTCGCCGACGCTGAACACGTCGCCGAGCGGATGCGCGATGCGGCGCAGCACGCCGATCTCCTCGCCGTGTGCCACGATCTCGCGCGGCGAGTGCGGGGTCACGGTCACCCGGTCCGAGTACGGCACTTCGGCCAGCAGGGTCTTGGACAGCGCGATCTGCGCCAGCAGGTCGGCCTCGCCCATGGTGTGCTTGGGCGTGGACAGCAACGCCAGCGCCAGCAGGTTGATCGGATTGACGTCGGCGGCGCGGTTGATGTTGACCTGGATGCGCTCGGCCGCCGCGTCCACGGTATGCGACAGCCAGTCGGGCTTGTCCTCGTCCGAGAGCGGCCTGCCGTCCCAGTCGGTGGCGTGCTCGGCCAGCAGCTCCGACAGCGGGATCGGCTCGCCGAAGTTCACCACCACCTGCCCGTAGTTCTGTCGCAGCACCTTCGGGATGCTCCACAGCAGCGCCCAGATCGACTCCTTCTCCTTGGGCTTGCCGCTGAGTTCGTCGAGATAGCTGTTGCCCTCCATCAGCTTCTCGTAGCCGATGTACACCGGCTGGAACAGCACCGGGCGCGACGGCTGCCGCAGGTAGGCGCGCAGCGTCATCGAGATCATGCCGCCCTTGGGCTGCAGCAGGCGCCCGGTGCGCGAGCGCCCGCCCTCGATGAAGTACTCGATCGAGTAGCCGCCGGCGATCAGCTGCGCCACGTACTCGGCCAGTACCGCCGAGTACAGCGCCGAGCCGCGGATCGAGCGGCGGATGAAGAACGCGCCGCCGCGGCGCAGGATCGGGCCGATCACCGGCAGGTTGAGGTTGATGCCGGCGACGATGTGCGGGGGCACGATGCCCTTGGTGTACAGCAGGTAGCTCAGCAGCAGGTAGTCCATGTGGCTGCGGTGGCTGGGCACGTAGATCACCTCGTTGCCCGGCGCCACGGCCTTGAGCGAATCGAGGTGGTGCACCAGCACGCCACGGTAGATCCGGTTCCACACCGAGGTGAGCAGGAACGAGGCCGATCGCACCACCGGATGCGAATAGTCCGCCGCGATCTCGTAGGCCATCGCATGGGCCTTCTTCCACGCGTCCTCGGGCGAACTGTTGTCGCGCCGGGCCTGGTCGGCGATCGCGTCCTTGACCGGTTGCGAGGACAGCACCTTGTCGATCAGCAGGCGGCGGGTGGACAGGTCCGGCCCGATCACCGCCTCGCGCAGGCGGTTGAAGTGGGTGCGCAGCAGGCGCGAGAGCTTGCGCACGCTGCGTTCGGGCGGCAGGTCCTCGGCCAGCAGGGCGCGGATCGACACCGGCGCGGCGAACTGCACCAGGGTGTCGCGGCCGTTGAGCAGGATGGCGAGCAGGCGACGGAAGCGGCCGACGATCGCCCAGTTCTCCGAGAACAGCACCGAGAACCAGCCCGAGGCCTTGTCCGGCGAGCGCCCGACGAAGATCGACACCGGGACCAGCTGCACGTCCAGCGCCGGATCCTCGCGGTGCGCCTCGAGCAGGCGCGCCAGCGATTCGGAGTGGGTCTTCTTCGGTGGCGCCTGGCCGGTGGCGAGCGCCAGCGCCGCGCCCGCATTGCGCCGCGACAGCGCCACGTAGGCGCGCTTGCGGCCCAGCGGGTCGCCGGGCAGCGGGCGCAGCGGCGCCGGCATCCCGGCCTCGCTGCAGGCGCGGTCCAGGATCAGGGCGTTGGACAGGCCGTAATCCTCCAGCACGTAGCAGACCGGCCGCGCGTCCACCAGCTCCGGCGGCGCCTGCGGCTCCACCTTCAGCCCGATCCATG
Organism: Pseudomonadota bacterium; assembly: GCA_023444765.1. Lineage (GTDB taxonomy): Bacteria > Pseudomonadota > Gammaproteobacteria > Xanthomonadales > Xanthomonadaceae > Luteimonas. The sequence continues at coordinate 4,649 of JAEXLY010000313.1, read as the reverse complement.
GCCGCAGCACGCGTCCGGCCAGGGTCGCCCACCACGGTCGACCGGCGCGCATGGCGGCCACGCGCGGCGGCGGCGGACCGCGGTCGGGGTCGGTCGGCGGACGAGGGCCGCCGGGGCCGGTGGGCTGGTCGGCCTCGAAGAGAGTGGGTTGGGTCGGCATCGCGCGCATTATGCCGAAGGCCCGGGCGGCGGCCGGAAGTCCGGACCCGCGGTGCAATGTCAAGGCAGGCTGAACGGAATCCGCGTGACCGACAGAAAACTGTGACAGATGCAACGGTTTCGCTTCGCGCCGGCTTGCACGTTTTTACACGTTGTTTACAAACAGGCGACGCGCGAGGGGGCGCGCGGTGAACTGGAATCCCGCCGCACCACATCCAAGGAGAGAACGATGTTGCCCGCTCACCACCGCTTGGGCGCCGCCGTGCGCCGCGGCCTGCTGCTGTCCGTCCTGGCCCCCGCCGCGTTCGCCCAGCAGGCGCCCACCGCCGACCCCGAGCCCGGCGCCCGCACCCTCGACACCGTCCTGGTCACCGGCTCGCGCATCCGCCGCGCCGAACTGGAGACCCAGGTCCCGGTCCAGGTGCTCAGCCGCGAGGACATCGACCGCAGCGGCTTCACCTCGGTGGCCGAGGTGGTGCAGAACCTGACCGCCAGCGGCGCCGCGCTCAACACCAAGTTCAACTCCTCGGGCAACTTCGGCTTCCCGCCCGATGGCGGCGGCGTCGGCGCCGGCGCGGCCACGGTCGACCTGCGCCACCTCGGCGCCAAGCGGGTGCTGGTGCTCGTCGACGGCATGCGCTGGGTCAACGAGTCCTCGGCCTCGGGCGTGGGCTCGTCGGTCGACCTCAACACCATCCCGCTGTCGATCATCGAGCGCATCGAGGTACTGGAGGACGGCGCCTCGTCGATCTATGGCTCCGACGCGATCGCAGGCGTGGTCAACATCATCACCCGCAAGGACGTCGAAGGCCCGAGCGTGCAGCTGCACTACGGCGACTACAGCGACCTGTCCGGCGGCGAGACCTGGGGCGCGGACCTGGGCTGGGGCGGCAGCAGCGAACGCGCGCGCTGGTTCGTCGGCGCATCCTATTTCAAGCAGAAGGAGATCTCGTCGCTGGAGTACGGGCCGGCCAGCGTGCCGGTGCCCGGGACGGGCCTGGCCAACGGCAGCTCGGCCACGCCCTACGGGCGGTTCGTGTTCCAGGATCCGAATACGGGCGTGGTCTACAACCTGACCCCCAACACGGGCGACAGCGACCCGGTCTTCGATCCCGCGCAGACCGGTTGCGAGCGCACCGACGGCTTCCACTGCTTCGGTACGGCCGACCGCTTCAACTTCGCCCCCTACAACCTGCTGCTCACCCCGTCCGAACGCCGCTCGGTGTTCGGCCAGGTGCAGTTCGACTTCACCCCGACCCTCGGCGGCTACGTGCGCGTGCTCTACAACGAACGCGAATCGGCCAACCAGGCCGCGCCCGAGCCGTTCTTCCTGGGCACCGACGCGGGCGTCTACAACCGCTGGGCCGAAACCGATCTGGTCATCTCGGCCACCAACCCCTACAACCCGTTCGGCTTCGACCTGACCACGATGGGCGCCAGCCCCAACCTGTTCCTGCTGGGCCGCCGCCCGGTCGAGGGCGGGCCGCGCCGCTTCGAGCAGGAGGTCGAGACCTGGTATGCCTCGGCCGGGCTCAACGGCATGTTCGACGTGGGCGGGCGGAGCTGGAGCTGGGACGTCAACCTGATGCGCAGCGAGAGCAGCGCCGAACAGACCAACTACGGCAGCTACAACATCCGCCGGATCAACCAGGCGCTGGCCGGCGAGGCCGCCTGCGCGGCGGTCAGCGGCTGCGTGGACCTCAACCTGTTCGGCGGCCCGGGCACCATCACGCCGGCCATGCTGGCCTGGATCCAGCCGGTGGTGCGCGACGAGAGCAGCAACAGCATCGGCCTGGCCTCGGCCAACGTCACCGGCGAGCTGTTCGATGGCTGGGCCGGCCCGGTGTCGTTCGCCGCAGGCGTGGAGTACCGCGAGTACGAGGGCCGCTATCAGCCCGACCCGCTGACCGTGGCCGGGGAATACAACGGCGTGCCGTCGGGCCCGACCCGCGGCGAGTACGACGTGCGCGAGGCCTATGCCGAGTTCCTCGTGCCGCTGATGAAGGACGGCTGGCTCGGCAGGAGCCTGGACCTGAGCCTGGCCGGCCGCTGGTCGGACTATTCCAATTTCGGTAGCACCAATACCGGCAAGATCGGCCTGCGCTGGCAGGTGGCCGACGAGTTCCTGCTGCGCGGCTCGTTCGCGGAGGGCTTCCGCGCACCGTCGATCGGCGAGCTGTACGGCACGCTCAGCCGCTTCGACGCGACCCTGGTCGATCCCTGCAACACGCCCGCCTCGACCACGCCGCAGTGCGTGGCCGAAGGCGTGCCCCCCGACTACGAGCAGTCCAACCCGCAGATCTCCGTGGTGACCTCGGGCAACGTCGACCTGCAGCCCGAGACCAGCCGCAGCCTGATGCTGGGCGCGGTCTGGAGTCCCTCGTTCGCCAGCGAGGCGTCCTGGTCGCAGGCGCTGGACCTGGGCGTGACCTTCTACCGCCACACCATCGAAGGCGCGATCCAGGCGCTCGACGCGCAGACCATCCTCAACCGCTGCATCAGCACCCGCGATCCGGTGTCGTGCAGCTTCTACGAGCGCAACGAGCGCGGCCAGATCGTGCGCTTCGACAACATCCTCGGCAACGTCGGCACCATCCGCACCGACGGCTGGGACTTCAGCGCCGACTGGCGCCTGCCCGAGCACGCCTGGGGCCAGCTGGCCTTCGCCTGGAAGACCACCTGGGTGACCGCTTACGAGCTGGTCAACGAGGCCGGCCAGGCCGAGCCGCGCGCACCCGGCGTGGAGATCAACAACAGCGCGATCCCCGAGTGGACCTCTACGCTGTCGGCGGTCTGGCGCGGCAACGGTGGCTGGCAGGCGGGGTGGACGGCGCGCTACATCGACCGCCTGCGCGAATCCTGCGCCGGCGCCAACGGATTCGATATCTGCGACGACAGCGCCGGCGACCGCAACGACCTGGGCTCGACCACCTACCACGACGCCCAGCTGTCCTGGGGCACCGATGCGTGGATGAAGGACTTCCGCATCACCCTCGGCGTCAACAACGTCTTCGCCAAGGATCCGCCGATCTGCCTGAGCTGCTCGCTCAACGGCTACGATGCCTCGACCTACGACCTGCCGGGCCGCTTCTGGTACGCGCGGGTGGGCTTCGGCTTCTGATCGAAGCGGCAGGAACCGGGTCGGGAGCCCGCTCCCGACGCCGGTTCAGCGCAGCAGCGCGCTCTCCGGCACCTCGAGGTTCACCGACAGGGCGAGGTGGTCGGAGAACGCCGCCGGCACCGCGCGCATGCCCTCGCAGCGCAGGGTGTCGGTGACCAGGATGTGGTCGATCGCGCGCTGCGGCTTCCAGCTGGGGAAGGTGTGCACGGTGCAACCCGGCGGCTGCAGCCGGGTGGTGCGAAACAGGTTGCTCATCTCCGGGCAGTCGATCACGCAGTTGAAGTCGCCCATCAGCACCGCGTTGGGGAAGTCCTGCAGCAGCTCGGCGATGAAGTCGAGCTGCAGCTGGCGCGACTGCGCGCCCAGCGACAGGTGCGCCACCGCCACGGCCAGGCCCGCGGCGCCGTTGCCGAAGTGGCCCAGCAGCACGCCGCGCCCGGCGATGCGGCCGGGCAGCGGGTGGTGCACCACCTCCACCGGTTCGAGCCGGCTGAGCAGGCCGTTGGCGCTGGAGGCCACGTTGCCCACGCGCCGGTTGGGCTGGTGGGTCCAGTAGTCGAAACCGGCGCGTTCGGCCAGGTAGTGGGTCTGGTTGGTGAAGCCCGAGCGCCAGCTGCCCGGATCGCTTTCCTGCAGGCCGACGATGTCGTGCTCGCCGGCCAGGCGCGCGATCGCGTCCAGCGAGGTGCGCTTGCCCACCGGCAGGACATGCGACCAGCTGCGCGTGGCGTAGTCGCTGTAGCGCCGGGTGCTGGAGCCTGCCTGGATGTTGGCGCTGAGCAGCTTCAGCCGTTGCGTGGACATGCTTGGGGCATCAGCCGCCGGCCCGCACCTGCGAGATGACGCGGTCGGTGTTCTGCAGCATGTCCTCGAAATTCCGCCCCTTCACCCGGTAGCGGCCGTTGACGATCATCGTCGGGGTCGAATTGGCGCGCTGCTGGGCGATGTACTGCTTGGCGCGGCCGAACTTGGCGTTCACGGTGAAGCTGGCCATGGTGCTGGCGAACTGCGCCGGATCGGCGCCGAACTTCGCGTAGGCGCGGGCGATGTCCTGCGGCGAGTCGGTGCCGCGCTCGCCCTTGAGGCTGCGCTCGACATGGATGGCCTGGAAGATGCCGTCGTGGGCCTTGTCGGCGATGCCCATGGCTTCGGCCGCGTAGTAGGCGCGCACATAGGGGTCCCAGTTGCCGCCGAAGGGGGCGGGGACGTAGGTGAAGCGCACGTCGGCCGGCAGGCGCGCCTTCCAGTTGTTGACCAGCGGCTGGAACATGGCGCAGGCTGGGCACACGTAGTTGAACACCTCGACCACCTCGATCTTGCCGTCCAGCGGCTCGAACGGCTGGCCGCCCGGGATCAGGTCGTAGTGCTC
>JAEXLY010000293.1 GCA_023444765.1 Pseudomonadota bacterium | reverse complement strand
CAACTGCGCCGCGACCTGCGCCCCCTCCGGCACCCGCGCCACGGACCGCCGCGGCCGCCGCCCCGGAACCGGCCGACGTCACCGTGCGCGTGGACGTGCGCCGGCTCGACGCCATGGTCAACCTGGTCGGCGAACTGGTGCTGGCGCGCAACCGCCTGAAGACCATCCGTCCGCGCCTGCGCGACGACGATCTCGACCGCGCCGTCGCCGCGCTCGACGTCGCCACCTCGCGCCTGCAGGGCGCGGTGATGACCGCGCGCATGCAGCCGGTGGGACGGGTGTTCGCCCGCTTCCCCAAGCTCGCCCGCGACGTCGCCCGCCAGCTCGACAAGCAGGTGAACCTGGAAGTCACCGGCGCCGAGACCGAGCTCGACCGCAACCTGGTCGAGGCGCTGGCCGATCCGCTGGTGCACCTGGTGCGCAACGCCATCGACCACGGCATCGAGATGCCGGAGGCGCGGCGCCGCGCCGGAAAGCCGGAGCTGGGCACCGTGCGCATCAGCGCGCAGCAGGAAGGCGACCACGTCGCCATCGAGGTGCGCGACGACGGCGCCGGCATCGATCCCGACCGCATCCGCCGCAAGGCGGTCGAGAAGGGCCTGATCGACGACGACGCGGCCGCGCGCCTGTCGGCCGAAGAATGCCTGCAGCTGCTGTTCCTGCCCGGCTTCTCCACCCGCGACGAGGTCAGCGACCTGTCCGGCCGCGGCGTGGGCATGGACGTGGTGCAGTCGCGGATCCGCGAACTGTCGGGCACGGTGCAGATCCATTCGGAAATGGGTGCCGGTTCGCGCTTCGCGATCCGCGTGCCGCTGACGCTCGCGATCCTGCCCACGCTGCTGGTGGAAGTGGAAGGCGACGTGTACGCGCTGCCGCTGGTGCGCGTGGTCGAGGTGTTGTCGCACGATCCGGGCAAGGCGCTGTGGATCGACGGCCAGCGCGTGCTGGACCTGCGCCAGCAGCCGCTGCCGCTGCTGGGCCTGCGCGACTGGCTCGGCATGCCGCCGGCGCCGCTGCCCGATTCGACCTGCGTGGTGCTGCAGTCGGGCGAGGCGCGCTACTGCCTGGCCGTCGACCGCGTGCGCGGCCGCGAGGAGGTGGTGATCAAGGCGCTGCCGCCGACCCTGCGCGGCCTGCCCGGCTACGCCGGCGCCAGCCTCATCGGCGACGGCCGCATGGCCCTGATCCTGGACGTGGACGCGCTGCTGGGCAGCAGCGGACGCGCCCGCGCGGCGTTCAAGTAACCCCGGCGAGGACCGTTAAACAGGCAATGGACAGACTCAGCGTCATCGGCACCGTGCTCGCGCTCGTCGCGTTGATCGGTGGCAGCGTGCTCAAGGGCGCGGGGCTGTCGGGACTGTGGTCCCCGGCGGCGTTCGTGATCGTGATCGTCGGCACCCTGGCAGCGATCCTGCTGCAGACCTCGCTGCCCACGTTCATGCGCGCGATGAAGATGATCGCCTGGGTGTTCAAGCCGCCGGCGCACGACCACAACGCGGTGATCGCGCAGATCGTCGAGTGGTCCACCACCGCGCGCAAGCAGGGCCTGCTGGGCCTGGAGGCGCAGGTTGCCCAGCAGAGCGACCGGTTTTTGGCCAAGGGCCTGCAGATGGTCGTCGACGGGGTCGAGCCCGAGGCCATCCGGCAGATGCTGGAGATCGAGCTGCACGGCCAGAGCGCGCGCGACCTGGCCGCGGCCAAGGTGTTCGAGGGCATGGGCATCTACGCGCCCACCCTGGGCATCGTCGGCGCGGTGCTGGGACTGATGGCGGTGATGAAGAACCTCGCCGACCCGAGCAAGCTCGGCCACGGCATCGCCGCAGCGTTCACCGCCACCATTTACGGGATCGGTTCGGCCAACCTGGCCCTGCTGCCGATCGGCAACAAGCTCAAGACCCTGGTCAACGCGCAGACCATCGAGCGCGAGATGATCGTCGAGGGCCTGATCGCCATCGCCCAGGGCGAGAACCCGCGCAACATCGAAGCCCGCCTCAGCGGCTACGTGCACTGACGCCATGGGCCGCAAGCACCAGCACGAGGAACACCAGAACCATGAGGCCTGGGCTGTGCCCTACGGCGACCTCATGACCCTGCTGCTGGCCTTCTTCGTGGTGATGTACGCGATCTCTTCCATCAACGAGGGCAAGTACCGCGCGGTGTCCGACGCGCTGTCCTCGGCTTTCGGCGGCCCGCCGCGTTCGATCACGCCGATCCAGCTGGGCCAGACCCAGCTGCGCGGCTCGTCGTTCGACCGCCCTTCGCTGCTCACCCCGGGCGCGAAGACCGGACCCACCTCCACCAGCCCGGTGAGCAACGTGCGCATCCGCCAGATGCTGGACGTGCCGCTGGGCGGGCAGAGCGCGCTGGCCGCGCGCCAGGCCGCCGAGGCCGCGGCGATGGACGCGTCCCTGCGCGGGCAGTCCCAGCTGAGCACCCTGGGCCGGCGCATCCAGGAGGCGCTGTCGGAACTGGTGCGCCAGCAACTGGTCACCGTGCGCCGCGGCCGCACCTTCCTCGAGGTCGAGATCCAGAGCGACATCCTGTTCGCCAGCGGGGTGGCCACGCCCAGCCCGGTGGCCACCTCGACCGTGCGCAAGCTCGGCCAAGTGCTGCGCGCGGAGCCCAACGCGGTGCGCGTGGAGGGCTACACCGACGACGTGCCGATCCAGACCGCGGTGTTCCCGTCCAACTGGGAACTGTCCACCGCGCGCGCGGCCAGCGTGGTCCACCTGCTCTCGGACGAGGGCGTGGATCCCGGCCGGCTGGCGGTGGTGGGCTACGGCGAGCACCAGCCGGTGGCGGACAACGCCACGGTCGAGGGCCGCAACGCCAACCGCCGCGTGCTGCTGGTGATCCTGGCCGCGCCCGACGGGCCCGATGCGGTGCCCGAGGGCGGCCCCACCATCGCGATGGAGGCCGCATCCATGCCGCCGGCGCTGCTGTTGCCGTTGCCGGCGCCTAGGTCGTCGCAACCACCGGCCGCGCTGCCGGCTGCAGCCGATGCACCCGTGCTCGGCACGGCCGCCACCACCTTCCCATCCACCACCAACCCGGGAGCAGGCTGACATGCAGGTCTGGGCCATCGCCAACCAGAAGGGTGGAGTCGGCAAGACCACCACCAGCCTGAGCCTCGCGCGCGGACTGGCCCAAGGCGGCAGTCGCGTGCTGCTGGTCGACCTGGACCCGCATGCCTCGCTGACGCGGGCGTTCGGCGTACCCGCCGACCCGCCGCCGGCCGGGACCCACGACCTGTTCGTCGGCAGCGGCGCGTCGTTGGCGGCGGTGGCGCGGGCCACCGAGGTGCCC
>JAEXLY010000210.1 GCA_023444765.1 Pseudomonadota bacterium | reverse complement strand
ACGTAAGCCATGAGGAGCCGCGACTCGGGGCGGTCGGGATGCAAGTGATCGAAGGGGATCGCATGCGGCTTCCGCAGTCGCGGACCGAGCAGGGAGCGTGGCAGCTGGACGCACATCGTCCAGCCGGCGGCCGGCGTGCTCGCGCGCCAGACGCGGTCCATCGGCATGACGGAGGGCGCCCCCGGCGCGATGCAAACCTCGTGCCCGCGGTCCGGTTCGATCCTGTAGCCGCCGGCCATCCACGAGACCACGATGTCGTCGTTGCCATCTTCCATCAGGGCGTGGGTGCGCGACCATGCCATTGCTGTCACGGCGCCCCTGGTCACCGACATCCGCTCGAGCAGCGTGGTTTCGGCATCCAGCCCGAGCCGTTCGCGCCGACGCGTGGGCTCGATCTCAAGCCGCATGCAGATGCGTCCGTAATAGTCCCGGATCAGCCCGTCGCGCCGGTGCCCCTCCAACTGCCGGCTGTCGAAACGGATCACGTCCGCTCCCGGGATGAATGTGCCCATTGAAAGGCCTCCTGGCCCGCCTCATGCGCAGGCATCGATGGTAGATCGACGTCGATGGGGCGGACCGCGACCACGTGCACTTTTCTGCAGCGCGCGCCGGATGAGGAAATCAGCCCTTCCAGCCGCTGACACGTAACTGGGGATCCGCTGTCCTTCGCGATCGGTCGACCCTGGAGGGTTCGCCTGGGGCCGGAGCAGGTGAACCCGGCAAGAGAACGGCTGTCTGGGACAGTCAGCCGCCTTTCCAGTTGCGAGGCCAGGTGTAGCCGGTCCGTCATGTGCCGCCGGCGCGCGCCGCGGTCCTTCGAGCTGCGTCGGCAACAATGGGTCAAGCCCGCTTACGATGCTGCGCGACGGGGCTGGGGGTCGTTGTTCCGCTGCACGATGCGCTGGAGTGTGCCGGGCAGGCCGAATCGGGACGGGCGGGCCATGCTGCGTCTTGCGAGCCGATGGCCATGACGAGGACGCGCCTGGCGGTCTGGCGGGGCCGATCGCCGGGCTAGGATATTCGACCGGACCCTGCGCCGCGCGTCCCGTTGCAAGGTGACCAGACTGTGTCCCGCTACTACGAACTGTCCGAGGACTACCTCCACGACTACGGCATCACCGCCGGCCCGAAACTGCCGGACCGCAGCATCCTGGCCGGCGAAGCGGTCGATGGGCGCCTGCTCCCGGAGCTGAGGTTCGAGGTCAACGTGCCCGACGGGAAGCCGTGCCCGCATTTCATGACCGGCGGCACCGTGATCGCCAGCGACACGCTGGTGGCCGCCCTGCGTGGCGCGGGGGTGCACAACTTCCAGTGTTTCCCCGCGCGGCTGGTCGATCCGCGGACGGACAGGGAGCACACCGGGTACCAGCTGTTCAACGTGCTCGGGGTCGCCCGTCTTCCGGGCACCGATGCCGGCGAGGCGGGTTGCGCGGCGGACGGGCCAGGCGGGTTGCACATGTTCCGCCTGGTCGACAGCCCGGCGACCCTGGTGGTGGACGACGTGGTGCGCGCCGCGCTGGTCGCCAACCGGCCACCCGAAGGCTGGGGAATCCTGCTCGAAGAGCTGGGATGAAGCAGAAAGGGCGAAAAGGCGTCAGGGACAATTGCACCCCTTCCAACCCGGCAGGCGGGGGGAATGAGGATCCATTGTCCTCCGCGATCGGTCGGACCTCGATGGGATCGAGCGGGACCGGAGCGGGTGAATCCGGCGGACTCTTGTGCTATCACTGCCCGGCGGCCCAGGCAGGGTCGTTCGTCCCGAGCGGAGAGCAGCGGGATACCAACGTTCGGGCCAGCTCGTTCACAGGTCAGGGAGAGCGCCATGGCACGTGCAAGATTCGCAATCCTCGTATGCGCGGCACTCGTCTTCGGCGTCGCGTCGTGGGCTTCCGGGCCCCAGGCTGAGCCGGCCAAGACCGGTGCGGTCGATCAGGTCTCTGCCCAGGCGGTCGAACAACAGGCGGAGAAGGCTGGCGTGGTGGTCGGCAGGATGTTCGAGTTCGACCTGGCACGAGCGCAGTTCGCTTCCCAGCTCCTCGAGAAGGGTGTTTCCGGGGCGACGTGCCAGGTCGTATGCCCTCGCAACCGGGTCGGCGGAATCAGCTGTCCGGTCGGGCAGCCCTGCCAGTGCAGTTGCCCGGGCGATTATCCCGACTGCACCTGCAGGCCTTAGCCGGAAGGCTGATCGGCGCGGAGAGTGGTGCCAGGGACGGCACGCAACGCGATTCCATTGTTCCGTCTGGAAGCCGCACTAGGGCGGCGGCGTCGCCGGTCCGCACGCGTCCACCAGCCAGTCCCGGAACACGCGCATGGCCGGGCCGGGCGTGCGGGTCTTCAGGCGCGTGAGCCAGTAGCGCCCGGTGTCGATGCATTCGGCGAACGGTGCGACCAGCGAACCGCTTTCCAGTGCATCGGCGAACATGGCCGGTGGCAGCAGGGCAACGCCGGCGCCCGCCCGCGCGGCAGCGGCCATCGTCACCGAGGAGTCGAACACCGGCCCGGTGAGGGGCGGGCAGGCGATGCGGGCGGCGGCGAACCAGCGCGGCCATTCGTCGGCGCGGTACGAGCGCAGCAGCGTGGCGCCCGCGAGCGCGGCTGGCGACCGGTAGCGCTCGGCCAGGCGCGGGGCGCACATCGGTGCCAGTGGCGCGGCGAGCAGCGGATCGGCGTCGACCCCATGCCAGGCGCCATCGCCGAAGCGGATCGCGTAGTCCAGCCCTTCACCGGCGAGGTCCACGCGGTTGTTGTGGGTGCGCAGCCGCACGTCCACGAAGGGGTGCGCGGCGGTGAAGTCGTCCAGGCGCCGCAGCAGCCAGCCGATGGCGAAGGTGCCCACCACGCCGAGCGTCAGCGGCTCGCGCGGTTGGCCGCTGGCGTAGCGGTCGAGCATCGCCGTCATGCGGTCGAAGCTGTCGACAAGCATCGGCACCAGCGCGGCGCCCTCGTCGGTGAGTGCCAGGCCGCGCGGCAGGCGGTGGAACAGCCGCACGCCGAGCAGCGCCTCGAGCCGGTTGACCTGGTGGCTCACCGCCGCCTGCCCGACGCACAGTTCCAGTCCGGCACGGGTGAAGCTCAGGTGCCTTGCCGACGCCTCGAAGGCGCGCAGGGCATTGAGCGGCAGTTGCGCGCGGTCCAGGGAAGCCTCCGATTTTTGTATGGGCTCGTCCGAGAAATGATCGATTGTGGGGACACCGATCAGGTCGCAGTCTAGGGGCCCCCGACGAGCGAGGACGACGATGCGACCCGACGAAATGATAGCGATGAACCCGGCGCACGGTGATGGCCGTCCGCATGCGCAACCGACGCTTTCCGTGGCATCCGCCGTCCCCGGCGCGCTGTCGCGCGATGGAGCCAAGGCGTGATCGGCCGGCGCGGCTTCATGCTCGGCGCGATCGCGGCGCTGTGCGCGCCGGCCCTTGCCGGTTCGCGTGGAACGTTGGCCGATCCGGTCGCGCGGCTGAAGGCGCTGGAACGGCAGTCGGGCGGGCGGCTCGGTGCGTTCGTGCTCGATACCGGGAGCGGCCACGGCGTCGGCCTGCGCAGCGACGAGCGTTTCTGCCACTGCTCGACCTTCAAGCTTTCGCTCGCCGCCATGGCCCTGCACGAGGCCGACGCGGGCCGCATCGACCTGGACGAGCCGCTTGCCTTCAGCCGCGCGGACCTGCAGTTCCATTCGCCGGTGGTCGAGGCCAACCTCGACAAGGGTGCGCTGCCGGTCGTCGCGCTGGCCGAAGCGATCCAGGTGACGAGCGACAACGCCGCGGCCAACGTGCTCATGCGCCGGCTGGGCGGGCCGGGGGCGTTGACCAGGTTCTGGCGCGGGCTGGGCGACGAGGTGAGCCGCATCGACGGTTACGAGCCCGAGATCAACCTCATCCCGCCGGGCACCGAGGAGAACAGCACCACGCCCCGGGCCATGGCCTGGACCCTGCAGCGGATCGTGCTTGGCGACGTGCTCGCCGCGGACAGCCGCGAGCGCCTGCAGCAGTGGATGGAGGCGACGCGTACGGGGATGCGCCGCATCCGCGCCGGCCTGCCGCCCGGCTGGCGCGGGCTCGACAAGACCGGCTCGGGCATGAGTGCCGGCGTGGGCAACAAGACCAATGACGTGGCGATCCTGTTTCCGCCAGGCGGACGCGCGCCGCTGGTGGTCACCGGCTACTTCGAGCATCCGGAGTACTCCGCGCACATCCGTGCCTCGGACGAGGCGGTGCTGAAGGGCGCGGGCGAAGTCGCGGCGGCGTGGGCGGGGTGAGAAAAGGTGTCGAGAAAAGGTGTCAGGGACAAATGCGCGGCTGCCGAGGGGTCTCCGACGTCATCGTGCGCACGGGCAAGTTCGCCGAAGTGCGTGCCAGGGGAAGACCGCCAGCGGGCGGAAGTCGTCCCTGGCACCTGATGCTGGAAATTGTCCCTGACACCCATTGTCCACTCCTGGCGTCCCTTTCCTCCGCGATACACTGCAGGGCGACCCCCATCCGGGCGACCTGCTTCCCGTACCAGTACCGGAGCCCCCGCGATGCCCGTATTCGTCGCACTGTTGCGCGCCGTCAACGTCGGCGGCACCGGCAAGCTGCCGATGTCGGATCTTGTGGCCATGGCCCAGGCCGCAGGCTTCCAGCGCGTGCGGACCTACATCGCCAGCGGCAACCTCGTCCTGGAAAGCCCGGGCACGGAAGGGCAGGTCAAGGCGGCGCTGGAGGACGCGCTTGCGCGCTATGCGGGCAAGCCTGTGGGTGTCATGGTGCGCACAGCTGCGGAGATGGCCGCAGTGCTCGACGCCAACCCCTTCCCGAACAGGGCGCCGAACCATACCGTGGTCGTTTTCCTCGACGCATCGCCGCCCGACAACTGGCGCGACGGCGTGGTGGCCCCTGGTGGAGAAGAGGTCCGTGCGGTGGTACGCGAGTTCTACATCCACTACGGCGAGGGGATGGCGCGTTCAAAGCTCAGGCTGCCTGCCGCCGCGGAGGGAACGGCACGCAACATCAACACGGTCACGCGACTTGCTGCCATGGCGCGCGAGCAGGCGGGCAAAAGGGACGGAGGGAATTAACTTCCCACCGCATTCCATCGGTTCGCCAAGGCCCTGTATCTCCCCTCGCCTTGGCCGAAGGCTGAGCCGATAGCGAAGCGACGGATCACCAGGCGCAGCCGGTTCGAGGTGTGCCAGCAGTGTGCCTGCGTCGCGTCGGCCACCGCGCGGAGTGGGGGGGGGGGGGGGGGGGGGCGCCC
>JAEXLY010000189.1 GCA_023444765.1 Pseudomonadota bacterium | reverse complement strand
GAACTACTTTATATTTCATGTAAACCAACTTCATTGACAAGAGACTTACCAATTTTAAAAGAAGCTGGATATCACATTGATAAAGTGCTTTGCGTGGATATGTTTCCACAGACACCACACGTTGAGACTGTAGTGAAGCTGTCACGGTAAACCCTAGTAATATCAAGGCTTAAAGCGATTATGCTTTAAGTCTTTTAGTGTGTTTTGGTGTATGAGGAAACATATATATATGTTCCCAAAGGATAGGGGGGTACACTATTTGGCGTAATTCAGTAGTTACGCCAAATAGTATAATGTAACGCAAAAAGGTACGTAAAACCTTGATACATATAGATTTTGATAAAAGTGTTTAAATGACTTGGAAAGCCTGAACATAGATTTAGACTACTTACCACAATAGAGTAGATAAGTAGTCTAAATGTTAAATAAGATATTTTCTAGTTTAATAGGAATATACTATTTTAGTGTGTAAAGAGGTGTGTCCTTTTAAATTGGTAAAAAGTAATTGAAAACACTTTAACTTAACTATAAAATAAAATATAAGTTAAAGCACTCTTAAACTATAGGAGGATGGCTATGGTAAAATTTGTACCTAATAAAGACCAACAAGAGGCGATTAATACAATTAATGGACCACTGCTTATTTCTGCAGGCCCAGGAACCGGAAAGACTGCTACACTTGTTAATCGCTACGCCAACATGGTAAATAATTATGGTATTAAACCTGAAAATATCATGGTGGCTACGTTTACGGAAAAGGCTGCAAAGGAAATTGTGACACGTATCTCATCAGTAATTCCAAATTTTGATTTGAATGATGTTTATATTGGAACCTTTCACTCAATCTGTTTAAGAATTGTTCGAGATAATATAGCATTCATACCAAACTTGAAGAAGAACTTTACTTTAATGGATGACTTTGACCAGAAGTATTTCATCTACCAAAAGTTCAATCATGACTTTGCTAGATTGGCTCACTTCAATAATTTACCATTTGGAAATCGTGGTATCTGGGATAAAGCTAGTGTGCTTGCTGAGTGGATGAATGGCTTAGTAGAAGAACAGATTGATGTGTTAGAATTATTGAAAGATCCAGACCCACAGGTTGTGGCACTAGGGGAAGCAAAGCAACTATACGATGAATTACTTGAAACTCAGAACAGATTAGATTTTGCTATAATTCAGGCTACTGTGTACAAACTTCTTGAAGATAACAAACAGATACTTAATAAATATCAAGATTTATTTAAGTATCTATTGATTGATGAATATCAGGATACCAACTCTATTCAAGAACGATTGATTTTCCTACTGTCAAGAACAAATAACATTTGTGTAGTTGGAGATGATGACCAGTCCATGTATCGTTTTCGTGGAGCGACAATCCGAAATATCCTTGAGTTTACAACGAAGTTTCCCAAGTGTATCTGCAAAGAAGTTAAGCTAACCATTAATTATCGTTCTGCACCTGGAATTATCAATTTTTATAACAACTGGATGACTAGTTATGCGGAGGAGTTTTTCCGTTGGAATGGCTTTCGTATTGATAAGAAAATAGTGCCCTGTGAGGGAAAGCAAGATAAAGAACGCACACCACCTGTCTTGAAACTTTACGGCAATTCAGTTGAAGATTGGGCCAGATATATTCATGACTTTTTGGTGAAAATGAAATCCAAAGGTTACATTCAGAACTATAATCAAGTCGCTTTTTTATTTAGGTCTGTAACTAATGACAACGCTAAATACTTAGCAAATTATCTTGAAGATCATGGTATTCCTGTTTATTCTCCACGTTCTAAAATGTTTTTTGAACGAGATGAAATTAAAGCAGCTATTGGATTGATTTTACATCTGTTCAGTGATTTTGAAGAAGAGTTAATGGAAGATGATAATAATTGGTTTGAAGATATGGTTACCTACTATGAAGACTGTTTAGATAGAGCTTATGAGTTGATGGACGAGGATTCTCAACTCGAAGAATGGGTATCATATCGGATGGACGAGCTGGCAAACTTGAAAGGCAATACTGATTATGCATTCACCCGTTTGCTTTATCAATTGTTCACATTTAATTATTTCAAAGGAATTATTGACACTGATTTATCATCAGGAGTAGCTGACCAACGCGCCATTCGCAACTTATCAATTTTGACTAACATCTTTGCAAAATTTGAGTCAAGTGAACGTGTTGAAGTAATCTCAAGTGAGAAAAAATTTAGGACGTTACAAAAACTCTTTAAGACCTATTTTCGATTCTTAATGAAAGGTGGAATGGAAGAGTATCAAGATGAGAATGAATATGCCCCAAGTGGTTGTGTGTCATTCATGACGATTCATCAATCTAAGGGAATGGAGTTTCCAATTGTACTTACAGACTTGGTACTATGTCAAGAAAAAGTACAAATTAAACTGAGAAATTTCTTGTTCTAATTAACTTGCTCTTGCAGTGATGTCCTTTAATGTTTTTTGATAGAGCTTTTCAAACTGATCTGGTGACATATAG
>JAEXLY010000129.1 GCA_023444765.1 Pseudomonadota bacterium | reverse complement strand
GGCCAGGGCGTCGATGGCCGCGGGGAGGTCGGCCGCGTGCCGGACCGTGCCGCGCAGCTGCGGAGCAGCCAGCAGCATGGCCCAGAACCGCCTCGGCCACTCGGCGAAGGGAATGCCGTCGGCGGTCCGGGCGAAGCCGCGCAGGGTGGCGGCCAGGGCCGCATCGCCGGCCGCGGCATCGCCCCCCTGCCAGTGCGCGAACACCACGCCGCGACGCTCGACGCCACGCAGGAAAGCGGTCAGGGCAGCATGGGCCGCGGCGGGATCGTTCAAAGGAAAAACCGGTCCTGGGGCCCGGGGGCGGCCCGCTGCGCGCCATGATACGGCCCCCGGAGAAGGCCCTTCCGGTCTTGACGATCGTCCCATCGGGTGATCCGCAAGCGGTTGTGCGGGTGCACGTTGTGCACATGCGTCGCCAAAACGTCACATATGCGGCCCCGTGAAGCGCGTTCGCGAATGTGAACACGTTGTTTCACGGCCAACTCGTTGAATTGGTTGATGAAACTTTGCCTGGCGTTTTTTTCGCCAAGCCAGCTCTTCACGTCTCCTGCGCGGCCGAAATCGCGCGCGAAACGGCTTCGTGCACAGACTTATCCACACGAATTGTGGATAAGGAGAAATCCCTTTGGTGCCATCGACTTGCGTGACCAACGTCCAGTACGCGGCAACTTGGGTCCGCAAGTCGCAGCCGAGGCGGGGGGTCGCCTCGCTAGACTTCGGCGGTGTCCCGATCCATCCCGCCCGTCTTCCAGGTCGCCCTGCCGTTGCCCCCGCTGCGGCTGTTCGACTATGCCGCCCCCGAGGACCACTCCCCCGGACCGGACGACATCGGGCGGCGCGTGCGGGTCCCGTTCGGCTCGCGGGAGCTGGTGGGCGTGGTGGCGGGGACCGGGCCGTCCGATCCGGCCCAGGCCGCACGTCTGCGTCCCGTCCACGCGCTGCTGGACCGGACGCCGCTGCTGCACGGCGAACTGCTGGACTCGCTGCACTGGCTGGCACGCTACACCCACGCGCCCCTGGGCGAAGTGCTGGCGACCGCGCTTCCCGCCGCGCTGCGACGCGGCGAGCCGCTGCCCGACACGCATGCCTGGGCCTGGCGCCTCACCGACGCCGGACGGGACGCCGTGACGGGCCTGCGCAGGGGCAGCCGCCCGCGCCGGCTGGCGGAACTCCTGGCGGAGGCCGCGCGCGACGAGGATGCGCTTGCCGCCTTCGTGGACGACTGGCGCGCCGCGGCCCGCGCACTGGAGCGCCGCGGCCTGGCCGAACGCATCGCGGTACCGGTCGGGCAACTGGCGCCGGACCCCGCACCCGGCCCGACCCCCAACGCCGAACAGGCGGCGGCGATCGCGGCATTGCGCGGCGCCTCGGGCTTCGCGCCGATGCTGCTCGACGGCGTCACCGGCAGCGGCAAGACCGAGGTCTACCTGCACGCCATCGCCGACTGCCTGGCGCGCGGACGCCAGGCCCTGGTGCTCGTTCCCGAGATCGGGCTGACGCCACAGTTGCTGGGGCGCTTCCGTGCGCGCCTTGGCGTGCCCGTGCATGCCGCCCATTCGGGACTCAACGACGGCGAGCGCGCGCGCACCTGGGCAGCGTCCTGGCGCGGAGAGGCGCGCGTGGTCGTGGGCACGCGCTCGGCGGTGTTCACGCCCCTGCCCGACGCCGGCCTGATCGTCATCGACGAGGAGCACGACGGCAGCTACAAGCAGCAGGACGGCATCCGCTACCACGCGCGCGACTTCGCCCTGGTCCGCGGCAAGGCGCTGGGCATTCCGGTCCTGCTGGGCAGCGCGACGCCATCGCTGGAAACGCTGCACAACGCAGGCGCCGGCCGCTACGGTTACCTGCGGCTGTCCCGCCGTGCCGGCGATGCAAGGCCGCCCGCCGTGCGCGTCATCGACGTGCGCAAGCGCGCGCTGGAGGCGGGACTGTCGATGCAGATGATCGACGCGATCCGCGGGGCGCTGGGTGCCGGCGGGCAGGTGCTGGTGTTCCGCAACCGCCGCGGCTACGCGCCGGTGCTGCTATGCCACGACTGCGGCTGGAGTGCGCACTGCCCGCGCTGCAGTGCCCCCGAACACCCCCGGCCGATGACGGTGCACGCCCACGGCCGGCGCCTGCAGTGCCACCACTGCGGACACCGGAGGCCATCGCCGCCGGCATGCCCCGACTGCGCCAGCCTGGCGCTGCAGCCACAGGGCGCCGGCACCGAGCGCATCGAGGAAGTCCTGGCCGCGCGCTTCACCGACGTGCCCGTGCTGCGCATCGACCGCGGCAGCACCCAGCGTCGCGACGCCCTGGCGCAGTTGCTGGGCAGCCTCGGCGACCGTCCCGGCATCCTGATCGGCACCCAGATGCTGGCCAAGGGCCACGACCTGCCGGACCTGGCCCTGGTGTGCGTGGTCGGCGTGGACGAAGGTCTGTTCTCGGCCGATTTCCGCTCGCACGAGAAACTCGCGCAACTGCTGATCCAGGTGGCAGGACGCGCCGGGCGCGCCAACCGCGCTGGCGAAGTCCTGCTGCAGACCCATCATCCCGACCACCCGCTGCTGTCCACCCTGATCCACGGCGGCTACCCGGCCTTCGCCGGCGATGAAATGGCGCAGCGCGAGGCCGCGGGTTTCCCGCCCTACGCGCACCTGGCGCTGCTGCGCGCCGAATCCCGGCATGCCGAGCCGCCGATGGCCTTCCTGCATGTCGCACGACGCCTGCTGGACGCCGCGGCGTCGGCGCGCGCCGGGCAAGCTGCGGGCGCGGTGTCCCTCAGCGGTCCCAAGCCCGCGCCGATGCCGCGGCGCGCCGGCATGTACCGCGCGCAACTGCTGCTGGTGGCCGCGACGCGCCGCGACCTGCATGCCGCGCTGCAGGACGCCATGCCTGCGATCCATGCCGCAACCGAAGCGCGCAAGGTGCGCTGGTCGCTGGACGTGGACCCGGTCGACCTCTACTGAGCGCCGGCCGGGGCCTTGCCCGGCCGCCGGCGCCGGCGTGCTTCGGTGCGCGGACGCTCGCGCACCAGGACGGTCTGGCCCTCGCGGCGCACCTCGAACAGTTCCACCGCGTCGATCAGCGCGCTGAGGCTGCGATAGCCGTAGTTGCGTGGATCGAACGAGCCCTGGTTGCCGAGATGGCTGCCGACGCCACCCAGGTGCGCCCAGCCCTCGTCGTCGGCCACCGCCGCGACCGCGCCGCGCAGCTGGTGCGCCAGCGCGTGGTCGCCCTTGAGTTCGCCCGATGTCTTGGGTCGCGCCTGGTCGGGGGCCACGTCGCCGTCGTCGCCCAGCTTCTCCAGGAACAGGAAGGTCGAGCAGGCCTTCACGAACGGCAGCGGCGTCTGTTTCTGGCCGAAACCGTAGACCGCGTAACCGTCGTTGCGCAGTCGCATCACCAGCGGGGTGAAGTCCGCATCGCTGGACACGACGGCGAAGCCGTCCAGCGTGCGCGCGTACATCAGGTCCATGGCATCGATCACCATCGCCATGTCAGAGGCGTTCTTGCCGGGCGAATAGGCGAACTGCTGGATCGGGCGGATCGCGTACTCGTGCAGCACCTTCTCCCAGCCCGCGAGATTCTGGCTTTTCCAGTTGCCGTATGCGCGGCGCACGTTGACCACGCCGTGGCGCGCGACCTCGTTGAGGACGGCGTCGATCTTCGCCGCCGGCGCGTTGTCCGCGTCGATCAGCAGGGCGATGCGCTTGTCGCTGTCGGCCATGTCGGTGTTCCCCGGAAGCAGGGCACAGGGTAGCGCGGCGCGCGCCGCGATCGTACGCCATGAAACCAAAGGCGGCAGCGTCATGGTGGATCGGCGACAATAGGCGTTTCCCGCTTCCGACCGACGCCCGCCGACATGCCCACCCAGCTCGAACAGCTCCGCGCCCTGTCCACCGTCGTGGCCGACACCGGCGACCTCGAGGCCATCGCCCGCTTCAAGCCGAAGGACGCGACCACCAATCCTTCGCTGCTGCTCAAGGCCGCGTCGCTGCCCGCCTACGGCGAGCATCTGGCGCAGGCGGTATCCGCCGCCGGCGGCAGTGGCGAGGTGAAGGTGGCCGACGCCGGCGACCGGCTGTCGGTGGCGATCGGCGGCGAGATCCTCAAGCTGATCCCCGGCCGCGTCTCCACCGAGGTCGACGCGCGCCTGAGCTTCGACACCGAAGCCACCGTGGCCAAGGCGCACCGGCTGGTGGAGCTGTACGACCAGGCCGGCATCGGCCGCGACCGCCTGCTGATCAAGATCGCCTCGACCTGGGAAGGCATCCGCGCCGCCGAGCGCCTGGAGCGCGAGGGCATCCACTGCAACCTCACCCTGCTGTTCTCATTCGCGCAGGCCGTGGCCTGCGCCGAGGCCGGCGTGTTCCTGATCTCGCCCTTCGTCGGCCGCATCCTCGACTGGCACCTGGCCAACGGCATGGACAAGCCGGCCACGCCGCAGGACGACCCCGGCGTGCAGTCGGTCACCCGGATCTGGGAGTACTACAAGCGCCACGGCTACGACACGGTGGTGATGGGCGCGAGCTTCCGCAACACCGGCGAAGTGCTGGCGCTGGCCGGTTGCGACCGCCTGACCATTTCGCCGGACCTGCTCGGCGCGCTGGAAGACTCGGACGCGCCCGTCGAACGCGCGCTGGTCGACGGCGGCGAACGCGGCGACAGGCCCGGCGCGCTGGACGAGTCCACGTTCCGCTGGCAGCACAACGAGGATGCGATGGCGACCGAGAAGCTCGCCCAGGGCATCCGCAACTTCGCCGCGGACCAGCGCAAGCTGGAAGCGCAGCTGGCCGCCCGGATCGGCTGATTCCGCACAGACCACGCTGGCCGCGCAC
>JAEXLY010000113.1 GCA_023444765.1 Pseudomonadota bacterium | reverse complement strand
CGCGCGTGGGCCCGCGGGCCCCCCACGACGCCCATTTCCCGGTCGACATCTATCAGACCGGCTCGGGCACGTCCTCGAACATGAATGCCAACGAGGTGATCGCCCGCCTGGCGTCGGCCGCGCGGCGCCGCATCCACCCGAACGACCACGTCAATCTCGGGCAGAGTTCGAACGACGTGGTGCCCACGGCGATCCGCGTGTCCGCCCAGCTGGCGGTTGTGGAAGACCTGCTGCCTGCGCTGCGCCACCTGCGCAAGACCATCGACGGGCGCGCGCGCGCCTTCGGCAAGGTCGTCAAGACCGGCCGCACCCACCTGATGGACGCGATGCCGATGACCGTCGCCCAGGAGTTCGGCGCCTGGTCCTCGCAACTGGCGTCGGCCGAGGCGCGCCTGGGCGACGCGCTCCTGCGCCTGCGCCGGCTGCCGATCGGCGGCACTGCCATCGGCACTGGCATCAACGCCCACCCCAAGTTCGGCGAGCGCACCGCGCGCGAACTGTCCAGGCTGTCCGGAAGCCGCTTCGAACCGGCCCGCGACCGTTTCGAGGGCATCGCCGCGCAGGACGACGCGGTGGAACTGTCCGGACAGCTGAACGCGCTGGCCGTCGCGTTGATCAAGATCGCCAACGATCTGCGCTGGATGAACTCCGGGCCGCTGGCGGGACTGGGCGAGGTCGAGCTGCCGGCGCTCCAGCCCGGCAGTTCGATCATGCCGGGCAAGGTCAACCCGGTGGTGCCCGAGGCCACGGTCATGGCCTGCGCACAGGTGATCGGCCACCACACCGCGATCACGGTGGCCGGGCAGACAGGCAATTTCCAGCTCAATGTCGCGCTGCCGCTGATCGCCAGCAACCTGCTCGATTCGATCGGCCTGCTGTCCAGCGTGGCCAGGCTGCTGGCCGACAGCACCGTCGCGGGGCTGAAGCTGCGCCGCGACAACATCGACGCCGCGCTCGACCGCAATCCGATCCTGGTCACCGCGCTCAACCCGGTCATCGGCTACGAGAAGGCGGCAGCCATCGCCAAGCGCGCCTACCGCGAGCACCGCCCGGTGTTCGATGTCGCGCTGGAGGACAGCGGGCTGTCGGGTGCCGAGCTGCGCCGCCTGCTCGATCCGGCGGCGCTGACCCGCGGCGGTATCCAAGGCGGTGCCGGAGCCGGTTGAGGCCCCGCGGATCGGCTGGCAGCGCTGCCGGCCGGCGCCCGGTACGAGAACGGTGCAGGCGGTGGCGACCGCTGGCGCTGCGATGGCCCGGGCGGCTAGCGCTGCGCGAACGCCCGGCTTACCTCGTCCATGCAGTCGTCGACCTCGTCGGCCTTCAGGGTGGCATAAGGCTGGAAGTCCGGGATCGACCCGGCAAGCCGCTGCTGCGTTTCGAACAGGGCAGGCAGGCCCAGGCAGATCTGGCGCACGCCCGGTTCGATGGCCTCGCGGATGGTCTTCTCCACGCGACGCTCGAGGCTGCCGGTCATGGCACCGAGCATGAGCCGGAACAGGCCCTGGTCGACTGCATCGATCGCGGCGTTCGCGCTGCGCTCGCCAAGTTCGATGCCGGCCAGCGCCAGGTCGATCACCTGGCCGCGATAGGCC
This sequence comes from Pseudomonadota bacterium, assembly GCA_023444765.1. GTDB lineage: Bacteria > Pseudomonadota > Gammaproteobacteria > Xanthomonadales > Xanthomonadaceae > Luteimonas. The sequence goes on along the minus strand of JAEXLY010000113.1, from coordinate 4,737 downwards.
AGCAGGTCGCGCCGTTGGCCCGCATCCAGAGGGATGGCCCGTCCTGAGATCAGCAGTTCGCCGGCGGGTGTGATTTCCGCCTTTGGCAGCGCGTCCGCGCCGTCGTCGGCGGGTTTGCCGCCGCCCAGGTGCAGGCTCCTGTCCAGCGCGAGGTTGCCCGTTTCCAGTTCGGCGCGCGCCAGCGCCAGTTCCGCGCGGACCTCGCGCCGAGCCTGCGCCATCTCCGCGCGGATCTCGGCGTTGATCCCGCCGGCGGAAGGCTCGTGGGCGAATGCTGTGGCCGGCGCCAGCGTGGCGAGCAGCAGCGCCGGCTGGTGGAGGCGGCGGGCTGGGGCGAGGGGCTTGGGTCCGTCTCCGGTGGGAGGATGGTCTGCGGCGCGGCACGTCGAGCGCGCGGCGCACGCCGTCGTGGCGGACTTCGCCGCTGCCGACCGAGGACACGGTGAGGTCGGCGCCGACGCCCCTTGCCTTGAGATCGCCCGAACCGATCGAGCCGACGCGGACGCTGCCGCCGATGTCGGCCAGCTCGGCGTCGCCCGAGCCGATCGACTCGATGCTGACGTTGCCGCCGCCCGCACGCAGGCTGAAGTCGCCCGAACCGATGCTGCCGACCTCGGTATCGCCGCGCACGTTGCGGGCCTCGACGTCGCCCGACCCGATCGAGAGCACCTTCAGCGCGCCCGCACCGTCGATCCCGACGTCGCCGGAGCCGACCTTGACGGTCGTCCGGCCGCGGATGTCCCGCAGCTCGACGTCGCCCGAGCCCACGTCGGCGCTGGCTGCCGCCGCGCCTCCCAGCCAGGCATCGCCCGAGCCGACGTCCAGTTGCACCAGGACGTCGTCGGGCACGCCTGCGTCCAGGTCCAGGTAGGCGTAGCGGTTGCCCAGGCCGAATCCGCTGAACTCCCGTTCCCTGCGCAGTCGCACCACGAGGCGGTCGCCGTCGCGCTGCTGGGTGAGGGTGAGCGATTCCAGGCGGTCGGCCTCGGAGGCGCAGGCCCGGCCGCTGACCGTGCGGGCGCCCGATGAGGCGGCGCGCACACGCAGTTCGTGCGGCCCCACATCGAACATCACCGTCTTCACGCCGGACAGGTCCAGGTCCAGGCTGCGCGGTGCCGAATGCCTGCATTCGGCGGCCAGCGCCGGGACGGCGGCGGTGGCCAGCAGCAGGAACAGCGGGGCGGTCAGGGTGGCACGGTCCATGGGAAGATCCTTTCGTTCGGGTTGGCCGGACTGGGATGCGGCCAGCGGCGCGATGGTTGAGCGGGTCCTGCGATCAGCGTGCGCGGGAGGCCGCGGCATCGGCTTCGGCGGCCGCGTCCGCCTGGGTCGTCCCCTCCGCGGACGCGGCGGCCCCGGCATCTGCATGCCCGGTGTCGGCTTCGATCCGCTCGGACTTGCGGCGGCAGTCCTCGATGTCGCTGGCCTCCATGCGTGCGTAGGGAGCGATCTGCGGGACCGCTGCGGCGAGGGCCTGCTGGGTGGCCAGCAGTGCCGGCAACTGGTCGCACAGGCGCATGGCCGACGCCTCCAGCGCGGCGGCCTCCGCCTCGACGCGCTTCTCCATTTCCGCAGTATCCCCGCGCAGCAGGCTGCCGATGGCGTCGGCTGCCGCACGCATCCCGAGGTCCGCCCCCTGCACCCCGAGGTCCATGCCGGTTTCGGCAACGGCGAGGATGCTGGCGCGGTAGTCGCGCGCGAGCGCGCGTCCGGCATCGTCCATGGCGACAGGCGTGCCGGCGACGATCACCTGGCCGTCCGGCGTGATCTCGGCGCGCGGCAGGTCGCCGGTGCTGCGCTGGATGCGCTTGCCGTTGACGCGGATGTCGGTGGTGTCGTTGAGGACCAGATTGCCCTCGTGCAGCTCACGCCGGGCCTTGTCCATGGCCGAGGCCACCGTGCGGCCCAGGGCGGTCCGGGGCGCCGGACCGCCGTCGGCGCGCGTCGCGGTGTCCGCCGACGGGGCGGGACTGGCCTCGCGCTGGCAGGCGGCGAGCTGCGGAAGGAGGGCAAGCAGGGCGAGGGCGACGAGGTGCTTCATGGCGGTGGCCTCAGAAGTGTCCGGCAGGACACGGGACGTGGAGCGGGGTGGGGTGTGACGGTTCGGGAGTCGGCCTGTGGCTGTCGTCGGCGCTCCCGGCGCGCCGGAGCATTCCGGATTCTGCGTCGTACCATCCGTGGACGGTGCGTCCGGATCGATCCGGCCCGGCTTTCCGTAGCCGGGCGTTCGAGGACGCGTTCGATGCCGGCGGGGCATCGAGCACGCGCGTCCGCTCAGCCCTCGTCGCGCCAGCGACGCAGGCGGATGGCGCCGAAGATCATCGCCGCGCCTGCGACCACGCCGCCCCAGAGGTCGAGGCTGGCCAGGTTGCGGTACACCCCCACCGGGTTCATGAGGTTGCGGGCGGCACCCGGGACGTCGAAGTCGACGCTCCTGAGGTACTCCATGTCCATGAAGGTCATCGGGAAGATGCTCGTCAGCGCACGCAGCACGATGTTGCGGAAGAAGGGCCAGGTGACGTCGTCGAAGACCCCGAGGAATTCAAGCCAGGCCACGAAGATGCCGGCGAACAGCGGGATCATGATCGCCCACAGGAACGGCTTGCTGCGGGCCCAGGCCGAACACAGCAGCAGCCAGCCGATGGTCGGCATCGCCCACAGCGCGTAGAGCGGGATCGCGGCGATGTACTGTAGCGAGATCAGCGCCGGACTCGCGGGTCCCCACAGCAGGGACACCGGGTTGCCGCCGTAGAACAGCACCACCAGGCTGATCAGCATCAGGAACCCGAACATGGTCAGGATCGAGGCGACCGTGGCCAGCAGCGGCGCCACAACCACCGCGCTCACGACCTTCGACAGCACGGTCGAGGTGTCCGACAGCGGCAGCGACTTCCAGAACAGCACGCTGCGGTCCTTGCGCTCGTCGTAGAGCGCGCCCAGGCAGTAGAAGAACATCACGAACGCCAGCACGATGAACGGCCAGCCGGAGGCCAGGATCAGGGTCAGGTCGACGCCGTCGCCGAGGCGGGCCAGTTCGCGGTGCCCCAGCTGCGAGGTCAGCATGCCCAGGTCCAGCCCGTTGATCTGGATCTCGCTCTGGTCGATCCTGATGGTGGCATCCTCGGGCATCGCGTCGCGCGCGGCCACCATCGCGATGATGATGCCCATCGCCGAGAGCAGGAGCGAGATGCCGCCGGCCACCAGCGGCGCCCACAGGAAGCCGCCCTTGTGTTCCCAGAACTCGCGGCGCAGCAGCCAGCCGAAGCGGCGGGCGGGGGAGACGTGCGCTGCACTGGCCGGACGCGTGGCATCGGACAGGGTGGGTGCGGCGGCGTTCATGCGTAGGTTCCTTTCATCGTGGCGACGAACAGATCGGCCAGGCCGGGCGTGCGGGTCTCGCCAAAGGGCGACAGTGCGGCCTGGGAGACACCGTCGAACAGCATCACCGTCTTGCCGAACGGCAGGGCGCGCTCGTCCATCGGGCCCAGCGCGCGTGCGGCCTCGGCCTGGTCGGCGTTGACCAGCACCTCCACGAAGCGCTCGCCCACATCCTCCATCGGCGCGTCCAGCACCACCCGCCCGTCGCGGATGAACATCACGTCGGTGAGGATGTGTTCGATCTCCTCGACCTGGTGGGTGGTGATGACGATGGTCTTGTGTTCGTCGAAGTAGTCCTCCAGCAGGCGCTGGTAGAACTGCTTGCGGTAGAGGATGTCGAGGCCCAGGGTGGGTTCGTCCAGCACCAGCAGGCGCGCGTCGATCGCCATCACCAGGGCGAGGTGCAGCTGCACGATCATGCCCTTGGACATCTCGCGCACGCGCTGCTTCGGCTTGAGCTGGGTGTTGGCCAGGAAACGCTCGCAGCGGGCGCGGTCGAAGCGCGGATGCACGCCTGCGACGAAGTCGATCGCCTCGCGAACGCGGATCCAGCGCGGCAGCACGGCGACGTCGGCGATGAAGCAGACGTCGTTCATCAGTTCGTCGCGCTGGCTTCGCGGGTCGCGGCCGAGCACGCTGAGCTCGCCCTGGAACGGGATCAGGCCCAGCATCGCCTTGAGTGCGGTGGTCTTGCCGGCGCCGTTGGGGCCGATCAGGCCGACGATGCGGCCGGCGTCGATGCGGAAGCCGGCGCCGTCGAGCGCGACCTTGTTCCTGTACACCTTTCGCAGTCCCTGGGCGTGCACCACCTGCAGGTTGTCGGCCACCGCGTTCATCGCGTACCTCCGGTCGGCGCCTGCGCCTGCATCAGTTCGTCCAGCGCCAGTCCCAGGCGCTGGATGCGCTCGAGCACGAGCGGCCATTCCTCGCGCAGGAACCGTTCGCGTTCGTTGACCAGCAGTTTCTTCGCCGCTTCTTCCGTGACGTACATGCCAAGGCCCCTCCGTTTTTCGACCAGCGACTCGTCCGCCAGCTCCTGGTAGGCGCGGGAGACGGTGATGGGATTGAGTTGGTATTCGGCCGCCACCTGCCGCACCGAGGGCAGCGCGTCGCCGGGTTTCAGTTCACCGTCGAGCATCATCGCGATCACGCGTTCCTTCAGCTGGCGGTAGATGGGAGCGCCGTCGCTCCACTGGATGTTGGTCATTGCTGTCAGCTCCGGCTGCCGCCCGTCGCGCGTGCGAAGGAGAAATAGGGGACGGCAACCGCCCGCCGGACCTGGCCGCGGCGATTGCGCGGTGCCGTCTCCGGATCGGGGCCGGCTTTTGCCGCGGCTGCGGGATGCTCACCGGCGAGGAC
>JAEXLY010000060.1 GCA_023444765.1 Pseudomonadota bacterium | reverse complement strand
GCCGCGATCCGTCTGTAGTCGCGGCCTCTTTCATCAAGCTTCGACCCTCACCCCCGACAGGCGATACTTGCTCTCATCGTGACGCCGAAGCAGGGACCCCAATGACCGACACCCTCCGCATCGCCATGGCCCAGTTCGACTTCCCGGTCGGCGACGTGGCGGGCAATACCGCGCGCATCGCGGCGATGATCGCCGAGGCGCGCGACGAGTACGGCGCCGACGTCGTGCTGTTCCCGGAGCTTGCGATCAGCGGCTATCCACCGGAGGACCTGCTGATGCGGCCCTCGTTCCTGGCCGACTGCGACCGGGCGATGCGCGAAGTGGCGAAGGCCGCCACCGGGATCGTCGCCGTGGTCGGCTGGCCGGAGAGTCACGGCAGCATCCTCTACAACGCCGCCAGCGTGCTGCGCGGAGGGCGGATCGAGGCCACCTACCGCAAGCGCGAGCTGCCCAACCACGACGTGTTCGACGAGCGCCGTTATTTCCACGTCGACCCGGATGGCGAGAGCTGCGTGTTCGAGATCAAGGGCGTGCCGATCGGGGTGCTGGTGTGCGAGGACGCATGGTTCCCGGAACCGATGGCCGATACGGTGCGCGCCGGTGCCCAGCTGGTGCTGGTCGCCAACGCCTCGCCGTTCGAACGCGGCAAGCACGCCCGGCGCGACGCGATGCTGTCGCAGCGCACGCGCGAGGGCGGCGCCGCGATGGCCTACCTCAATGTCGTGGGCGGGCAGGATTCGCTGGTGTTCGACGGCGCCTCGCTGGTGGCCGATGCCGACGGCACGGTGCACCCGGCCGCGGCCGCGTTCACCGACCAGTGGCTGGTGGTGGACTACGACATCGCCGGGCGCCGGTTCGCGCCGGTGCTGTGGATGGACGACGGCGACGAAAGCATGGACGCGCTGGCGTGGCGCGCGGTGGTGCGCGGCATCCGCGACTACTGCGGCAAGAACGGCTTCAGCAAGGTGTGGCTGGGCCTGTCGGGCGGCATCGACTCGTCGATCGTGCTGGCCTTGGCGGTCGATGCGCTGGGCGCTGGCAACGTCACGGCGGTGCGGATGCCCTCTCGCTACACGGCCGGCCTGTCCAACGACCTGGCGCAGGAGCAGTGCGACGCGCTGGGGGTGGAGCTGCTCACCCTCCCGATCGAACAGCCGTTCCAGGGCTTCCTCGACGCGCTGGCAGAACGCTTCGAAGGAAAGGCGCCGGACGCCACCGAGGAGAACCTGCAGTCGCGCGCGCGCGGCGCGCTGCTGATGGCGCTGTCCAACAAGCTCGGCGGCCTGCTGCTGACCACCGGCAACAAGAGCGAGTACGCGGTGGGCTACGCCACCATCTACGGCGACATGTGCGGCGGCTACGCGCCGATCAAGGACCTGTACAAGACCGAGGTGTACGGCCTGGCGCGGTGGCGCAACACCGTGGGTGGGGCGCCGGTGATTCCTCCCGACGTGATCTCGCGCGCGCCTTCGGCCGAGCTGCGCGCCAACCAGCTCGACCAGGACTCGCTCCCGCCCTACGACGTGCTCGACGCCATCCTGCGCCGCTATGTCGACCTGGAGCAGTCGCGCGACGAGATCGTGGGCGCCGGGTTCGATGCCGTGACCGTCGACCGGGTGCTGCGCCTGGTGCGCGTGAGCGAGTGGAAGCGGCACCAGGCCGCGCCCGGGCCGAAGGTCTCCCGCCGCGCCTTCGGCCGCGAGCGGCGCTACCCGATCAGCAACCGTTATCCCGCCTGAGCGCGGAAGCCCGGGCAGGGTGCGCGGCGCAACCTAGCCGCCGCGGTACTGGCCCGCGTCCAGCGCGGTGACGCGGCTCTCCAGGTCCGTCCTGGCCAGGTCCACCGCATGGTGGATGCCCGGGTGCGATTCGATGAATGCGGCCAGCTCGCGGGCGAACTGCCCGGCCTCTTCCGGCGCGGGCTCGCGCAGGCCACCACTGGCCGGATCGCGCAGTGCCGGCGGCAGTTCGATCGCGCCGCTGCGGCCGGCGCTGTCGACGATGCGCGTGGCCTGGGCGGCGAGCAGCGCCTGCTGTTCGGCCGGGACGTGGCCGTCGAATGTCCCCTGCGCGGCGTCGGTCGGGAACATCGCCTCGAGCAGCGCGCCTTCGAGGTGGGTGTTGTAGACCGTGGCGGCCGCTCCCACCAACGGACCTTGCGGACCGAGGCCCACGGCATAGCCCGCGTAGTCGGTGATGATGTTGAACGCCCCCTGGCGCGCCTGGTTGGCCTTGTCCTGGTCGGCCGCGACGATCGCCTGGTAGCCGAACACGCCCTGCAGGTACTCCCCGTCGATGTCGGCGATCTCGCGCGCGAGGTTGTCCAGGCTGCCACCGGTGCCGTCGCCATGCCGCGGCGGACCATGCGCCTCGACCTGGCTGCGGTAGCCGGCCGTGGCGTGTTCCACCGCCGCCTGCCAGGTCTCGAAGCGCGCGGTCGGTGGGGCGCCCGGCGGTCCCGGCGGCGTGGCCGCGGTCGGGTCCACCGGCGGCGTCGAGTCGGCCTGCAGCGCCGCCGTGATGGCATAGCTGCCGTCGCCGGCGGCCAGCGGGCCGGAATCGGCGAGGAAGCGGCCGAGCGCGCTGTCGCGTGCCAGCGGATGGGCGCTCGCGCCTTCCCCGGCATTGAGAATCTCCGGCGCGAACGCGACATACATGCGTCCCAGGGCGCTGGCCCCGTCGGCGTTGACGCGGCCGTGGTAGTGGCTGCCGGCGAGCAGCACCGATTCGACCGCCGCGTGGGCCGCGGCGTCGTCCCGGGTGCTTCG
>JAEXLY010000014.1 GCA_023444765.1 Pseudomonadota bacterium | reverse complement strand
GGGGGGGCCCCGCCGCCGGGCGACCATGGCCGCGCAGGCATCGGCGGCCACCGCGCCGGGATAGACCTCGATGAAGTCGGCCGCTTGCACGCCCCGATACTAGGGGAACCGGCGGACGGCTGTCATTCCGTGCACGGCCGACCCCCGGGCCTCGCCCGCCGGACCGTCGCGCGCGCGCGGGTGCGACGCCGGCAGTCCTGCATCGTCCTGCCCGCGGTCCGCAGTCCCCGCCGGTGTCGGTGGCCGGTCCATGTTCGCCCTGTCCCGCCAGCAGGCGCGACGCCCCCGGCTTCGGCGCGCAATCGCCGGTTGCGGCGCGTCTGTCCCGGCGTAGGCCCAGGCGCGCGCCAGCGGCGCAGCATGTTCAGTCCGCGCGGGCCTGCCAGTCCCAGCGCAGTCCCAGCAACAGCCCGCGGCCCGGCCCGGGCTCGTAGTAGCGGCCGTTGCCTTCGTTGACGATCACCGAACCCACATGCGCGCGGTCGAACAGGTTGTCGACGCGGGCGAAGCCGCGCAGGCGTCCGTCGCGCGCGGGCCAGTCGCGGGCCGCCTCCAGGTGCGCGAGCACGTGCCCGGGCGCATGGCGTGCGCCGGTGTCGCTCACCGCGAGCGACGATGTGCCGCTGGCCTCGAGCGCCAGACTCCAGGCGCGCGGCTGCCACTGCAGGCGGACGTGGCCCTGCTGGCGCGCCGTGCCCGGGATCGGGCTGCCGGCGGCGACCAGCACGGAAGGATCGGTGCAGCCGGCACCGGTGCAGACCGGGAAGCCGTCGCGGAAGCGCGCGTCCAGCCAGGTCCAGGCCAGCCGTAGCGACCAGGCCTCGGCCAGCGGCAGCGTCGCCGCGAGCTCGGCGCCCTCGCGCCGGGTCCGCCCCACGTTTCGGTAGCTGCTGCGCCCGCCGACGTTGCGCGCCACCGCCAGTTCGTCGTCGGTGTCGGCGCGGAACAGCGCGGCTTCGACCTGCGCGCCCGACCCGTTGCGCCACTTCGCGCCCAGTTCCAGGTTGCGGCTGGTCGCGGGAGCGAGGTCGAACGCCAGTCCCGCGCCGCCGTCGGCGCGGTAGCCGAGTTCGTTGAAGGTCGGCGTCTCGAAACCGCGGCCTGCCGAGGCGTAGACGCGCCAGTCCGCGTTCGGGGCGAAGCTCAGGCCCGCGACCGGCGTGGTGCGCGCGTAGTCGACGCGGCCGCTGTCGTCGGGATTGGCGACGGTGACATAGGCATCGCGCGAGACGAAGCGCAGCTGGCTGCGGCGCGCGCCGGCCAGCAGCGACCAGCGCTCGGCGAACTGCCACCAGCCCTGCGCGTAGAGGTCGCGGTTGTCGACCCGGTTGCGCTCGTCGCGCCGCAGCGCTCCGCGCACGCCGAGCGTGTCCCCGACGAAGTTCTCGTAGCCACGGCGATGCTGGCGCTGGCGGTCGGCATTGCCGCCGGCGGTGAATTCCACCGTGCGTCCGGCCAGCGAGCCCGCCCAGCGCCAGCGCAGGTCGATGCCGCCGTATCCGTTGTCCAGGTCGATCACGCCACCGGAACTGAGCGGATTGGATTGCGCGCCCACCGGCACCGACAGGAACTGCTCGATCGCCCGCTCGCCGATGTAGGCGGTGGCCTCCAGCCCATGGCCGTTGCCCAGGGGCTGTTCCCAGCGCAGGCCCAGCTGGTCCTGGCGCGCGGATTTGCGGGTGTCGTACTGCGTGGCCACCGCCGTGGCCTGGCGCGGGTCGGCCTGCAGCTGGTCCCAGTCCAGGCCCAGCGGGTCGAGCGCGTCGGGCGCGTCGAAATGGTTGGCCACCAGTTGCAGCCGGCCTTCACCGGGCAGCGCCGCGTGCAGCTTGAGGTTGAGCCAGCTGCGCTGCGCGGCGCTGTGGTCGCGCCAGCCGTCGGTGTCGAAACGGCTGGCTGCCAGGGCATAGCCCACGTCCTCGCCGGCGCCGCGCACGCTGGCGGTGAATGCGCGGGTATCGTCGCGCCCGGCGCTGGCCTGCAGATGGCCGCGCGCAGGCGACTGGCCATCGGCGCTGAAGATCTGCACCACGCCACCGGACGAGTTGCCGTGCAGCGCCGAGAACGGCCCGCGCAGCACCTCGATGCGCTCGGCGCCCGCGAGCACGAAATGCGAGACCTGGCCCTGGCCGTCGGGCATGGTGGCCGGAATGCCGTCGGCGTACAGGCGCAGCCCGCGAACGCCGAAGGTCGAGCGCGCGCCGAAACCGCGGATCGACAGCTGCGTGTCCTGCGCGAAGTTCTGGCGTTCGCGTGCCGCAAGGCCCGGCACGCCCGACAGCGCCTCGGACACGGCGACGCCAGGACGCGCCTCGTTGCCATCCAGCACGATGCGGTCGAGGGACGCGGGTACGTCGAATGGCGGGACATGCTGCAGCTTCGCCGCAGTGACCTCGACCCGATCCAATGTCACCGGATCCGTGGTCTGGGCCAGCGCCGGCGCGCACGCGGCGGCCAGCAGGGCTGGCAGCGGCCATGCGGACGGGCGGTGGAGGCGCGGATGGGGGATGACGCGCATCGGCATGGTGTCCGGAAGGAGTTCATCGCGCAGCAGTCTAGGGGCAGTGGATGAAGAGGTCGTCCTTGCAGGCGTGGGCTTGCGGCAGGATCCCGCACGAACGCGCGTGCGGGTGTGGCGCTGGACGCACCCCCCCCGCCGCGCCAAGGTGTCCGCCGGGCCTGACGTGCCGTGCGCAGCGAGGACTCGCGAACACGGCGATCGTCAACCGGCGGACCTCCTGTGCCGGGGCTGGCGCGACGCCTCGCCGCCTGCGGGATCGATCCCGGACCATTCCGGCAAGCGTGGAGACATGGACCACGAAGAGCGATGTGGCCATGACCATCCAGGCGCCCAGCCGTGCAAGCCGGGTGGCCCGGGCCGGACCCGGCGGATGGTCACGCGTCGCACCGCCCGCGCGTGCCGCGACCTCAAGCCGCTAAACGCGCTGCACCAGCCGCTCAGCTGACCGCCGCCACCGCCTTCGCCACGTAGTCGAGGTTCTTCGCGCTGAGTGCCGCCACGCAGATGCGGCCGGTCCCCACGGCGTAGATGCCGAACTCCTCACGCAGGCGCTCGACCTGCGCCTTCGACAGGCCCGAGTACGAGAACATGCCCGCCTGGCGCTCGATGAAGCCGTACTGCGGCGCGCCATGTGCGGCCAGGCGCTCGACCAGGCCCGCGCGCAGGGCGTGGATGCGCGTACGCATCCGGCCCAGCTCTTCTTCCCACTGCGCCCGCAGGGCCGGATCGTTGAGCACCCCGGCGACGAGCGCCGCGCCATGCGTGGACGGGCTGGAATAGTTGGCGCGCACCAGGCGCTTGATCTGCGACTGCACGCGCTTGCTCTCGTCGGCGTTGTCGCTCACGACGGTGAGCGCACCCACGCGCTCGCCGTACAGCGAGAACGACTTGGAGTACGAGCTGGCCACCACGAAGTTGCGGATCGGAGACCCGGCCAGCAGGCGGATCGCCAGCGCATCCTCGGCGATGCCCTTGTCGAAGCCCTGGTAGGCCATGTCGATGAAGGGGAAGAGGTTGCGCTCGTGCAGCAGCGCGATCACCTGTTCCCACTGCGCCGGCGTCAGGTCGGCGCCGGTGGGGTTGTGGCAGCAGGCGTGCAGCAGCACCACGGTGCCGGCCTTGAGCCGTCGCAGGTCGGCGAGCATGCCGTCGAAGTCGAGGCCGTGCCTGTCCGCGTCGAAATAGGTGTAGTCGACCACCTCGAAACCGACCGCGCCGAACACCGCGCGATGGTTCTCCCAGCTGGGGTTGCTGATGGCGATGCGCGCGGCCGGCAGGGTCTTCTTCAGCAGCTCGGCGCCCACGCGCAGCGCGCCGCTGCCGCCGATGGTCTGGGTGGTGGCGGCCCGGCCCTCGGCCACCAGCGCAGAGTCCGCGCCGAACAGCAGTTCGCGCGTGGCGCGGGTGTAGTCGGGCAGGCCGTCGATCGGCAGGTAGCCGCGCGGCTTGCTGGCCTCGGCCAGCTGGCGCTCGACCTGCTGCACGGCACGCAGCACCGGGATACGGCCGTCCTCGTCGTAATAGATGCCCACGCCCAGGTTGACGCGCGTGGCGCGGGTGTCGGCGTTGTAGGCCTCGGTCAGGCCCAGGATCGGATCACCGGGGACCAGTTCAACATTCGCGAAAAAGGACACGGCAGTTCGTCGTCGCAGAAGGAGGGGAGGGCGCCGGCACGCGGCGAAAAATCCGCTTGATTGTAGCAGTCGCACGAACGCCGGGCCGGGCGGTTGCGGACGGAACGGTCGGCGCGGCGAGGAGCGTAGGTCCGGGACGGCCGGACCAGCACCGCCGCGCAGGCAACCCGGTCGCCTTCCGTGCGCAGGCGGCATGGCCGTTGTTCCGGCGCTCGACCAGCCCGCCGCGATGCCCCGGTGGCAGCCACGTTTCCCCGTCCAGATCCGACCGATGGACCCAGCCGACCGTCGCACCTGCGCGGAGATCCAGCGGCTTGCGTCCCGGCGTCCATGGAGTGGGTGGAGCGGACCCAGGCGCCCCGGTGAACGACTTCGAGCGCAGCGGGAAGTCCCGCGATTCGGCCCGGTGTCCCGCCGCGCCCGCAAGCACAACGCCGGCTTGTCCAGGTCAAAGGAGATCCCGACGACGCCAGATCCCCCCCTGCGCCGGAACGACGGACCCGCGAGAACCCGGCGCACGGTGGGCAATGCGCGGCTGGCCGCGCTAGACGTCGCCGTCGCTGGCCCAGCCTTCGCCCGTGCCGCGATGCAATACCTCGTCGGTGGCGAGGACCTCACCGGCCGGGATCGACGACTGTTGGGCCAACCGTGCATAGATCGGAGTGAAGTCCGGGCGCGTGGCCTCGATCAGCTGCTCGAAGCTGTCGATCACGAAGTAGGTCTTCTGGTAGGTGTCGATGCGGTAGCGCGTGCGCATGATCCGCTCCAGGTCGAAACCGATGCGGTTGGGCGCGTCGCTCTCGAGCGCATGGATCGACTCGCCCTTGGACGAGACGATGCCGCTGCCGTAGATGCGCAGGCCGTCGTCCTCGCGGATCAGCCCGAACTCCACCGTGTACCAGTACAGCCGCGTGAGGTTCTGCAGCGCGTCGGGCCCGATCGCATGCGCCTTCACCCCGCCGCGACCGTAGGCCTGCATGTAGTCGGCGAAGCGCGGGTCCATCAGCAGGGGCACATGGCCGAACAGGTCGTGGAACAGGTCGGGTTCTTCGATGTAGTCGATCTGCTCCGGCTTGCGGATCCACCAGGTGACCGGGAAGCGGCGGTTGGCGAGGTGGTCGAAGAAATCCAGCTCCGGCAGCAGGCCCTCCACGCCGATCAGCTGCCAGCCGGTGGCCTCGCCCAGCACGCGGTTGAGTTCGGTGTACTTCGGGATCGCGTGCGGGCTCATGCCCATCGCGTCCTGCGCGCGCAGGAAGGCCCCGCTGGCCCGCCCGGGCAGGATCTCGCGCTGCCGCGCGAACAACGTGGCCCAGGTGGCATGGTCCTCGGCGCTGTAGTCGTCCCAGGGCTGCTCGACGATGCCGGTGGCATAGACAGGCACCTTGCCCTTGTCGGTGTGCAGGTTCTCGACACGGCGGGGCTGCTGCAGGGACATGGCGCGTTCTCCGGCGCTGCGCCCGTCGCGCTGGCGGCAGGCGGGGTGGGGAATCCCCGCAGGTTAGCCGGGCGGACGCGCAACAGGATTGCGAAGTTGCGCCTTCACGCGAACTTAGCGCACGATTGTTGCGTACATCAGCAAGAATGAGCACGAGATGACCGCTATCCAGCTCGACCGCACCGATCTGATGCTCCTGGCGGAGCTGCAGCGGGCCGGGCGCCAGACCAACGCCGAGCTCGCCGAACGCGTCCATCTGTCGGCCTCGGCCTGCCTGCGCCGCGTGCAGCGGCTCGAGCGCGAGGGCGTGATCGCGGGCTACCGCGCCGAACTCGACGGCGAACGCCTGGGCCTGGGCCTGCAGGCCTTCGTGCGCGTACACCTGGCGCGCCACGATGCCGCATCCATCGCCGCCTTCGCCGAGCACGTCAATGCCTGGCCGGAAGTCGTCGCCTGCCATGCCCTGACCGGCGACATGGATTACCTGGTGCACGTGGCGGTGGGCGATCTCGAGCACTTCTCGCGCTTCCTGCTGGACAAGCTGCTGGCCCTGGGCGGCGTGGCCGACGTCAACTCCAGCTTCGTGCTGCGCACGGTCAAGGCCTTCCGTGGCCTGCCGCTGCCGTCGGCCTGAGCGCCCCCCCGTCACGTTGCCGCCGTGGCATCCGTCTTGCCATGACGTTCCAGAGGAGCAATGCCATGACCCGACCCCAGGCGTGTCCCGACTGCGGAAGCACGCAGTTGCTCACCCATGGCGACATCGCCGCGCGTGGCGGCTATGGTCCCGACCTGCTGCCGGGGGCCGGAACCTTGTTCACTCCACCCAAGCTCAGGGCGGTGGTCTGCAGGGACTGCGGATTGCTGCGCTACTTCGTGCAACGCGAGACGCTTGAACGCATGACCACGGAAAACGGCTGGCGACGGTCCTGACCGCGCAATGCCGGCGCGCCGCAGTCAACGGTCGAGCGGACTCAGCACGCCACCCGGTCCGCGATTGAGCACGTGGGTATAGACCTGCGTGGTGGTCACGTCCTTGTGTCCAAGCAGTTCCTGGATCGTCCGCAGGTCGGCGCCGGACTCGAGCAGGTGGGTGGCGAAGCTGTGTCGCAGCGTGTGCGGCGTAATGGGTTTGGTGAAACCGCAGGCGCGGGCGGCGCGACGCACGGCCAGCTGCAGCACCCCGGGGTCGAGATGGTGGCGCTTCTCCCGGCCATCGAGCGGATCGCAGGAGCGACGCGTCGCCGGGAACACGAACTGCCAGTCCAGCAGCCAGGCCGCCTGCCGGTACTTGCGGGCCAACGCATGGGGCAGGTGCACCGCGCCATGGCCGGCATCCACATCCTGCGCATGCAGCGCCCGCACCTCCGCCAGCTGCAGCTGCAAGGCCTGGTGCAGCCGACCGGGAAGCACGGTCTTGCGGTCCTTGCCGCCCTTGCCTTCGCGCACCGTGATCTCGTTGCGGGCGAAGTCCACGTCCTTGACCCGCAGCCGCAGGCACTCCATAAGGCGCAGGCCGCTGCCATAGAGCAGACCGGCCATCAGCGCATCGCGGCCGGACATCCGCCGCAACAGCTCCGACGCCTCCGCGCGCGACAGCACCACCGGCAGGCGCGGCTGCCGCTTCGCACGCACCACGTCCTCCATCCAGGGCAGGTCCAGCAGCAGCACCTTGCGATAGAGGAACAGCAGCGCCGACAGCGCCTGGTTCTGCGTGCTTGGCGCCATCCGGTCGCGGACCGCGAGGTTCGTCAGAAACCGCTCCACTGCCGGACCGCCTAGTTCCCGCGGATGCCGGACACCATTCTCCCGGATATAGCGGCGTATCCAGTAGATGTATGCATTCTCGGTGCGCAAGCTGTAGCGTTCCAGCCGCAGACGGCCGCGAACTTCGTCCAACAGGCGCGGCCTCGCGGTCGAGGCATCCTCCCCGGATATCACGGTCCCGCCACCGTCATAAGACATATCACGGCCTCCATGCCGGATAACGCGGCTACGGTGGCATAGCAAGCGCTGGCCGACTGTCCGCGCAAGCCGTTGATCAACGTCGGAAAAGTCTGATTGACGCGGCGGTCGGCTGGGGTCGAGAATCGGAGTTATACCGACCGGATCGGTCGAACAGTAGTTAGACGGCAGGAGACAGAAATGGAATTCCTAAAGAGAAGAGCCGGTCACTCAAGCAGCAGCTTGGCTAAAGGCATCGGCGCTGGCCTTGGCTTTGGCGCTGCTA
>JAEXLY010000237.1 GCA_023444765.1 Pseudomonadota bacterium | reverse complement strand
CGCCATGGCCCTGTGGCTGACGCTGGCGATCCTCGCCGGGGCGGTCGCCCTGTTCGTCACCGAAAAGCTGCGCGTCGACGTGGTGGCCCTGCTGGTGATGACCGCGCTGGTGGTGACCGGCACGATCAGCCTGTCCGATGGCCTGTCGGGCTTCAGCAACCAGGCCACGATCATGGTGGCGGCGATGTTCGTGCTGAGCGCGGCGCTGCAGCGCCACGGCGCGGTCGCGGCCATCGGCGACGTGCTGTCGCGGATCCGCCACCAGTGGCTGTTCCTGCTGGTGATGCTCCTGCTGGTCTCCTGCGTGGCGGCCTTCGTCAACAACACCGCGACGGTGGCGGTGTTCCTGCCGCTGGTCCTGGCCGCCAGCGCCGCCAACCGCTGGGCACCGTCGAAGTTCCTGATCCCGCTGTCCTACATGTCGCAGGCGGCCGGCGTTTGCACCCTGATCGGCACTTCGACCAACCTGCTGGTGGACGCGATGGCGCGCGACGCCGGCCGCGCCGGCTTCACGCTGTTCGAGTTCGCGCCCCTGGGCCTGATCTTCGTCGGCATCTGCATGCTGTACCTGATGACCGTGGGCCGCTGGCTGCTGCCCGACCGGGGCATTCCCGGCACCGAAGAGCACGAGCACGTCGGCCGTTACGTCGCCGAGCTGCTGGTGCCCGAGGAGTCGGGGGCCATCGGCCTGCGCCGCGACCAGGTGGTGCCGCCGAACGTGGACGATGCGGTGGTGCTGGAGATCCTGCGCGACGGGCGCGCGGTCCACGGCGCCGACGCCGAGGTCCGTGCCGGCGACCGGCTGCTGCTACGCGGCGAGTGGAAGCACATCGCCGCGGTGCGCAAGGCGCGCAAACTGCGCTTCGACCACGTGGCCCGCGACCTGGACGGCGACATCGACGCCGAACGCATGCAGGTCGAGGTGATGGTCTCGCCCGGCTCGCACCTGATCGGGCATACCCTGGCCGGCATGCGCTTCGGGCACATGTACCGCGCGCGCGTGCACGGCATCCACCGGCGCATGCTGGACGTGCGCCAGCCCCTGGACCACGTGCAGCTCAGCCTGGGCGATGTCCTGCTGCTGGATGCGCCGGCCAAGGCGATCGAGGACCTGCGCGCGGACAAGGGCATGATCGTCCTCGGCACACGCCGGCAGGCCAGGCCCGATCCGTTGCGCGCGATCCTGTCCGTGCTGGTGATGGTCGCCACGATCACCGTGGCGGCGCTGGGCTGGCTGTCGATCGTGGAAGCGGCCCTGATCGGCTGCGGCGCGCTGCTGATCTTCGGCCTGGTCGAGCCGGACGAGGCCTATCGTGCGATCGACTGGCGCGTGATCCTGCTGCTGGCCGGCATCCTGCCCCTGGGCATCGCCCTGCAGAAGACCGGCGGCGCAGCGCTGGCGGCCGACTTCATGATCGGGACCCTGGGCGGGTTCGGTCCTCTGGCGGCGTTGGCGGCGGTATACCTGATGACCTCCATCGCCACCGAGTTCATGAGCAACAACGCCTCGGCGGTGCTGGTGGTGCCGATCGCGCTGGCGGCGGCCGAATCGATGGGCATCGACGCCAAGCCGCTGCTGGTGGCCGTGGCGTTCGCCGCCTCGACCAGCTTCGCCACGCCGATCAGCTACCAGACCAACACCATGGTGTTCACCGCCGGCGGCTACCGCTTCTCGGATTTCGTGCGCATGGGCCTGCCGCTGAACGTCGTGTTCTGCGCCGCGGCGATCGTGCTGATTCCCCGCTTCTTCCCGTTCTGAGCCAGGCCCTGCGGGGTTGCGGCCCACGGTTCAGTTGAGATCCCCGGCACGCCGGGCACAATAGGCACGGAACCGTTTCCATCTGGAGCCCGGATGCTCGCCAGCTGGTGGCTGGCCGTGGTCGGCCTGCCCGTCTTCATGCAGCCCCTGCCCGAGGCGCCCGGGTTGCCGGCGGCGGTCGCGGTCGCATCCGGACGGGTGTCGCTGCGCCAGCCCTGCCTGCGCCTGGTCTGTCCGGATGCGGAGTGGCAGCGGGCAGTTCATCCCCCCCGCACCGTGGCCCGCGGCCAGGCCCCCGGCGTGGTGGACGAGATCCGGCCCCAGCGCCTGCCCCGGCTGGCCACGCGCCGGTTCATCGGCCTGTACTCGCCGGCCTCGCGCCGCGACTGGTTCCACAGCAGCGGCGGTGCGGCCCTGGTCGATGCCCGTTACGGCATGGAGGCCGTGCGCAACCCCGAAACCAAGGTGCAACTGGAGGTGGGGACCGGTTACCGCCTGCAGCCCTATGCCAACTACGGCACGGCCGCCCAGGGACCGGTTGCGATGGGCCAGTTGCGCCTGTCGCAGCGGCTGGGCGAACTGGGATCGCTGAACCAGCAGGTCCGCCTGGAGCGTGGCCGCGAAAACGCCTACCTGCGCCAGACCATCGGCGTGGATCTCGAACTCGCTCCGCAATGGGCGCTGCTGGGCGATTTCGAACTGCGCCACGACACCGCCGGCAACGGCGGCGAGGGCCGCACCGACCGCGAAGGCTCGGTCAGGCTGCGTTACGCGTTCTGATCGGGTGGCGGGCGCCCGGGCAGGTGACCCCCGGCCTCTGCCGCGGACGGGCCGCTCACGTGTGCGGCGCGAGCAGTTCCCCGGCACCCGCATCCAGCAGCTGGCGCGCGACCTGCGCCCCCAGCGTGCCCGGATCCTCGCCCCCGGCCTCGGCGCGCAACAGCCGCCCGGCAGCGGCATCGCCGACCAGGCCCCGCAACCGCAGCCGGTCGCCGTCGACGTGTTCGGCAAAGGCCGCCACCGGCACGTGGCAGCTGCCGTGGAGCGCGCGGTTCATCGCGCGCTCGGCCTCGACGCAGCGCCGGGTAGGCGCGTGGTCGAGCACCGCCAGCAGGCCCTGGACCGCGGCATCGCCGTCCCGGCTCTCGATGGCGATCGCGCCCTGCGCGGG
>JAEXLY010000182.1 GCA_023444765.1 Pseudomonadota bacterium | reverse complement strand
CCCGCGCCCCGCGCGTAGCCGGGTTGCGGCGTGGGGCGCGCGCGCACCGGCACATGGGTCAGTCCCGGAAGGATGCCCTGCTGGTCGAGCAGCTCGTCCAGGCGCTCGAGCAGCTTGGGATAGCCCGACATCACGTGGCGGTCGAAGATGCGGTAAAGCAGCAGGCGTGAATCGTGTTCGATGTCGAGGGCCTTGGCCACCGCGCCCATCGCGCGACAGATGGCGTGCGGGCCGAGCGGCAGGCGCTCGGCGTCGAAGGCCGGCGCACCGGCCAGCACGCCGAACCGCTGGCCCAGCAGGTGCAGCGGCAGGGCGGCCCGGCCTTCCTGGCGGCTCGCGATCTCGCGCAGCACCATGCCCTCGTCCATCACCGCCTCGTCCACCAGGCTCAGCAGCCCGAACCCCGACTGCGCGGGTCGCCCGTCCTCCCGCGCAGCTGGAAGCGGCCCGGTCGCCGGCGTGCGGAGGCCGGCAGCGGTGCCCTCGACCTCGAGGATGAAGCGCGGCACCAGGTCTGCCCGGTTGAGCCGGAAGGCCCGCAGCGTGGCCATGTAGCCCGACTCCATGCCCGGGCTGCGCGCCTGGTCGGCCAGGCGGAACAGTTCTTCCTCGAACTCGGCGAGCATGTTGCCCAGCTGCGGCTCGATGGTGTCGGTGACCAGCGTGAGTGCCGCCTCCAGCGCGCGGTGCACGCGCGGGGGCAGGCCGGCGGCGGCCAGCGACCTCGGTGTCGCGGAATCTCTGGATGAAGCAGTCGGCATCGTGGATGACCGGCCCGGAGGTGCCGGAATACTTACACGGCGGGTGCGGATCGGCCAGTTCCGGGGGAATCGGCGTCGACCAGGAACAGCGCGATCACGTCGTTGCCGAAGCGTCGGCCGAGCGCGGTGGGGACGACGCGGTCCCCGTCCACCACCAGCCACCCGCGGTCCACCGCCTGCGCCAGGGCGGGCTCGATCGCCCCCGGCGCAAGGCCGCAGCGCGCCTGGAAACCGGACAGCGGGAAACCCTCGACCAGCCGCAGCGCATTGAGCATGAACTCGAACGGCCGCTGCGCGGGCGCGATGCGCTCGTCGCCGCCGATCGCCGCGCCGGTGCCGGCTGCCGCCAGCCACGCGGTCGGATGACGGACCTTCCAGCGGCGCAGGATCGCCTGCTCCGCTCCCAGTGTGATCTTGCCGTGGGCGCCGGCGCCGATGCCCAGGTAGTCGCCGTAGCGCCAGTAGTTGAGGTTGTGCGCGCACTGGCGCCCGGGACGCGCGTAGGCCGAGACCTCGTACTGCGCGTAGCCGGCCTGCGCCAGCAGCGCCTGGCAGTGTTCCTGCATGTCCCACGCGAGGTCCTCGCCCGGGATGTCCCCGGGCGGACGGGCGGCGAAGACCGTGTTGGCCTCCAGCGTGAGCTGGTAGTGCGAGACATGTGCGGGCGCGAGGCCCACGGCGCGTTCGACATCGTTCAACGCCATCGGCAGCGACTGGCCGGGCAGGGCGTACATCAGGTCGAGGTTGAGGTTGTCGTAACCGGCGTCCTGCGCCTGTTTCACCGCCGTTTCGGCCTGGGCGGCGTCGTGGATGCGTCCCAGGCGCCGCAGGCAGCCATCGTCGAAGCTCTGGATGCCGAAGCTGATGCGGTTGACGCCCGCGGCCAGGTAATCGCGGAAGCGGCCATGCTCCGCGGTCCCGGGGTTGGTCTCCAGGGTGGTTTCCAGCGCCGGTGCGAAGCGCAGCCGGGCCGAGGCTCCCTGCAGGAAGCGGTCGATGGCATCGGCCGGGAACAGGCTCGGCGTGCCGCCGCCGAAGAACACCGAATGCACCGTGCGGCCCCAGACCAGCGGAAGGTCGTGGTCGAGATCGGCCAGCAGCGCGTCCACGTAGGCGTCGAACGGGAGCGGCCCACGCGCCTGGTGCGAGTTGAAGTCGCAATAGGGACACTTGCGCACGCACCAGGGCAGGTGGACGTACAGCGACAGCGGCGGCGGATGCAGCGCCGCGTCCGCGGACTGTGCGCCTGGTTCTGGCGGCATGGTCATGGGTGGCGGCGCCGGGGTGCGGGGATCGGGATGGGTGGGGTCAAGGATGGCACGTGCGCCGCAGGCGCCTGCGGCAACCGGACGCGGAACTCCGGCCCGTTCAGCCGGCCGCCAGCCGGTCGCGGAGCAAGGCCAGCGCCTGTCCGCGATGGCTGATCCGGTTCTTGTCCGCCAGCGGCATTTCAGCGGCGGTCTGGTCGAAAACCGGGTCGAGGAACACCGGGTCGTAGCCGTGTCCGCCCCGGCCCCGCCGCTCGCGCAGGATGCGTCCATGCCAGCGGCCCTCGACCACGATCGGCTGCGGATCGAGTTCGCTGCGCAGCAGCGCCAGTGCGCACACGAAGTGCGCGTCGCGCCGGTCGTCGGGCACGCCGTCCAACTCGCGCAGCAGCCGGTCGATGTTGCGTCCGGCATCGCCATGGCTGCCGGCATAGCGCGCCGAGTACAGTCCGGGCGCACCGTCGAGCGCATCCACGCACAGGCCCGAATCGTCCGCGAGCGACGGCAGGCCGGTGGCCCGGCAGGCATGACGGGCCTTGAGGATCGCGTTCTCGATGAAGGTCAGTCCGGTTTCCTCGGCGTCGACAACGCCGAACTCCGACTGGAGGCGCACATCGAACCCGTCGCCCGCGAGCAGGGCGCGGAATTCCTCCAGCTTGCCGGCGTTGTTCGAGGCCAGCACCAGCGCCCGCTGCCCGGCCGTCATTGCGCGAGCGCGGTGCGCTGGTGTTCGAGCAGCGTGGCGATCCCGGACTGGGCCAGGCCCAGCAGGGCGTCGAGCTCGTCGCGGCGGAAGGCGTGGCCCTCGGCGGTGCCCTGCAGTTCGATGAAGCCGCCGCCGTCGTTCATCACCACGTTCATGTCGGTGTCGCAGGCGCTGTCCTCGGCATAGTCGAGGTCGAGGACCGGCACGCCGCGGTACACGCCCACCGAGACCGCAGCCACCGCGCCGAACACCGGGTCGCGGCTGATCTCGCGGCGCTTCTGCAGCCAGCGGACCGCGTCCACCAGGGCGACGTAGGCGCCGGTGATGGCCGCGGTGCGGGTACCGCCGTCGGCCTGCAGTACGTCGCAGTCGAGGGTGATCGTGCGTTCGCCCAGCGCGCTGCGGTCGATGCAGGCGCGCAGGGTGCGGCCGATCAGGCGCTGGATCTCGAGCGTGCGGCCGCCCTGCTTGCCCCGCGCGGCCTCGCGGTCGCTGCGGCTGTGGGTGGCGCGCGGGAGCATGCCGTACTCGGCCGTCACCCAGCCCTCGCCCTTGCCGCGCAGGAAGCCGGGCACCTTGTTCTCGACGCTGGCATTGCACAGCACGCGGGTCTGGCCGAACGACACCAGTACCGAGCCCTCCGCGTGGCGCGTGTAGCCGCGCTCGATGCGGACCTCGCGCAGCTGGTCGGGCGCGCGGCCGCTGGGGCGGGCAATGGTCATGCGTGGGATGTCCGGCAGAAAACGGGGCGCCAGATTACCATTGCGTCCTTTGGAGCACGGGACGCCCGATGTCGATCCGCAGCATGACCGCCTACGCCTCGGGTGAGCGCAGCACCCCGTGGGGCACCCTCGGCTGCGAGCTGCGGGCGGTGAATCACCGGTTCCTGGAGCTTGGGGTGCGGCTGCCCGACGAGCTGCGCGTGCTGGAACCCGCGCTGCGCGAGCGCGTGTCCTCGCGCGTGTCGCGCGGCAAGGTCGACCTGGTCCTGCGGCTGCGGCCGGCGGATTCTGCCGTGTCGCTGCAGGTGGACGAGGCGCTGGTCGGGCGCCTGGGCGAACTTGCCGGCAGCCTGCGGCCGCACTTCCCGGAGCTGCGGGTGGGTCTGGTCGAACTGCTGCAGTTCCCGGGCGTGCTGCAGTCGCAGGCGGCCGATCCGTCCGAGCTGCAGGCCGAGGCGCTGTCGCTGCTGGACACGGTGCTGGCCGATTTCGTCGCCGCGCGCGAGCGTGAAGGCGGCAAGCTGGTGGCGGCGATCCTGGAGCGGGTGGACGGCATCGAGCGCATCGCCGGCGAAGTGCGCGGACTGGTGCCTGCGATCCGCGACGCGCAGCGGGTCCGCCTGCAGTCGCGCCTGGCCGAGCTGGCGCAGGGAGCGGATCCGGCGCGTGTGGAGCAGGAACTGGTGCTGTCGCTGCAGAAGCTCGACGTGGACGAGGAGCTGGACAGGCTGTCCAGCCACGTCGACGAGATCCGCCGCGTGTTCCGGCAGAAGGAACCCGTCGGCCGGCGGCTGGACTTCCTGCTGCAGGAGTTCAACCGCGAGGCCAACACGCTGGGCTCCAAGTCCGTCGACGCACGCACCAGCAATGCCGCGGTCGAGCTGAAGGTGCTGATCGACCAGGTCCGCGAACAGGTGCAGAACATCGAATAGTCGGGATTGGTGAATCGTGGTTCGTGATTCGAGAAAAGCGGTGCCGACGCCGAGGATTCCGGGAGAAAGGGTTTTGACCAGTCACCAGTCGCCAGTCGCCGATCCCGGCCTTAGGGGCACCCTCTTCATCGTTGCGGCCCCCTCGGGGGCGGGCAAGTCCAGCATCGTCAACGCCTGCCTGCAGCGCGATCGCAACATATGCCTGTCGATCTCGTTCACTTCGCGCCCGCCGCGGCCGGGCGAGCGTCATGCCGAGCACTACCACTTCGTGGGCGCGGACGAGTTCAAGGCGATGATCGCGGCAGGCGACTTCTTCGAGTACGCGCAGGTGCACGGCGACTGGAAGGGCACGGCGCGACAGTCGGTCGAGCCGCAGTTGGCCGCCGGTCGCGATGTGCTGCTGGAGATCGACTGGCAGGGCGCGCAGCAGGTGAAGGCGCAGGTGCCCGATGCGGTGAGCGTGTTCATCCTGCCGCCGTCGCGCGCCGCGCTGGAGGAGCGCATGCGCAAGCGCGGCCAGGACAGCGAAGAAGTCATCGCCCGGCGCATGGCGAACGCGCGCGAGGAGATGTCGCACCATGCCGACTTCGACTTCGTCATCGTCAACGAGGAGTTCGAGGTGGCGGTGGGCGAGATGTGCGCGATCTTCCTGGCCAGCCGGCTGCGCCGCGGCCTGCAGGTGCGGCGTCATGCCGGCCTGATCGAGGCGCTGCTGGCCGAAGGGTGACCCCGGACCTGCAGGGGGAAGGGCCCAGCACCCGGGCAACGTCCGGGATCTCGCCCCCAAGTGACTGATTCCACTGGGGATGGCTTGATTTTCGTCGTTGCCCTGCCTAGACTTGCCGGTCCTTTCCCCAATTCAGAGCGACGGCCGCAGGGCCGCCGGGAGACTTATGGCCCGCATCACCGTTGAAGATTGCCTGGAAGTGGTCGACAACCGCTTCGAGCTCGTCATGATGGCCGCCAAGCGCGCCCGCCAGCTCGCCAACGGCGTCGATCCGCAGATCGACAACGCCGAAGCACAGGACAAGCCCACCGTGCTGGCGCTGCGCGAGATCGCCGCGCGCCGCATCGACCAGCCGTTCATCGACGCGGTCGACAAGGCCGAGCGCGAGCGCAAGGAGCGCGAGGCGCTGGAGTGGGCGGCCGCCGAGGTGGTGGCCGGCGACGACGACATGAAGGGCGACGATCTGTAGAGCCGGGATCCGGGATCAGGGATTCGTAACCGCACCCTCTTCCCGCCTCCCTCCGGCGCCGTCAGGGCCCCGCTTCGGCGGGGCTTTCGCGTTTTCGGGCCTCCGCGGCCATCGCGCTTTCCGGATCCCGACTCCCGATTCCGGGCGCCCCCTATTCCCCATTTCCGGCCTTCGCCTTAGGCTCCCGGGATGACTTCCGGCGTTCCAGCCCTGATACAGCCCGTGCCCGCCGCCGAAGCGGACGTGCCGGACTACGTGCGCGAATTCGAGCGCGCGGCCGATTACCTGCCGCAGGACCAGCGTGCCCTGTTGCGCCGCGCCTGGGCGGTGGGTGCCGCGGCCCACGCCGGACAGACGCGCAGGTCGGGCGAACCGTACATCACCCATCCGGTGGCGGTCGCGCAGGTGCTGGCCGAGCAGAAGGTCGACGTCGAGACCCTGGTAGCCGCGATCCTGCACGATACGATCGAGGACACCCCGCTCACCCGCGAGCAGCTCGCCAGCGAGTTCGGCGAGACCGTGGCCGAGCTGGTCGACGGCGTCACCAAGCTCGACAAGCTGCACTTCAGCAGCCGCCAGGAAGCGGCCGCCGAAAGCTTCCGCAAGATGATGCTGGCGATGGCTCGCGACCTGCGCGTGATCCTGATCAAGCTCAGCGACCGCCTGCACAACATGCGCACGCTCGGCGCGCAGCCCGGTCCGGCGCGCGAGCGCATCGCGCGCGAGACTCTGGAGATCTACGCGCCGATCGCCCAGCGCCTGGGCATGAACCTGATCAAGGCCGAGCTGCAGGACCGTGGCTTCCACGCCCTGCATCCGCTGCGCCACCTGATCCTCGAGAAACACATCCGCGGCCAGCCGATGCTGCGACGCGAGGCGATGGCCAAGATCGAGGCGCAGCTGGCGCAGCGGCTGACCAGCGAAGGGCTGAAGTACCGGCTGGTAAGCCGCGTCAAGTCGCCCTGGAGCATCTACAACAAGATGCGCAGCGAGGGAAAGACCTTCGCCCAGGTCATGGACGTGTTCGGCTTCCGCATCGTGGTCACCTCGGTGGCCGACTGCTACCACGCGCTGGGCGTGGCGCATTCGGTGTACAAGCCCCTCGACGGGCGCTTCCGCGATTTCGTCGCGATCCCCAAGGCCAACGGCTACCAGTCGCTGCACACGGTGCTGTTCGGACCCTACGGTTCTCCGATCGAAGTGCAGATCCGCACCGAGGAAATGGACCTGATCGCCGAGCGCGGCATCGCCGCGCACTGGGCCTACAAGCACGGCACCGCGGCCAATGGCGCACAGGCGCGCGCGCACTCGTGGATCGCCAACCTGCTCGAGTCGCAGCGCGCCACCGGCTCGTCGCTCGAATTCCTGGAGAACGTGAAGGTCGACCTGTTCCCCGACGAGGTCTACCTCTTCTCGCCCAAGGGCGACATCCTGTCGCTGCCGCGCAACTCAACCGCGCTCGATTTCGCCTACACCGTGCATACCGACGTGGGCAACACGGCGGTGGCCGCGCGCGTGGACCGCAAGCTGGTGCCGCTGCGCACCAAGCTGGTCAGCGGCCAGACGGTGGAGATCGTCACCGCCAAGTCGTCGTTGCCCAAGCCGCAGTGGCTGGAATTCGTGGTCACCGGCAAGGCGCGTACCGCCATCCGCGCCCAGCTCAAGCAGCTCGAGCACGAGGATGCGGTGACGCTCGGGCACCGGATGCTCGACCGCGCGCTGGAGGACCTGGCGACCTCGCTCGACCGCCTGCCGCAGGCGAGGTTGGATGCGTATCTGGGCGAGTTGCGCTATCCGCGCCTGGAGGAACTGCTGGCCGACATCGCCCTGGGCAATCGCATGCCCTCGCAGGTGGCGATGGCCCTGGCGCCTGACGAGGGCGCGGGAACGTCGGCTGGCGGCGATACCCTGCCGCGGCGCGGAGACCGCATCCTGATCAGCGGCCACGAACGCGGCGTGATCAGCTTCGCCAACTGCTGCATGCCCATCCCCGGCGACGAGATCATGGGCTACCACACCGCCGGCAAGGGCATCGTCGTGCACCGGTTCGACTGCCCGAACGTGGCCGAATACCGCAAGTCGCTGGACCGCTGGGTGGCGATCGGCTGGGATCGCGAGGTGATCGGCGAGTACCCGGTCGGGCTGATCATCGAGACCGAGAACCGCCCGGGTTCGCTGGCCGAGGTGGCGGCGGCGATCGCCAAGGCCAATTCCAACATCGAAGGCGTGGAGTACCTGGAGCGCGATACCAACATCGCCGTGATCCGCTTCTCCATCCAGGTCCGCAACCGCCAGCACCTGGCCGACGTCATCCGCCGCACGCGCCGGCTGGCGGCGGTCCACGGCGTGCAGCGCATGTAGGGCGGCGCGCTGCCGATGCGACGGCGCGACCTATAATCGGGGCTTTCCGAACGGGATCGCCCCATGCCACGTACCCCCATCCAGACCGACCGGGCGCCCGCCGCGATCGGTCCCTATTCGCAGGCCACCCGCGCCGGCAACACGGTGTTCTTCTCCGGCCAGATCCCGCTGGACCCGTCCACCGGCGAGGTCGTCCCCGGCGGCATCGAGGCGCAGGCGCGGCAGGCTTTCGACAACCTCAAGGCGGTGGCGGATGCGGCGGGCGGCTCGATGGCCGACATCGTGCGCGTCGGGCTGTACCTGACCGACCTGTCGCAGTTCGCCTCGGTCAACGCGGTGATGGCCGAGTACTTCGATGCGCCGTATCCGGCGCGTTCGACGATCGAGGTCTCGGCGCTGCCCAAGGGCGTGCTGTTCGAGGTCGATGCGGTGATGGTGCTGGCCTGATCGCGACGCGGCATGGCCAGGCCCGCGCCCGTCCTCGCCGCCGGCGGTGATCCTGCGCTGACCACGCTCGCCGGCGTGGGGCCGGCGGTGGCGGAGAAGCTGGCCGCGCGCGGCCTGACGACCCTGCAGGACCTGTGGCTGCACCTGCCACGCCAGTACGAGGACCGCACCCGGATCACGCCCATCGCGCGGCTGCAGCCGGGCGTGGCGGCGCAGGTTGAAGGGGTGGTGGAGGCGGTCGAGCGTGGCTTCCGCTACCGCCCGATGCTGCGCGTGGCGGTGGGCGACGGCTCGCGCGCCACGCTGGTGCTGCGCTTCTTCCATTTCCGGTCGCAGCAGGTCAACCAGTTCCGCGTCGGTGCCCGTGTGCGTGCCTACGGTGCCCCGCGCCCGGGCCAGCATGGCCTCGAGATCGTGCATCCGAGCTACCGGGTGCTGGGCGACGGCGAAGACGCGGCGCTGGGAGAGGCGCTGGACCCGGTGTATCCGGCGATCGAAGGCGTCGGTCCGGCGACCCTGCGGCGCCTGGTCGCGCAGGCGCTGGACCGGCTGCCCGCCGAGGAACTGCTGGAGTTGCTGCCGCACACGCTGCTGGCAGGCGGACAGGTGCTGCCCGGCCTGCGCGAGGCACTGCTGACCCTGCATCGGCCGCCGCGCAACGCCGACGTTGCCGCGCTGCTCGCCGGCACCCACCCGGCGCAGCGGCGGCTGGCGCTGGAAGAGCTGCTGGCCCACCACCTGAGCCTCCGCCGCCAGCGCATTGCACTGCAATCCCATGCCGCGCCCGTGCTCGATCACGATGCCGGGTTGCTGCAACGGCTGCGGCAGTCGTTGCCGTTCGCGCTTACCGGCGCCCAGGAGCGCGTGTTCGCCGACATCCGCGCAGACCTGCGCAAGGGCGTGCCGATGCTGCGCCTGGTGCAGGGCGACGTGGGCAGCGGCAAGACCGTGGTGGCCGCGATGGCGGCGCTGCTGGCCATCGGCGGCGGGCGCCAGGCGGCGCTGATGGCGCCGACCGAGCTGCTGGCCGAGCAGCACCTGGCCAATCTGCGGGGCTGGCTGGAACCGCTGGGCGTGCGCGTGGCGTGGCTGGCGGGCAAGGTGTCCGGTCGCGCGCGCAGCGCGGTGCTGGCCGACGTCGCCAGTGGCGCGGCGCAGCTGGCGGTGGGCACCCATGCGCTGATGCAGGAGGGCGTGGTGTTCCGCGACCTGGCCCTGGCCATCGTCGACGAACAGCACCGCTTCGGCGTACACCAGCGTCTGGCACTGCGCGACAAGGGCGCGGCCGCGGGCGTGGCGCCGCACCAGCTGGTGATGACCGCCACCCCGATCCCGCGCACCCTGGCAATGGCGGCCTATGCCGACCTCGATGTGTCGGCGATCGACGAGCTCCCCCCCGGCCGCACCCCGGTGCAGACCGTGGTGCTGGGCGCCGGCCGCCGTCCGGAGCTGGTCGAACGCATCCGCGCCGCCTGTGCGGAGGGGCGCCAGGCGTACTGGGTGTGCACCATCATCGACGAGAGCGACGAGGTGGTGGCGCAGGCGGCGCAGACCACCTGGGAGCAACTGACGGCAAGCTTGCCGGGACTGCGGGTGGGCTTCGTGCACGGACGCATGAAGGCCGGCGAGAAGCAAGCGACGATGCTCGCGTTCAAGCGCGGCGAGGTCGACCTTCTGGTGGCAACCACCGTGATCGAGGTGGGCGTGGACGTGCCCAACGCATCGCTGATGATCATCGAGAACGCCGAGCGCCTCGGTCTGTCGCAACTGCACCAGTTGCGGGGGCGGGTGGGGCGGGGCAGCCAGGCCTCGAGCTGCGTGCTGCTCTACCAGCCGCCGCTGTCGCAGATGGCGCGGCAGCGGCTCGAGACCATGCGCACCACCAGCGACGGCTTCGTGATCGCGGAGAAGGACCTGGAGTTGCGCGGGCCGGGCGAACTGCTCGGCACCCGGCAGACGGGTCTGGTCGGCTTCCGCATCGCCGACCTCGCCCGCGATGCCGACCTGCTGCCGCAGGTGCACCGCGTCGCCGATGCCCTGCTGCAGTCCTCGCCGGACATGGCCGACCGGGTCGTCGACCGCTGGATCGGCGGTGCGGCGCGCTATGCCGGGGCGTGAGACGCGCGCCGGGACGGCCGTGCGGCAGCGGGTGGCCATTCCAGCCCCCATGCCCAAGAACCTCCGTTCGGGCGAGGATATGGCCGCCGGGCCGGGCGGGCCGGGCGCGGG
>JAEXLY010000166.1 GCA_023444765.1 Pseudomonadota bacterium | reverse complement strand
GCCGACACGCCGGCTGGCGCACCGCAGAACCCGGACGGGAGCGACCCGGTCCCGGCCGCGCCGGACGCCTTGCCGGCCGATCCCGCCACCGTGGCCGCCGAGCCCGAGCGCCCGGACCAGCCGACCCTGACCGTCACCACCCTGGATGGCGTGCAGTACGACCTGGCCGACCATCGCGGCAAGTGGGTGGTGGTCAACTTCTGGGCGACCTGGTGTTCGCCCTGCCTGAAGGAGATGCCCGAGCTGTCGGCGCTGCACACCATGCGCGAGCACATCGAGGTGGTGGGCCTGGCCTACGAGGAGATCGACGTGCGCGCGATGCAGTCCTTCCTCGCCGAGCACCCTGTGGCCTATCCCGTCGCGATCATCGATGTCTACGATCCGCCGGCGGATTTCGAGACGCCGCGGGGGCTGCCGATGACCTATCTGATCGGACCGGACGGCAGGGTGGCGCGCCAGTTCCTGGGGCCGGTCACGGCCCGGGAAATCGAGACGGCGATCGAGGCCGGCGGTGGGCCGAAGCTGGAGGCGCCAGCGGCGGCGGAGCGCGCAGGGGCGTGAGCGCGGCCGCGCGATTCCTGATCAGTGGCCGGGTGCAGGGCGTGTTCTTCCGGGCCGCGACCCGCGAACAGGCCCTGCTGCTGGGCCTGTCGGGGCATGCGCGCAATCTCGAGGACGGGCGCGTGGAGGTCGTGGCAATGGGTGGAGCACAGGCGGTCGAGGCGCTGGCGCAGTGGCTCGAGGACGGTCCGCCCGCGGCACGGGTGGAAAGCGTCGAACGGCTGGCGTGTGCCGGTCCGGTCGTCGACGGCGCCTTCGAAGTCCTCTAGGGCGGAGCGCACGGCAGCCCGCCGGTCGCGGCGTCCCCGGTGAGCGCGCGGGACGGCACGCGTGTTGCCGGTCGGCCTCTGGGCGGGCGACACGGGGGACCAGCCTGCAGCCCCAGGCCGCTCTGCTGTCCGGCCCCCGGCCGTTCGCGCCATGCGTTCGAGAGGGCCGACCCGCGAACCCTGGCCGTCATGGCGAAGGGTTTCCCTCCGCGTCTTCCTCGGCCGGCAGCGCGATCCGGCCCTGCACGCGCAGGGCGCGGTCGAGCTGCGCCTGTTCCAGCGGCGGCGGGCGCGCTTGCGCCCCGATCACCTGGTTCTGCCAGCCCGGCAGCTTGCGGATCCCCCTGGCGGCCAGCTCCAGGCCCTTGTTGATGCCGATCTGCACGATGCCGCCACGCATACCGATCTCCTCGATGCTGGGCGGCTCGTCCCAGTCCCGATCGAAGATGGTGGTGTCCGCCTCCACGGGATTGCGGAATGCAAAAGGATCGGGACGCCGGCCGATCACCTTCAGCGGCGCCAGCTCGGTGGCAGGGGGCGCAGCGCCCGCCGCGTCGGCCGGATCCTGTGCGTAGGCCTGCGCCGCGAGGGCGCAGCACGCCAGCAGCCAGGTCACGCGCACCACGGTCAGGCCCCGAACGGCGGCAGCGGCTGCAGGACGCCGTAGCGTTCGGGCTGCGGTGCCCCCGCCAGCGGCGGCAGTTCGATGTCCGGCGGCGGCACGCAGGTGTCGGGCAGGCGGTCGAGCAGGTCGCGGATCAGGGTGAGGCGCCCGCGGCGCTGGTCGTTGAAGTCGACCAGGGTCCAGGGTGCATGCGCGGTGTGGGTCGCGGCCAGCATGTCTTCGCGGGCGAGTGTGTAGTCCCCGTAGCGGGCGCGGGCCTCCAGGTCGACGGGTGACAGCTTCCAGCGCTTGAGCGGATCGCACAGCCGCTCGCGGAAACGTTCTTCCTGCCGCGCCTGGTCGCAGCACAGCCAGTACTTGAACAGCAGGATGCCGTCGTCCACCAGTTGTTGTTCGAACCCCGGCGCCTGCGCCAGGAACGCCTGCACCTGCGCGGGACTGGCATATCCCATCACCCGTTCCACCCCGGCACGGTTGTACCAGCTGCGGTCGAACAGCACGATCTCGCCCGCCGCGGGCAGATGCTCCACATAGCGCTGGAAGTACCACTGGGTGGATTCGCGTTCGGTCGGCCTGGGCAGCGCGACCACCCGGCACTGGCGCGGGTTGAGTCGCTCGGAGAGCGCGCCGATCGTGCCGCCCTTGCCGGCGGTGTCGCGTCCTTCCAGCAGTACCACCAGGCGATTGCCGCTGTGGCGAAGCCAGCGCGCAACGGCCACCAGCTCGTGCTGCATCGGCTCGAGCGCGGCCCGGTACGGCTTGCGTTTGAGCGTGGTCATGCCGTCGCATCCAACCGCATGGGCCGGCGCCCGTGGCGCGCGACGCGTGCCCGCAATCCGCGCCGGGCCACGCTCATGCCGGCTCCGACAGCCGCGGCCGCAGCGTGGCGAGGTTGCACGGACGCGTGCGGGCATCGAGCTGTGCCCGGATGATCCGTTCCCACGCCGTGCGGCAGGCCGACGTCGAGCCGGGCAGGGCGAACACGAAGGTCGCGTTGGCCAGCCCGGCGAAAGCGCGGGACTGCAGCGACGAGGTGCCGATTTCCTCGAAGGAGATCGCACGGAACAGTTCGCCGAAGCCCGGCATCTGCTTGTCCAGCAGCGGAAGCAGCGCTTCGGGGGTGGAATCGCGCCCGGTGAAGCCGGTGCCGCCGGTGACCAGGATGCCGTCCACGGCGGGGTCGGCGATCCACTTCGAGACCAGCGCGCGCATGGCGTAGCGGTCGTCGGGCAGGAGTGCGCGCTCTGCCAGGCGATGGCCCTCGGCCTGCAGCGCGCTGGCCAGGTAGTCGCCGGAACTGTCCTCGGCCAGCGTCCGCGAATCGGACACGGTCAGCAGGCACAGCGCGAGGGGGATACTGTCGGTGGTGGCGGTCATGGGGCCGCAGCCTACCGCAAGCCGGCGGCGGCCGGGATCAGGACGCCGTCGCGGCGTCGGCCAGGCGCTGCGCCAGGGCCGCGAAATCGCGCGCGAACCCGCGCATGTCGAACAGCCCCGAGTCATCGCGGGCACGTGCCAGCCGTTCGCGCAGCCTGGCACGTTCGCCCGGGTCGCCTGCCAGACGCACGGCGATGTCGATGAAGGCAGCATCGCTGTCGACGTTCATCCCGTCCATGCCCAGGTGGTGGTTGAGGCTGCCGGCCACACGCGCGGCGAACGTCTCGCCGGGCCGCGTCAGCACCGGGCAACCGGCCCAGAGCGCGTCCGAGGCGGTGGTGTGGGCGTTGTAGGGATTGGTGTCGAGGAACAGGTCGGCCAGCTGCAGGCGGGCGAGATAGGACTCGTGCTTCTGCTTGGCCATGAACACCAGCCGCGCCGGGTCGACGCCCTGCGCGCGGGCCGCCTCGCGCAGGCGCTGATCCGCCTGGCCGGGCCCGGACAGCAGCCACAGCACGCTGCCCGGAGCTTTGCGCAGCACCGCCAGCAGCCGCGCGAAGCTCGCCGGGTTGAGCTTGTAGCTGTTGTTGAAGCAGCACAGCACCACCGCGCCCTCCGGCAAACCACACTCGCTGCGCGGAGGAGGTGGAGGCAGGACGCGCGCGGTGTCGGAGGGCTGGAAGCAGCGCGGCAGCCAGGCGACGCGCTCGGAAAAGCAGGAAGCCAGCGCCTCGGGCAGCACGAAACGGTCGGCCACGATGTGGTCGAGCCACGGCGCACCGCTGGTGCCGGGGTAGGCCAGCCAGCCCGCCTGCACCGGGGCCGGGCGCATGGCCAGGATCTCGGGACGGCCGCCGCCGCCCCAGCCGCGCAGGTCGAACAGCACATCGATGCCGGCAGCGCGGATGCGGTGCGCCGCGTCCACGTGGCGCTGGTTCGCCAGGTCATGCCACCGCGACGCCGCGTGCAGCCGCTGCGCGATGGCGCTGCCATCGCCGGGCACCAGGGCGAACAGGTGCGATTCGACGCCCGGTTCGGCCTGCAGCGCCTCGAGGAACGCGACGGTCAACAGCCCGGTGGGATGCGCGCCGAAGCCGTTGGACATGAATCCCAGCCGCAGCGGACCCGGCGCGCGCGGCGGCGCAGGCGGCAGTGGCCTGACGGCGGCCGCGACCGCGCCGGCGCGCAGCCGCGCGCACTGCAACTGCT
>JAEXLY010000147.1 GCA_023444765.1 Pseudomonadota bacterium | reverse complement strand
GACACTCGATGCCGCCAGGGCTGATGTGTTCGAATACATCGAGCGATTCCACAACCCGACGATGCGGCGAAGACTCGCCAGGCAGGATCAGAAGCTCTCAACCCTTTCACAACCGTCCGTGATTTCGAGGTAGAACCCCTCCCGATGGACGGCGAACGGCTCGTCGCAAAGGCCTGGGTGTAACCATCCACCCATTTGACCAACCACAGCGCATTCCCTTTTGGGAAGTTTTCGAACTCCATCGGTCCCGCCCAACTCCTTGATCAGCTTAAAGTACGCGAGTCGCGCCTATAAGTGGAGTCCGGTGTCGGGCAGCGTCTAACTCAGGAACCGCCGGGCGGGCCGATGCGAGTCAAACTGATTCAGCCTGCTCCAGATGTCGGGGCGACGCTACGCGGGGCAGCTTCGCCTCTGCGACGCCTTTTTGCGCCCAGCGTCGCTAGCCGGACCGCCAGCACGCGTGCTTCATCAGTAGGCGCCTCGGGCAGGGCCAACACGTGTTCCGGCTCCAGGGCCTGTCGAAAAAGGTTGATGTGCGCCCCCACCCCCACTAGGTTTTCCGCAAGGCCTGCCCGGCTCTTGGAGACATCCCGGGTATCCCATGACGGCCGTGCGATCTAGGTCGTCAAGTGCATCCTGAAGGTACGACCTCGCAACGGCTTCCATCGAGCTCATCAAACCTCAAATGGCGTGCCGGGTGCAGGCGAGCCAAGTGCGTAGCCGCGCGGGGAGCGGGTAGGTGCCGTCAACCGACGGATCGCACTAGGCGCAAATGCCTACATCGAAGCAGGGCATCTTATTCTCCCGTCCAGCACGCCCACCGGACCGCCGCTCGCGCGGGTAATGTGGCCAGCCTCATCCATCTCCCAGACGGTTGCCACGCTAAACCTGATCCCTTTAGGCCGACTCGGGCGCCGGCAGATCTCGGCTCGAACTTGCTCATTCAGCCACATCTTCTCCGCGAATAAAGTGGTTCAGCCTGTGTGCATCAACTCCATCCGATCGGGATCAGATGCCAGGGCACGTGCCCCAGCATCAAGCTGGCCGCGCTGTCATCCGCGCAGCTGCCTGATGTCCATCAGCTACACCGAGCCCGTTGGCGGAAAAACAAATGTGCCCCGCCCCCCGCCCGCACTTAAGCGTTCTGACAAGTTCGGCGATGTGACTACCAGCGGCGACGGTTAGAGGTTGAGGTCAAAGCCTATGCGGAAAAGCGGATCGCCTGCCGCCACAGTGTCCTGCATAAACAAGCCACTTCCGCCGGAATAGATCGCACCCGTGTGGCGGGAATGTTGAAGCACGTTGGACACGGACAGGCGCAATCTGGCAGTCGAACTGAGATCCCACCTCGCGTAAACATCGAGCATCTTCATATTGCCCTGGCTCACCAGGAGATCGTCGGATTGCCGGCTTCGCCGCGCGTCCTCGAAGCGGTAGTCGGCCCCGAGCCTCAGTCCCGCGTTCTTGAGCGTGTAGTCGGTACCCAACGAGAATGTCAGTGGCAACTGCCGGTCCAGGCTGTTGTCCGGCCCGCCGATGCGGGAGACCGATGACCAGTTTCTAGTCACGCCAGCCCGCATTTCGACGTCAGGCGCACCCGGCCATAGCTTGGCTAGGCTGAAGCGGACCTCGGTTTCGATGCCGTGCACTCGTGCGTCGCCAACGTTGAACGGCACCGCTATCCACCGCTCATCAACGAAAAGTAGCTGTGGGAGTATCACCCCTTCAATGCGCCGCCTATACGCCGATACACTCAGGAGGCCACCGGGCAGCGGGCGTTCATAAGCCAAATCG
The DNA here is from genome assembly GCA_023444765.1 of Pseudomonadota bacterium. Lineage (GTDB taxonomy): Bacteria > Pseudomonadota > Gammaproteobacteria > Xanthomonadales > Xanthomonadaceae > Luteimonas. The sequence goes on along the minus strand of JAEXLY010000147.1, from coordinate 13,409 downwards.
AGCCCCCACGCCAACTCCGCCCGCAGATCCGGGTTGCCCTGCGTGTCCGGACTGGTGGGCGTGTTGTTGTTGGCGATGAAGCGGCGCGGCACAAGTTCGGCCGGGCGGGGAGACTTGAACGTGCGGCTGACGCCTATGCGGACCTGTTCCTTGGTCTTGTCCGAGAGGCGCCACACGGTCTGAACGATGGGGCTAAACACACCCACTGAATTTCGCGCGACATCGATCACGTTGCCGTCGGTCTGGGTACGCACGGCCTCCCAGCGAAGCCCAAGGTACGCCGAAATGCGATCGCTGACGGCCCACTCGTCTTGCAAATAGAGTGCAAGTCGCTGAACGTGCGCGTCGTACGCCTCGTCGAGATTGACTGGCTCTAGCCCGGTGGGTGTCTCGTCAACCTGCTCCCTGCGTTCGTCACGACGGCTTGATTCGAACTGAATACCCGCGGTGGCATCATGAGACTCCCCGATAGGTCGTTTGTACCGAGCCCCCAATAGTACGTCATGATCGGCGCCGTCAGAATCGACTCGCCTGTAGCGAACCAGCGTGTCCATCTGGGCAAAACCAAGGAAATCAACAGCCGATCGACGCTGACTGCGCTTTGCGGATAAATCGATATCAAGCTTGTCGTAGTCGCCAATACGCCGGGACCAGGTTAGCTTCGACTGCACGTCAGTACTGTCGGTCGCATAATCAAGATTGCTGCTCGAGTACTCCGGCAGAGCTCCGAGAAGCGTATCGGTGCGATCATGATTTATGCCGCGCACGCGACGCTCGGTGACTGCCATCTCAAGCGCGATCTTGTCGTCATCGCCGAATTCGCGCTTGATGTTTCCCACGAGCCCTATCGAGTCGATACGAAACTGCGCGTCGCGTTGCGTGACGCGATCAAGCGTGGAAACCCCGTCCTCGCCAACGCCTCGTTCGAAAAATGTCGAAGGCCTGTCGTGGTCGGTGCGACCCGCCGAACCGGTAAAGGAGTGCGACCCAGGACCGCTGCGTCCTGCCACGCGACCCCCGATCTCGGCGCCCCGGGCACCCCGCTCTGAGCTCCCGGATGCACGGACGCTGCGCTCCGCCTTGCGCCCGTCCGCGAGGATGATGTTGATGCTGCCGGCAATGGCTTGCGCCGACGTATCTGCCGTGGGGGCGCGCAAAACCTCAATGCGTTCGATCAACGCGGGCGACAGGGAATTAATGGAAAATCCCGCGGGAGCAGGCTGGCCGTTGATGAGCACCTGTGTGTATCCGGCGCCAAGCCCCCGCATGCGGACCGTCGTGCGGCCTGCTGTGTCCTCGACCGACAATCCCGGCACGCGACGAAGCACATCAGACAACGTGGTGTCGCCGTACTGTTCTATCATGTCCCGACCGATGACCGAACGAACGGTCGCCAGTCCGAGCCGCTCGTCGGAGGCGCCTTCGGCGACAACCCGGACTTCATCAAGCTGGACCACGCTGGACTCCGCCTGCACGGCATTCTGCGGCTTGGATTGAGCGATTTGCGCTTGCGAACTCCCAGCTTCGGCCGCCTCGACCACGTCCGACATGAGCATCACCAGGCCGCACGCCAAACCGACGCGGAAGAGCGAGAACTTCCCGATGGTTTCAGGCATTGCCTGTATTCCTTGTATCCGCATGAAGAAACTCCAAAATCACGGCGATCCGCGCACACTTGCGAAACCGACCCGGCGGCGAAATTGCAACTGAACGTACACCACAACTGAACCGGACTCATTCGCTGGGTAGCGAGCGCACGAAGACACATTGCGGTCCGGAAAAATCGAAATACTTCGCACGCGCCCCAGCGCGAGTCTTGATCAACGGTTGTCGCGCTGCTAGCGCCAGACGCTCGATGCGGCCTCCGCGAGAGTCAGTCGGGAGCACACCGGGTTGTCTCTCGAAGCGGCGGGGGAAACATGAGCGATTCTGGGAAGCGGCTCATGGACAGCTCGATAATCGTTTCCAGCGCACACCGTGCATTAACTCCTTCGGCAGCGAGCGCGCGCAGGTAGATGCTGTGGGGAGTCATGCCTGGGATAGTGTTCACTTCCAGGACGAACGGCCCTTTGCGTCTATTGCAATACATCACATCCACCCGGGCATAGATGGCTCCATCAATGGCATGAAATGCCTCGATCGCCGCTCGCTGGATCGCCGTCCGCTTGCCCGGATCGCAAATCGTTCCGAAGCCATAGCGGCTACCGCCGCCGAACTTTGCCGAGTGATCGAACAGCCGCCCATCTGGGATGATCAGCACCGGATGAAACGCGCGGTCACCGAGCAGCGGAACCGTGTACTCTTCCCCGTCAATGTATTCCTCGATCAGGACGGTATCGCCGTACGGCGCGGCAGCCTGCAAGGCCGGGCGGATTTCGGTATCGCAAGACACCAAGCGAACCCCGAAGCTGCAGCCATTGCTGGCTGGCTTGACGATTACCGGGTAGCCGACGCCGCTCGCAATCTCTAGTGCCAAGTCCGGCCTCCCGGACGCAACGCTCGAGCCCCGGGGCGTGGCAATACCGCTAGAACGCCAGATTTTCTTCGCTAGATCCTTGCGCATCGCGAGCACCGACGGCGTAACGCCGCACCCTGAAAAGGGGATGCCGGTCAACGACAGTGCCGCTTGCACCGTACCGTCCTCTCCCCCCTCTCCGTGCAGCCCCAGGAAGGCGAAGTCGTACTCCTCGCGGCGCAACTCGATGACGGGACGGAGGGCTATGTCCACAAGGTCAACTGCGTGACCCGCAGACATAAGCACCTCCGCGATCGTGGCCCCAGAGGCCAACGACACGTCACGCTCTGAAGATGTACCGCCACAAAGCACTGCGATCCTCATGAGACCTCCTCGACAGCGGCCGTTACGATCTCGCACACCTGGGCGCGGGATGCTTCGCACTCAATGAAGAAATGGCCACCACGAAAGCTTCTCCATTCGATATGTCGGAAGTGATTCCGCCACTCCGCCACGTCGTCGAGTGAAACCACTGGGTCGTCGACCGCGTACAGCACCGTAGCCGCCACACGTTCGATCGGCTCTGACGGCGGCTCGCACTGAGTGCCCGCGAGCATGAAGTCCGCGCGCAGCGAAGCATCGAACCATGCATAAACGTCGTCGTCCTCCAGCAACTCGGGCGGCGTACCACCCAGCTGCAGGAGAAAATCACGAAACTCACGGTCCGGGAGTCGATGCGCACCGGAAAACCGATACGGTCGATGGGGAGCTCGACACCCCGATGCCACAAAATGCTGGGGAAGCGGAGCACCGCAATCGAGCAACCTCCTCAGCAGGTGGTAGCCCACAAGCGCACCGAGACTGTGACCGAACAGCACCCATGGAGATCGCACCGTATTCTGGAGCTCATGGACCAACGCATTGACGTAATCGTCGACGCGTTGGAACGGAGAGGTTCCGATCCGCGTCCGCCGCCCCGGCGGATCCACTGAAATCACCGAGGCCGACGGCGGCACGTGCTCTCGCCACGGCGTGAATACGTGAGAGCCTCCTCCCGCGTATGGCAGGCACAACACCGCGAAGTCCGAAGTCGCATCTCCGCACAAACGCGTGAGCAGGCGGCCGCCCGTCATCGGCCGGAAGTATCCGTCAAAGGTCGGGCTTCGATCATCGAGGCGAGCGACGCAACTGTCGGCGACTCGAAGAACGCTTCCAGATCGATGTTGGTAGCGTACTTCGCTCTAATAGCCTGCACCATCTTCAATGCGATCAGCGAAGTCCCGCCGATCTCGAAGAAATCGTCACCGGGGTCGATCGCTCCGTCAGCAAGGAGCTCGGACCACATCGAGCAAAGTTCAGCTTGGATTTGGCTCATTTCTTTTCTCCGAATATCTCGAATACACCAAGATGAGGGTGGTAAAGATGCGACACCATGTACCCGTCAAAAATGTAGCTTTCGAACGGCTGCGTCAGGACTACGCAGTCCAGTCCCACGAACTCCTCGAAGGCTTTGTCGAAGTCATCGACCTTGTAGCAAACGTGACAGACCGCGCACTCGAAGTTGATAAGCGCGCTGTCAACGGGGCTCCTGCGCGAGGGATCGATCGGCTCGAGCACCTCGATGACATCGCCCTTCTGATTGCGCAGCTTCGAAGCGAAGGTGTTGAAGCGCTCAACACGCTTCATTTCTATGACGACTTCAAAGCCCAGCCGCACGAGAAGCTCGATGGTTTTTCGCGAGCAGCGAGTGGCATAAGCGATGTGATCTACACCTGCCGACGGCGATACCAACAGCGCCTGCAGGCGCTGTTGGACCGCGGTCGCCGCGACGGCCGACGTTTCGACAGCGGGGCCACCGGAGCACTCACGCACAGACCTTGTCTTCCACGTCGAAAACGTTATGGCCGTAGCTGTCCTCGCCAGATACCAGTACACACCTGTGCTGCTCCAGGCTCGCAGTGCCGCCAAATTCCTGCAGCTGTCGGCTGTGGGGGTACACCTTAACCTTGGTCGGAAGGTAGCGCGCTGCATAAGCGAGACGCATATCCTTGGTCAGGCCGAGGTGTGGATGCGAAGCATGCAGCAATGTGGACCAGAAGATGAAAAAGTGACCTGCAGGAACCTGCATTGAAACCGCGGCCTCTTCGTCCGGTCGCCAGTTCGGATCCTTCTGCAGCTCACGGTAGTCATAGCCAAAGAAGCCACGTCGTACGCCTTCTTTTTCCGAGTTGTTGATGCGATCGGCGTCGTAGGTGATGACCTTGCTCTCGTCGTAGAACATCGTCTTGTGAGTGCCCGGGACAAACTGCATGCACCCCTTCTCGATCGTCGCGTCCGTGAACGCAGTCCACACAGTGATGGTTCCGCCAAAGCGGGATCCGTCAGGCCACTCAATCTGCGGTTTCTTGTCGCCAGCAACGCCTGCAAAATTCGATGCCTGATGCCAGTCAGTGCCTTCGTCACCTGGATACTTGTGGAAGAACTCGGTCCGCCAGCACAACAGGTCTTCACCAAGGATGCTGGCGACCCGATCCACGATCTCCGGCCGCTTGATGTGCTGCATCAGGAATTCGATGTCGAGGTGGCGATCGTAGGTCGACAGGTTGGTGGTGCCAGATGCCGTAGCGCCGGCATCATAGATGCTGCGGTCAAGGTTGAGGAGCTTGCCGCGCAGGCTCCGGAGCTGGTTCTGCATTTCCTCCCGACTGTACAGCGGGAATGGTCCGATAAAGCCATTCTGGTCGAAGCTTTGCAGCTCCTCCGGGCTCAGTGAGAACTGTCTTTCAGTCATCGAGGGTCTCTCCGTCGTTGGGTTGCGCTTTCGGTGGGAACAGTGGTTGGTGATCTATGCCTTGGTTCGCGATCGCAAACACGCGACTTCGCCAAGTTAACTAGTGACGCTTCATAAGCAGCTGACCGAGCCTCAGGAACGTGCCTTCGCCATTGCGGAAGAACGTCGCTTGCCGGTCGACGTCGCCATCCACCGCATAACGATGGGTGCCTGCTTCGATCCGCTGCAAAGTGTGGTTGACGCAGCGCTCGCGCTGGCCGCGATAGTCGACCTGGGTGACCGCGAGCGCGAGCCCGGTGGCATCGGACTCGACGCGTACCCGATGGCGCACGTTCGCGTAGTTTCCTCGTATATCAGGCAGCTCAATGGGCCCGGGGCCGACATGCGCGGCGAAGATGGAGTTCCCGAACAGGCGGGTAGCAAGCTCATCGAAGAGCGCGAGTGATGGATAGCGCGCAGCAATGCAGGCGAGCACAATGCCGCGGCTCGGGTCGAGCATCACGAGGGAGTGATGGCCGTCGGCCTGACCGATGTTCCCCCAGCGATCGTTCCTAAAGCGGAAGAGTGCCAGCCCACATTCGGTGACGTAAGGATAGGCGTCGACTGGTGTCGCCGATTCGTAGACCCGAAGCAACAGTGCATCCCCGATCAGGCCGGTACCGCCTGCCTTGCGTGGCACGAAGCTTCGGGCGACGCGACTGAGCGCACGCGCGGTTAGCCCCACGCCAGTCGATCCGGCGGGCATCAGTGCACGCTGCACCGGGTTGCCGAGGCATGAGGATGCGACACCCCCGCGCACGCTCTCGCCAACGTCTTCTGGCCTTGGTGGGGCGCCTTGATCACGATAATCGAGCTCAATCCGCAAGGGTGCTTCGACGCAGCGCCTCACAAGGTCGCCGAAGTCGGAATTTGTGGCGGCCTCTGCTACGCGAGCCGCCAAGACGTATCCGAGATTGCCGTAGGCAAACATCGATCCGGGCCGGAACAGCCGCGTCGAGACGGGCGGAAGCTGAGACACCAGGGTAGCGAGCGTTTCCGAGTGCCTGAAAGGCTCCGGTCCCGGTTCCGCGTCGATGCCGTGACTATGACCGAGCAGATGTCTGAGCTCGATGCCGTCGAGCGCCTCCACATCGAACGAGGTCCCGGCGAGGTAGCGCCTAACGGGCTCGCCTAGTGCGAGCCGACCCTCTTCGACCAGCCTTAAACACACCAATGCGGTGATCAGCTTGAAGTTGCAGCCGATCCTCATCGTGGATTCGGCGACGTCGACCGCTGGCCTGTCACGCTTAATACTGCGCGCGTAGCTGAGCTCGCCCGACGCCGTGGACAGGACAACTTGCAGCGTGCCAGCCGAGTGGCGTTCGGCGAGCTCGTCCAGCGTACTGAACCAGGCAAGCGGACTTGGATCGACGCCACTGTTCACCGCTACTGGTGCCGGCTCGCCGGTCACTAGCCTCAAAATATCCTCAACCGTGCTCGCACGAATAACATCCGTGACGGTCAGTGCGAGCCCGAACTCGCTGTTTAATTCACGGACGAGAGCAACCGCGCGTAGCGACGACACCCCAAGGTCGGCCAGCGACCCGGCTGCTTGGCGCGGCGCGAGGCCGAATACGCGCTCTATTACCGCCTCCACCGGGCGGGCCGGCGAGGTGACCGGTGGTGGTGCTTCGTCGCGCCCCTGCCAACTGTCAGGCTTACTTGGGGGAACGTTGGCCGAAAGGTCCCGCATCGTAGCGATCGCCCGACGGTCTTTCTTTCCGGATGGCGTCAGCGGGAACCGATCCACGATGTGCAGCTCACGGGGCTGCATGTAATAAGGGAGATGGTCGCGGAGCCGTTGCCTGATCTGTTTGGCGCACGGACTAACGGTGCGGCTCGATGCGATGTGGCAGACCAGCTTCGGGCGACCGTCCTTTGCCGTGATCACGTTGGCACAGGCATCGTCCACGCCCTCGCAGGCAGCCGCCACTGCTTCGATTTCCAACAACTCAATACGGTGGCCATCGATCTTGACTTGGTGGTCGTTGCGGCCGAGATATTCGAGGTTCCCATCGGGCAGGCGCCTGACTACGTCGCCCGTGCGGAAGTAGCGCAATCCATCGGCGGGGTGCAGGAAGAACCGGCTTGCGTTTAAATCGTCTCGACGCCAATACCCCGGCCCCAGCCCTACGCCTCCGAGTGCGAGCTCGCCCGGAAAGCAGGTCGGAACGTCACGGTCACGTGCATCAAGCACGCGCCCGACGGTTCCGGGAAGCGGCCGCCCTATGAGAATCCGCTCCACCGGACCAGCCGGAACCTCCCACGCCGTTGAGTAGACCGTGTCTTCTGTCGGCCCGTACAGGTTCACCACGCGCGGGTGCCCGGGCTGCCTGCGCAGCATGGTTGCCAGGTCGGCCGGTAGAGGCTCACCGGCAGCATTGACTACTCTGACGGTCGGCGGCAGGACCAGGTCGGTCATGATCTCGCGCAGCACTGAGGGCACTGAATTGATCAGCGTGATTGGATGCGTTTCGACGTCCTCCAGCAACGCGAGTGTGTTGCCGGCGAAGAAAACGGTTCCACCCATAGACCAGGTGACGAACAGTTCGAATACCGAAAGGTCGAAGCAAACGGATGTTCCGGCATAGACCAGCTGCACATCCTCCGGACTGAACCAGGTGCGCGCCCAGGCCGCCAAGGCAGCGACGTTGAGGTGCCCGATCGGCACGCCTTTGGGAACACCGGTTGAGCCCGATGTGTAGATCACGTAGGCGATGTCGTGGTCACTCACCACAGCTGGCTCGCTGGCGGCCGCAGTGAGCGGAGCGGCTTGCATCTGCTCGATCGAGAGCACATTCCCGAACAAGCGGCCCGCACCCGCAGCGTCGTGGACAAGCAACTGCGGCTCGGCGTCGGCGAGGATGTGGTCTACCCGCGACGGCGGGTATGCGGGGTCGAGAGGCACGTATGTCGCGCCGCACCACATCGTCGCAAGGAGCACGATCGGGAGGTCAATTCCCCGCTCCATTAGCACGGCTACCCGGGCACCGCGCTGGACGCCGCGCGACCTCAACACGTCGGCATAGGCCGACGCTCGTCGGACGAGATCGGAATAGCTCAACGTTTCATTGCGCGTCTGCAGCGCAGGCAAGCCCGGCGTGCTCTGCGCACGCTGCCATATGGCCCGCGGGATCGCAACGAGCTCCCCTGTGGACCGAATGTCGCCTTCGTATGCTGGCAGTTTCAACTCGACAACACGGCGCTCGGGTTCAGTGGCGATAGCCCTCGCCAGCGAGCACAGGACGTCGGCTAGCGTCGCGACCAGCGCGTCTGAGTACATCGACGCGTCGTAGTCGATCTGCCATTCGTATCCGTGCGCGGATGCCGCTAGACAAATCGCGATCGGAAACTTAGTGCCGCGGCTACGACCCACGTCGATCGAGCAGAGATTTGAGAACTGGCCGATGTCGAGTCGCGGAGAGTAGCTGAAAGCGACTTGGGTCAACTGTTCGACACCGCCAGCGAGCCGTCCCAGTCCCCCGAGCACGTCGGCCAGCGACGCTGACTGGTGCTCCAAGGCAGACTGCAGCCGCGCTTGCAGCGTCATGATTCCTTGCTGCACCGTCGCGTCTTCGCTGACCCCGGAATCGAATAGCAGGGTATTTGCGAAGAAACCCACCGTGCGTTCGAACTCCGAACAAGGACGATTTTCCGCCACGATCGCGATCACAGGCCTCGCCGTAGCGGAAAGCCTCCCCACGGCCAGTGCGACCACTGCAAGCCAGCCACAGAACTCCGAAACGCCAAGCGAGGCAGCGAGCAAGCGGACGCCATCGACGACAGCGCCTTGCATGCTGCGCTCAACGCGCGCGGCGCGTCCACGGAGAGACGCAGTATTGCGATCCGGCGGCAGTCGCGTCGCTTCGCGTACTCCTGACAACGCGTCGATCCAGTACCGGGCCGCTGCGCGGGAAGCGGATGCAGCTTCGTCGCACGCCTGCCATCGCGCATAATGTGAAAAAGGAGTTGCCTCCGGGATCGGACGTCCCGAAAGCGCGCGATCTAGCGCCTCGAGCAGCGGCGGCAGCGAAGCGCCGTCGAAGCAAGAGTGGTGAATGTTGAGCAGGAGTGCTAATCCGCCGCCGCGTAGCCTCAGGATCGTCGCAATGCATACGCCGCGGGCGAGATCGAATCGACGCGCCCCCTCGCGCTCAAGCCGGTCGGTGAGATCCTCGGCGTCGATGTCCTCGACGTCGATGGCGCATTGCTCGGGTGACAGCGTCTCGACCAGCAAACGCTCGCCGTCCTCGGCAAAGCGTGAACGCAGCACCGCAAGTGCAGCGAACACCTCCAGCAATCCCGCGCGGACGGTGGCCTCATCGATTGCGTCGGCAACTCTAATTGCTAGCGGAATGTTGTACGCGCTGTTGTCTGTGCTTTGCTGAATAAGCCACAAGCGCTGCTGCTCGTTGGTTGCGAATATCAGGTCGTCGGCGCCCGCGATGATCTTGCCCGCTCCGGGAGCCGAATCCGCCTCGCCCGTCGCGTGCTCCAACACCTGTGCCTGCTGCGCGAGCGTTGACGCTGCCAGCAGCCTGCGCAGATTTGGCTTTCCTCCGAACTCCGATTCCAGGCGGCGCCGCAGCCGCAGCAGCGCCAACGAACTGCCGCCCATTGCATAGAAGTTCGCGTCCGGCCCCGGTGCCTCGCAGCCGAGTAGCTCACACCATGCCGCAGCGATCGTGCGTTCGGTCGCGCTCAGCGCACGCGCCGGCATCGATGCCGAGCGTGTACGATGCTCGACCAGCAAACGCTCCAGAAACGCTCGATCAAGCTGCCCATTTGCCGTCAATGGCACCCGCTCGATCGTGACCAGGTCCGCCGGCTGCATGTATCCCGGCAGTTGAAGGGCTAATACCGCGCGCAATCGTTCGACATCGGCGTCCCCCTCCCACTGCACAAACGACGCTAGCGACGCCGCTTCGGCGTCGTTCACCACCAGCGTCTCAGCGGTACGCACCCCGGGCTGCTCGCACAACATGTGGTTGATCGCCGCCAGCTCTACGAGACGGCCGTGCACTCTCGCCTGCCTGTCCAGGCGCCCAAGCAACACCACTTGGCCCTCGATGTCCACAAACCCCACGTCCGCGCTCCGGTGGACCCGCAGCATCTTGCCGTCGTGCTCGACCTCTGCGAAGCGACCGTGGTCGTCCGCGGGCTCTAGGTAGCCGAGTGCCAACCCCGAGCCGCTCGTCGCGATCTCCCCCACACAGCCCGCTGGCAGTGGCCGGCCCGCCGTGTCCAGTACCAGCACACCCGACCCCCGGACCGGCGCGCCGAGCGGCAACGCGCGCTTCGGCGACCAGTCCCGGGGAATCGGGAAACAGCAGGCAAACGCGGTGGTCCCGGCCGGTGCATACACGTTGACAAGGCCGATCGACGCATCATGCTCATACAGTTTGCGCACATGGCGTGGCGACACGATGTCGCCGCCTACCAAAAGCTGCCGGAGACCCACAAAATCATCCACATTGACGTCGACGAGCGCGTTGAAAAGAGCCGACGTCAAATACGCGGTATTCACTCCACGCTCGCGGACTATCGACTGCAGTTCACGATTGTCCAGCCGCGACGCTTCGAGCAGGCACAACGTGCCACCGTTGAGCAGCGCCCCCCAAATCTCCAGCGTGAACGAATCCAACGACACCGGTGCCGCACCCAGCATGCAAGTGTGCGGACCGAACTCCATGCATCCCGACTCCACCGCCAGACGCAATACGCCGCGATGCGTGCACTCGATGCCCCTCGGCGCACCGCTCAAACCGGAGGTGAAGCCCACATACGCCGCCGCCTTCGATGACAACTTCACCGGCGTGTGATGCACCGCGTCCGCGGCCGCCAGCTCATCGAAGCCAATGATCGGTACAGCTCCCGCACCGTCCGTCGCCTCGCCGATGCAGATACGCATCCGGCACGCATCTACCACCGCTTCGGCCGGGCCCGTGCTTATGTCCAGCAGCACATATACGCCACCCGCCTTGAGCACGCCCAGAATCGCACCCACCAACTCGATACCGCGTGGCAGGCATACGCCGACGCGCTCGCCAACCTGCACCCCCCGCGCTTGCAGCCCGGCCGCAACCCGCGTTGATTGCAGGTCGAGCTCGCCGTAGCTCAGACACCGCTCGCCGTGCTGCAGCGCCACCGCCTCCGCATTCGCACGGACTGTGTTGGCGAACCGGGATACCACTGTGTCGGCCACCGGCAGCACTTCGATGTCGCCCCACGCCCGGGGCTCGTCCGCGCCCAGCTCACCGCCGGCCAGCAGCGCCACGAAACGCCGTTCGAGCAGCCGTACCGTCGAGGCCGACAACCGCGACGGATCGTACTCCCACTTCAGGGCATGCCCTCCGTCCTCTGCCGACACCGTCAGCATCAGCGGGAACTTCGGCCCTGCCTGCAATGTCGGCAGGCGCGTGACCTCCGTGCCGGCAGGCGCAACCGGCTCCACGATCCCCTCCTGCCACGAGAACACCAGGCTTTGCAGCGGATGCGTATGCGCCTCCGCATCGGGGCCGTGCCCGCGTAGCAACGCCGCGATGTCCACTTCCGGCGACGCCATGTCGGCATGCAGCAAGGTCTGTAGCTCGGCCAGCTTCGACACCGCGCCGGCGAAATCAAACCGCACCGGCAGCACTGACACCATGTGACCCAGGGCACGCGCCAAATGCGGTTCGCTGCGATTGGCGAATGGTACGCTTACCACTAGGTCGGCATGGCCCAGGTAATGCGCCATCACCTGACCGAAACACGCGTATGCCGCACAAAACCCGGATACATCGCTCGCGCGCGCCAGCGCTTCCAGGCAGCGCGACTGCGCGGCGCTCAATCGACTGTTCAACACGAACGGCGCCTCGCCATCCGGCTCGCCGGCACTGTGCAGAACTACTGGTTCGTAGCCTGCCAAGCGCCGTTCCCAGTACACCTGGTCATCGCCATCGCGCTGCGCGCCCAGGTGGTCCATGAAATCGAACTCGACCGGCACTGCCGATCCAGCGTGATAAGCCTCCACGATCTCTGCCCACAGTTGCCCCATCGACCAGCCGTCAATCACCAGATGTGGCAAGGTCAAATGCAGCCGCCAGCCCTCCCCACCACCGAGCCGTAACAGGCGGGCAATGAACACTGGACCGCCGCAGGGATCGAAGCAGTACTCTCGATCATGCTTCACCCAGTGATCCACCGCAGACGAGTCCAAAGCATCGTGCTCCTGCACGCGCCACGACGGATCAAGCGCAGAGCGCATTAGTACTTGGCCGTCACGCTCCTCAAAACACGCGTGCAGGGACGGGTGCGTGCGGTAAACCTCAGCGATTGCATGCTGTAACCGCTCCGCGTCCAAGTCACCACGGATCACGAATTGCAACGAGACGTTGTAGCGCGACGAATGCTCACCCTGGTAGTACCACCACAGCGATCGTTGCTGAAGTGAAATCGGAACACCCTTGCAGCGGTCCTCGGGTGAAAGACGGGCCAGAGCGGGACCAATGTTGCGGCGCTCAAGATAGGCGAGGATCTCTTCCTTGCGTTCACGCAGTTCGTGCACTAGCGCGTCCGGCACCCGACGGTCCCGGGAGCGCACGGTCAGCCGGCCACTATCGACAGACAATACGATGCCGCTAGCGTTGAGTTCGGCCAGGAATGGAGCAAGACTCACAGCGCTATCTCCTCTACGAAATCGCCGCCTTCAAAACGCACAGGACGCAGCGAATCGACGAAGGCGGCAACGCGCCGCACCGAGCCCAGTGCAAGCACGTCGGCGGTGCGCACATGCACATCGAACGCAATCGATAGTTGCTTCGCTATCCGCATCGCCATCAACGAGTGTCCACCGAGTTCGAAGAAGCCGACATCGGGATCTACGCCAGTGGAGCCTAGATGACGTTCGTATAGCGCACCGACAATCTGCTCGGAATCGGTGAGATCCCGGGTCACGGCAGCCTTCGGCGCGGCAACTTGCATTGAGCCAAGCGTAACGCGGTCTATTTTTCCGTTAGGTGTCAACGGCAGCGTCATAAGTCGCTCGACGACATGGGGCACCATGTGTGCCGGCAGACGGTCGGCACAGCGTTGCCGCACCGCCGTCGGGTCGGCCTCGGACCCGCAATAGAAGGCGGCGAT
>JAEXLY010000136.1 GCA_023444765.1 Pseudomonadota bacterium | reverse complement strand
GACACTCGATGCCGCCAGGGCTGATGTGTTCGAATACATCGAGCGATTCCACAACCCGACGATGCGGCGAAGACTCGCCAGGCAGGATCAGAAGCTCTCAACCCTTTCACAACCGTCCGTGATTTCGGGGTAGAACCCGGATCAACTTTTCGGCTTGCCCGCGTTGTCTGGCTGGGGAGATGCGAGGCCGTCGCCGGCGGCATCCGTCGAACCCGGCAGGGCAGACCTAAGGCTTCCCGTTCAGCAAAACTACGTAGTTTTGCAACAAAGGAAAGGACGCCCCTCCAACTACGCACTTTAGCGCAAAAGTGCGCACATTTAGCGCAAAACTACGTAGTTTTGCGAACCGTCCAACTACGTACTTTAGCGCTAAAGTACGTAGTTAGCACTGCAAAACTACGTAGTTGCGAGAGCTCCAACTTCGGCACATCCGTTCAGGAAGACTACGTACTTTGCGCAGGTCCGTACTCGTGTGATGTAGGCCAACTTCTCGGTCGAACTGGCCTGACCTGGTCGGGCGCCGAACTCTCCGTGCTCGGCCGCGCCGCTGCAGCGCTGGACATAGACGCTCAACCGTCTTCAGGCACTACTGCGTTCTGATGCGCTGAATGAACCTCTGGCCCGGCCACGTAGGCGCCGCGTCAGATCTCTTCCGTTGCCACTCCCACTGGTAGACCCGGTTCAGCGCCTCGCGCTGCGCTCTGACGCGCGCGAATCCGGGCCAAGTTCGCGACTCTCGGCCAATGGCGACCGCCCGCTCCGCGGGTCCCCTCCGTATCGCGTCCACGATCTCCTGCTTCATCTTGGCGAACTCACTGGCGGACATCGCCCAGGTCCAAGCCGGCTTCGACGCTCCCTCACGTGTGTGACGGACGGCCTCCCATTGGTAGAACGTCAGCTTGTCGCGGCTTGCGTCGATCCACTTCTCCGAGTGGTGCTCCGGCTGATCGGTCAGGAGCCAGAAGAGGACCTCTGACCGTGGGCGGTTGGCGAACACGACCAGCCGGTAGCGAGGCTTTGCCGCCAGCTTCTGGCGGTGGGCATGGCGGCGATCGCGCGTGAGCTGTGGGAGGCGCGTACGGAACTTGGCAACCAGGTCCGCGCCGTTAACCAACCCCGTTCTTCCCTGTACGTACCAAGTCAACCCGGAGCCTAGGGCGTCAGAGATGCGTTGCATGGCGGGGTCACGCTTTCCCGCAATGAGGATCTGTCCACCCCTATGGGCGAGCAACGCAGCAGGCACACGTTCAATCAATGGACGGCTCTGGGGGAAATTAGGGACGAAACAATAAAGGAAAATGTCGGAAGAGTGGGACAGAACAAGAGTAATCTTCCACGTCGCTGCAACCTCGCGCCCAAGAACGCACTGACAAGAGCCTCGTCATCGGACACGGGGCCGCCACCCCTTCGACAACTGGGGCGGCCAAGCCCCCTGCCAATGCCAACGCATGCGGTCGCCAACCGTCATGCGTGCTGCCGAAGCTGGATGCCTCTAATAGGGCTCGTCCAGCTACAACGGGCGCTGGGGGGTGCAACTCCCCCCTTCGACCCAATCCCCCCGGGCGGCCGGGGAGTGGCGCGCAACGCGCCAGTCTTGGGCGACAAGGAAACGGGCGCGAGGAGGCAATGCCTCGATGACCCTGGTATCGCTGAAAGGGGGTGCAAGTCCCCCCGTCGGGCGGCTCGAGAGAGTCGAACGGCTGCACCAGACGATGGCTGCTGAGGTCGTGGAAACGCGGCAGGGCGCAGAGGGGAAACCTGGAAGCGCCGGGACCGAGCGGGGCAACCCGTGAGGCTCGCTGGATAGCTCAACCGTCTAACGCTAGACCAGCACCGGGTGCGTCCGGGCTAGGTCGGTGTGGTGAGCATGTGATGCGGTGGATGTGACGAGGCGTCGAGGTGTGGCGTGGGTACGCGAGCTTTTTTGGAAGATTTGGCCGCGGAAAACCTGCTGGGTGAGGCCGGAGAGGCCAACACGACACACGGAGCCGACCGCTAAACAGGCGTAGTAGGTTATGCCTAACTTAGGAATCGCTGACGGCCTTCGATCCGGGTGGCACCGGGGAGGCGCAAGCGAGGGAGAGGTGCTGAGTAGGAGCCGGGAAAGGGCTGAGTCATACGGTCTGGACCCGAGTCCCAGTGGCATGGGAGTACGAAAGGCGCCGGCAGCGACGGCAAAGGTGGTAACGATGACGCCAACCCAAGTTGGCCCTTGGGTTGGTGGTAGACGCGGGGATTGACCCTCCCGCCGATGGCCCGTACGGAACGGGTCATTTCTGGCTGCACTCTTGGCGGAGTTGCAGCACACAGCCCTCGGGGCACGAACAGGCGGTGCCTGTTCGACGCGGAACTGGACCCCCTGGTCCAGCCAGGTGCCTACGACGGCACCGTACCTAGCATGGAGCCACTTCATGAAGCACCCTTACGGTGTCGCGAGTAGTGCATGCCAATACCAAGCTGAGGTGCAATTCCTTGGTGAAGCAACCCTTGTTGCTTCGATCGCGCTTCGGCGCCGCTCATACGCCGTGAGGCGATGCGAGTACCCACTAAGAGCCCCGACTTCGGTCGGGGCTCTTCCACCCGTCTTGACTGGGCCGCGATACGAGGCACAGGATGTACCAATCGAAGTCGATCATCTCGCCATGGATCCCACCGACACACGTGTTCCAGCGACGACGCTAGAGCGCATCGTGCAAGAGGCCGCTCGTTTGCTTGGCTCTCCTGAGAAGGCCGCTCATTGGCTCGATGCGTACAACCCCGTCATGGGCGAGAGCCCCGCTGCCGCGATTGCCCGTGGGGCTTCAAGCCTAGTCGAGGATGAGCTGGTCAGAATCGACTATGGCGACTTCACCTGAAGTGGCGCCCAAGCGAACACGCTTCTCAGTCCGGACAGCGGCGCCCCCAGGCCCGAGCCATTAGCGAGCCAGCTTGCTGCCACCAGGACTAGGCTGCGCATCACTAGTGTCTGGTCTTGCCCACTCCAGGATGTTTCGTGCTGTTGTGGGTCTCCAGTCCTTGGAGTATGGCCGGAAGCACACGGTGGAGAGAGGCCAACACCTGGTAGGGCAATACAAACTCCGAGGTCTGGGGCTCCATAGCGAGCCTGCCACTAGGCACCGACTGGAAGGTCACCTTCGCTGCAGAGATTCCAGGCATGCTTGGTGCAATCGTCATGTGAACGACTATGGGTATGTTTCCAGCCGAGTCGAAGTTCGCCTTCGCAGCCCCCCGCAGTTGAGCACCTTCCCGGACGTTGCGCTCCCACAACGCCCTCAAGGCACATGACAGTGGCCGCAACATCCTTGCCTCAACGAAGAGCTCCCCATCTCGCGGCTTCGAGTCCACGTGATCGCTAGGCAGCAAGTAGTTGATCAGGATCCGTGCCGTTCCAGACTCCGGCACGAAATGAAGTAGGCGGAAGTCGATACAGAACGCGTCTACCACGTCTCCCACGTTGGCGTCGGGTTTGCCGGGTTTGCCGGGTTTGCCGGCCCCCGACCGCCCGGCCTCTCCGTCGTTTCTGAATTGTCTGGACTCATCCTCGAACAACATCAGAAGGGCCAGATGAAGCCGCTCCAGCACGGGCACTAGGAACAGAACAGTCTTCGACACTTCTTCATCCGTGGAACCGTCCGGCGTGCGCGTGCGAAGCCGCATAGCTGCAGCCACCACCCCGCCGGACTGATCGAACTCCCCGAAAGACAAAGCAAGTAAGTCCCATGGGGCATCACGTTGGCTACTAGACATCATCTCGCACTCTTTGATTGCAAAGGCGTACCTGGATTACCACTCTGCGCGCCGACCTCAGAAGTCGCACCTTACCGAGACTTCCACTCCGCGCCTGCGGCGCTGCGCGGGCCAATGGCCCTTGCCCTCCCGGGCTCGCTCCGCTCGGGTATGTACGATGGCCTCCGGCCACCGTGGGCACAGACTGTGGCTTCGGTGGGCGGAGCAGTGCACCGGCGAGAAGCCGCCGGCGCACTGCTCCGCCCACACGGGCGCTCACGAGCCTGTACCCACTTCGTCCACACCTTCCCCGGTCGCCCACCACCAGCGAAAGAAGAACATCAAGAGCAGTAAGGCAGAGCAAGAGCGGTCTACGGCTGGTGACTATAACGTGGCGGCAACCTTGAAAGACTGCCGCCACTTGCAACTATCTGCGCGGTTCTATAGCACGCCTACACGTGGGGATCTTTGGGATCTTTGGGATCTTTGGGATCTTCGGGATCTTCGGGGCCTACGGGATCAGGGTCTGCATTCAGAGAATCTGCGGCCACCCTCAGCTGCTGCATCTTGTCTTGATGCTTGGCTAGATAGACGTAGCTGCGAGCCTGCGCACCATAGCCAGTCTTGGCCTTACGTATGTCCGGGTGCCTTCTCGCTCGGTCGATCGCACTCGAACTGTAGTGCGCAAGTCGCCCATTCTCGAGAAGCGTTCGGCTGAGCACAGGCCCATCCCGCAACTGATTCATCAACCAATCTGCAACTTCACTGCGCAGACCGCTTACTCCGCCAGTTGCGAAGTCAATGATGTCGTTGGCCGATCCAGACCTGGGTTCACCCCATACGACCCTGGACCCGATGATGTCTTCGTAGCTTTCGAGTGTAGTCGCTTCGATCCTGTAACTCAGCCCCTCAATGTCGGGACCGTTGTTGCTCTTTGCACGCGCAAGCACACGCGAGCCCTCTCCGCCATGCTCTTTCGCAGCGACGAGGACGACCCGCGGAAATGCCCCAAACGCAACAGACCCAGTAACCCGCTCGAGAACATCGAGACCCGCAGTACCTTTAGAGAAGTGCGTGATGCCAAGCACGGCGGCCCCCGTCTGCGAACCGAGGTCGAAAAGGGGTTGCAGAGCTCGCCGGACGTCAGCGCTCTTATGCGAATCTCCCAGAACGGCTTGAACAACCGGATCGAGAATCACTAGCCCCACATCACCTATGTCATTCACCGCCGACAAGAGGAGGTTCAGGTCACGCCCCGGATCAAAGGGGCGCTTGATGCCTCCACCTTCTGTTGTGGATATGAACTGTACCCGCTCCCTGTCCGCGCCAGCGGCTATCAGGCGCGGAACCAATGTGTCGCTAAGACCATCCTCTCCACTCCACAGCAACACAGATCTTTGGCGATTCTCCGTTCCATCTGGCCAATCAACGCCCACGCTGACTCTCGCTGCTATGTCGATAGCAATAGTCGTCTTACCCGATCCAGGCGCGCCAGCTAGTAGATTGATCTTCCCGGCAGCCAGCCAGTCCGGCCAGATCCAGTTGAAGGGGGTCGGCGTGATGTCCGACGCTTTGACACACACCACCGATGACCCTTCCTTGGACGCCGAAACATCTAGAGAAGCAGGCGACGACTGCTTCGGTGCACGCGTCTTCATACGCCACCTCCTGCGACTCGAGGCGCATGGCGTACCCTCTTCGAGACGCAGACCTCTGTCCCGCACCGGGTTTCAATGGTGGCCGTGCGAAGTGCACAATGCCGCAGGCACGTACTTTCCATACGCGCGGCGCCGGGGGCCGCATCCCCAAGATGCGGCCCCTTCTTCTGGGAACTCAGACGGGAACTCATGCTTGGGTCCTCGCAGTGTTGCGAGGACGACCCCGCCGAGCTGCGGTCGACACCGACTGGGAAGGATGCGAGGCAGAAAGGAGCCAAGCGGCAACTGTCGGTGCCGCCCAACGGCATGACGCCAAGCCAGGGATTGTGGGCGGTAAGTCGTGCCGCCTGGCTTGTCGCATTCGCAGGGCGGAAAGCGACGTGCCCAGTATCTGGGCGAACTCCGCGTACCCAATCACGGGTCCATGGATCGACATCAGGTGCTGCGCCAGCACCTGGATCTGCGAATCAGTTGGGTTGTTCAAACGCTACTCCGGAGGAGTAGTCGCCGAGGCTGGTCATGCGACGAGCAACCCGAACGCCGCGCAGGCATTCTGAGAACCCGTAGTCCTAGTGTCAACACAAGATCACGCAGCTAGCGATGCCCTTCCACTCGGTGCAACCGGACACCGTTTGGCAATCACGCAACAAGCTGCGGCAACCCTAAGGTCGCCGAGGCTTGGTCGCCTTTTTCAGCTGCCCCGTCGGGCGGGTAGCCCGTGGGCGTTAGTTTTTCGTACCACAAACAGTCCATACAACTGACCACAGCGCAGCTCGCACCGCGGGAGTCGCTCTCGGGGACAAACTTGGGTCATCGCCCTGGATGCATTGAGGTAGCAGCCAGTTACACGGAGACAGAACGGGGACACACTTCCAAAAAAAAACCCGCCTGCAGGCGGGGTTTCGTCCCAAAATCAATCATAAGTTGTTGATTTTGGTGGGCGGTACAGGGTTCGAACCTGTGACCCCTACCATGTCAAGGTAGTGCTCTACCGCTGAGCTAACCGCCCGAAACTGGTACCCGACCTGGACCGGCCAGGTCGCCCGACCCATGGACTGGTCGGAGGGCCGCCTCGCGGCGGGACGCGAATTCTAGCCGATGCCGGCGGGAGTTGCCATCCACCGGTGTCGCTCGCTGCCAGGGTTAAGAGGCAGCCACCCCGACGCCCGCCGCCGCCCCGCTCCGGCACGAGAGCCGCACGGATGGCAGCCGGGCGGCCCGATCGCGCAGGTCGCGTCGGGCCGCTCTCCGCCGGACCGGCGAACCATCCTCATCCGGCCAGCGTCGCTTCCTTGATCTTCCTGATCTCGTCGCGCACCCGCGCCGCATCCTCGAATTCCAGGTCGCGCGCGTGCTGGTACATCTGCTGCTCCAGGGTCTTGAGCCTGGCAGCCAGTTTCGCCGGATCGAGCGCGGCGTAATCCTCGCTCTGGTCGGCCACGCGGCGCGCCTTGCCGGCAGCCGCACGGGCCGCCGCCGGCTCGTCGCGCGCGCCTTCCATGATGTCCATCACCGCGCGCACCACCGACTGCGGGGTGATGCCGTGCTCGGCGTTGTACTCCACCTGCTTCTGCCGGCGACGGTCGGTCTCGTCGATGGCGCGCTTCATCGAGTCGGTGATCCGGTCGGCGTACAGGATCGCCTTGCCGCGCAGGTTGCGCGCCGCACGTCCGATGGTCTGGATCAGCGAGCCGGTCGAGCGCAGGAAGCCCTCCTTGTCCGCGTCCAGGATCGCCACCAGCGACACCTCGGGCATGTCCAGGCCTTCGCGCAGCAGGTTGATGCCGACCAGGACGTCGAACTTCCCCAGGCGCAGGTCGCGGATGATCTCCACCCGTTCCACCGTATCCACGTCCGAATGCAGGTAGCGCACGCGCACGTCGTGCTCGCCCAGGTACTCGGTCAGGTTCTCGGCCATGCGCTTGGTGAGCGTGGTCACGAGCACGCGGTCGCCCATCGCCACGCGCTTGTGGATCTCGCCCAGCAGGTCGTCCACCTGGGTCGCGACCGGGCGGATCTCCACTTCCGGATCGATCAGCCCGGTGGGGCGCACGACCAGCTCCACAACCTGCCCCTCCGACTTCTCGATCTCGTACTTGCCGGGCGTGGCCGAGACGAAGATCGTGCGCGGCGAGCGCAGCTCCCACTCCTCGAACTTGAGCGGCCGGTTGTCCAGCGCCGAAGGCAGGCGGAAGCCGAATTCCACCAGCGTCTCCTTGCGCGAGCGGTCGCCCTTGTACATGGCGCCCACCTGCGGCACGGTCACGTGCGACTCGTCGACCACCAGCAGCGCATCCGGCGGCAGGTAGTCGAACAGGCACGGCGGTGCCTCGCCCGGCATGCGGCCGGTGAGATGGCGCGAGTAGTTCTCGATCCCCGTGCAGTAACCCACCTCGGCCATCATCTCCAGGTCGAACTGGGTGCGCTGCTGCAGCCGCTGCGCCTCGACCAGCTTGTTCTGCGCGTAGAACTGCTCCAGGCGCTGCGGCAGCTCCAGCTTGATCGCCTCGATCGCGTCGAGCGTAGTCCGGCGCGTGGTGACGTAATGCGACTTCGGGTAGATGGTGTAGCGAGCCAGCGAACGTCGCGTCTCACCGGTCAAAGGATCGAACAGCGTGAGCTTCTCGATCTCGCCGTCGAACAGTTCGATCCGCAGCGCCTCGTCGTCCGACTCCGCCGGATGCACGTCCACCACCTCGCCGCGCACCCGGTAGGTACCGCGGCGCAGTTCGGTGTCGTTGCGCGCGTACTGCATCTCGGTCAGGCGGCGGATCAGCTCGCGCTGGTCGATGCGCTCGCCGCGCACCATGTGCAGCACCATCTTGAAGTATTCGTTGGGGTCGCCCAGGCCGTAGATGGCCGAGACGGTGCACACGATGATCGCATCGCGCCGCTCGAGCAGCGCCTTGGTCGCCGACAGCCGCATCTGCTCGATGTGTTCGTTCACCGAACTGTCCTTCTCGATGAAGGTGTCGGTGGAAGGCACGTAGGCCTCGGGCTGGTAGTAGTCGTAGTAACTGACGAAGTACTCCACCGCATTGTGCGGGAAGAACTGCTTGAACTCGCCGTACAGCTGCGCCGCCAGGGTCTTGTTGGGCGCCATCACCAGGGCCGGCTTCTGCACGCGCTGGATGACGTTGGCGACGGTGTAGGTCTTGCCCGAACCGGTCACGCCCAGCAGCGTCTGCCGCGCAAGCCCGCTTTCGAACCCTTCCACCAGCTTCTCGATCGCCTGCGGCTGGTCCCCCGCCGGCCGGTAGGGGGACACGAGCTGGAAAGTGGCGGGATGCAGGGATTCGGACATGGGCGGCGCGAAGGCGGGAGACCAGTGTAGCGAGTCCCCGTGATGGGGGCGGCTGGGGTGTTTTCCTACCCTGCGCGTCCGCTCCGACCGACGGCATCCGGTTGGCTGCCTGTTCATGCTGTCGCCCCATGCCATGGAGGGCGATGCGATGGACGCACGGATGCGCGGATTCACCCTGGTGGAGGCGGTGCTGACGACCGCCCTGGTGGCGTCGTTCGCGGTGCTCTCCGTGCCGGCGTTCGCCGGACTTCTCGAACGCCACCGCGCCAATGCCGCGATGGCCACGCTGTCCACACAGATGCAGCTGGCACGGATGGCCGCGATCACCTATCGCCGCCCCGCGGTGCTGTGTCCGTCGAGCACCGGCACCAGTTGCGACACGGGCACCGACTGGAGCGGCGGCTGGATGCTGTTCCTGGACCGGGACGGCAACTACCGGCCGGACGCCGCGGACGAGATCCTCCGGGTCGAATCCGCCCCGGCCAAGCCCACGTTGCGGGTGGTCGGGACCAGAGGCCGGCCCCGGGTGCGCTACCTGCCCGACGGTCGCAGCGCGGGCAGCAACCTCACCATTTCCGTCTGCAGCCCCGAAGGCAGCCTGCTCGGCGCCGTCATCGTGAACAACATGGGCCGCCCGCGGTCGTTCCGCCCGGCGGCCCCGGCTCCCTGCCCCGGCTGAATCCGGCAGGCCCAGCGGCTTGCCCGCCGCCCCGGGCGGCGTCTACAATTCCCACCCCCGCCCGAATAGCTCAGCCGGTTAGAGCACTTGACTGTTAATCAGGGGGTCGTTGGTTCGAGTCCAACTTCGGGCGCCAGATCCGGATAAAGAAAAGCCCGCGGCTTGCCGCGGGCTTTTTTCTTGGCTGCGGGCCTACCAGCAGCCGGCTGTGGCAGGGGACTTCACCCCTGCCTGGTCGATGCTGAGGGTGCCGCAGGAGTCGCCCGATTGCCGCCCCGTGGGTTGGGCGCTCACCGAATAGGTCTTGGCTCCGACGTTCGTGGCGATCACGTAAGAATCGAGCACCTCCGGTTCGCACCGGTCATCCAGCGCACCCGCTGCCGGGGCGCCGGTGTAGGTCAGCCGGGTGGTATAGAAGCGCTCCAGCTGCTGGGAGATCGTGACCAGGCAGGCGCCTGCCGCCGCGCGTCGCGCCTTCCGCATGTGGTCGGTATAGGCAGGCAGGGCGATGGACGCGAGGATACCGATGATGGCCACCACGACCATCAACTCGATGAGCGAGAAGCCCCCGGCTTTTCGCAGGCTGGTGCGATACACATGCTTCATGGAATGCCTCGCCATCATTCGCTCCTGACTTCGCGCCAGGAGACGCGATCCCAACGCATTGCGGCGGTGCCGGAACCCCGGCCCTGGCCAGCACCCGATGCCTCGTCGCCGCCGATGTCGGTGCCGGACACGACCAGCAGGCCGCGCAGCAGGTTCGGCAGGGTCGGCATGCCCACGCCATAGTCGACCGACCCCACCGGCAGGCCGCCCACCGTCTGGTCCGCGGTCGAACCGTCGTTGTTCAGGTCGAAGAACGAGGACCCCGTGCTGGTGCCGGTGAAGGCGTCGAGCGCATTGATGTAACCCGAACCGGCTGCCTCGCAGGCGTCGCCCGTCGGCATCATGCTGGCCGTGACCAGTACATTGGAAACGCGCTGGGCGTCCTGCACGATCCGCTCGCCCTCGGCGGGCAGGTCGATGTACCAGCCCATCGAATCGTCCGGCAGCGGTGCCTTCTCCTGGAACGCACGCACCGCATAGCCGTCCGACGAACCGGAAGTCACGGTCAGCGTGCGCGCCGTCAGGGCGGAACGATCGAGCGCGGTCTCGTCCTCGATGAAGCCGTACATGCTCTGGGTGGTGGCATTGTTCGGATCCGCGTCCTCGACCGTGAGGAAGCGGCCGGTCCCGAAGAACACCCAGCGCTTGCGCGTGCGCGGATCGACCGCCACCGTCAGGCCCGCGCTGATCGGCTGCGCATTGCCGCTGCTGTCGCGCGCGGTGAACAGCCTGGTCGCCGACCAGGCGGAGGCGGTGGTGCTGGTGAGGTCGAACTTCCAGACATTGCCGAGCATGTCGCCCGCATAGGCATAGCGCAGCGTCTTGCCGTCGGCGCCATACACGCCGACCGGGGCCGACAGCCCGTTGGGCTGGCCCACGGAGCCGGCGCCGGTATCGATCTCCCGGATGACCGCACCGGTGTCGGCATTGATCACCACCAGCACCGCGCGGCCGCGGGTGCTGTTGATGCCGTTGCCGATCACGACCGCCGGCGTCCCGCCCGCGCTCGCCAGAATCGGACGTCCCATCACCAGGCCCATGTTGTTGCCGGGCGTTTCGGCCCGCTCCCACTTGAACAGCCCTGCCGCCGTCGCCGCGGCGGGGTCAGTCACGTCGAGTGCATACAGGCCCTTGCCCCCTTTGCCGAGCGTCCCCACGAGGACGTTCCGGTTGTTCGTCAGGTGGCGGCTGCTTACGGCCACGGGGCCGTCGACGAACCACTTGTGCGCGTAGTCGCCGCGACTGAGCGTCGCCAGATCATGGATGTTGATGATCCCGGGGACGTAGGCGAAGAGCTCCCGCCCGTTGCTCGCGTCGAATGCATGCAGCATACCGTCGTTGGCACCCACGTACAGGGTGTTGGTGTCCTTCACGTACGCCGGCGAGGATCCGATGATGTCGCCCAGGATGGATGTCCGGTTGCGCAGGTTTCCGGTGCCATTGCGGTCCTCGAGCCGGGACTCGCCCTTGATGTACCTCGCGTTGTCCTCGCCCGAGACCTCGTAGTTGGCCGGGCCGCCGGTGCGGGCAAGTGCGGTCTGCTGTGCCGTGGTAGGGAATGCGGTGCCGACGGTGCCGGTGGTGGTGAACACCTTGCGGCTGGACAAGGACGGAATCGAGGACACCCACGCGACATCGCTGGAGACACCGGCACGGGTCACCCTGCGCGCATTCACGGTACCGGTCCAGGTGCCCGCGACATAGCTGGCGCTGAAGGTCATCGTATCGCTGTCGAGCGAGACCGAGTTCGTGGCGACGTTGGAGTAGGTGCTCGTCCGCTGCTGGATGGTGGACAGCGCCTGGCGCAGACCCGCGGTGAACTCGGCAGGGTTGGACGCCGGCACGAAGGCGCCGCGGCTGTTGACCGCCGCGTGGAGCAGATCGTCGATTCGGTCGGCGTCTTCGGTGTCGGTCGGGTCGGCCCAGGTGGCGTTGGACGGCACGTCGGACACGGCCGACCAGCCCTTGCGCCCCGCCAGGCCGATGGAGATGCCGAAGGTCACCATGTGCTGCCAGAACGCCGGATTGACGTTCTCCGTCGAAGGCACGTTGTTGGCCAGATCGGGACGCAGGTCCGTCTTCCAGTACTTCATCGCCACGTCGGCCAGGGTGTTCGAGTAGCTGTCCTGGTATGGCGCGGACGGCGAGTACTGGTAGCTCTTGCCACGCGGACCGGTGATCGTGTCGCCGGCCGTGTTGTCCTGGTTGCCGACGTTGATGCCGACATTGTTCCAGTAGCCGTCCGTCGTGAGGATCGCGAAGTTCTGCCGGCAGGAGTACTGGCCATTGCCCGCCTGCGGGCCATAGGGACCCGAACTGCTTGAGTTGCTGAAATACGCGCCCGCCCCGTCCAGCGCGTCATGCAACGGGGTGCCGTTGTACCCGATCACGCTCTGCAGATGGCTGTACCACGTGGATCGCGAGGTCGTCGTCACATCGCCGGTGCTGTCGATGAACCGACCGTCGTTACCATCGTTCACGGGGATGTTGAACGTGGTACCGGAACGCCCCCAGATCGCGCGGAAGCCCACGCGGACCTTGCCGTCGAGCGTCGCGAACGCTTCGCTCGCGCCGGCCTTGGCTGCCTTCATGCGGCTGCGGTGGTAGGAGAACCAGGTGGCGTAGTTGGAAAGCTCCTGCTCGAGCGTTCTCGTGCCGGGGAGCGCGGTCGTGCAGTTGACCCAGCCGTTGCTGCCCGAATTCGGGCCACAGCTGTTGGACGACGTCGCCGACAACCGGTAGGACGTCGTATTGTTGTTGCCGCGGCTCACGCGAACCGTGTACTGGCCACTGGCAGCATTCGGAACCTCGCAGGTGCGCGTGTTGCTGCGGGGCACGGTTCCGTTGCACACCACCGAATTGCCCGGGCTCAGCACCGTGTAGTCCAGTGTGGGCTGCGTGCATCCCCAGCCGGTACAGGAGGCGGAGTTGTTCTCGATCTGGAACTGCAGGTAACGCCCCGCCGTGACGCTGTCGGTACGATTGTTCACGGCGGTGTTGTTGTTGAGCGTGCCCGTGTCGACGTTGTTCCCGTCGATTCGAAGCGTGGCGGAGCTAATGGTGCCGTATTCCGCCCGCGCGATGCCCCCGCCGGACGCATCGTCGAAGATGATGTACCGATAGTAGTTGGCTGCGTTGTTCAGCGCGGCGCCCGTCAGGGGTGTCGACTTCGGCACATGGAACACCTGGGTCCCGCCACACACCTGGGTACCGCCGCTGCTCAGTTCGTCCGTCGTGGCGTTGGTGTTGTAGTTGAACCGCCGGCAGCTGGAAGGATTGCCCAGGTCGATCGTGCCGCCTCCCACGCGATTGAAGCTGCCATAGGCGGCGCTGTAGCTGGTGCCGCCGGTCATGCGGGTTCCGTCCGCGCGCACCCAGGGCCGGTAGGTGGTCGCGGGGTTGTAATGCAGGGTGTTGTGCATGTACGACTGGCGCCGCCAGTCGTTGGCAAGACCGTCCGGCATGTAGTCGAACGCCATCGAGCCCGAGTCATCCAGGATGAACAGGATGTTGGGCGCGACCCGGCTGCCGGTGGTGAGCGGATCGTCGGGAATCGGAAGGGTGGCTGCGGCGGGCAAGGCCACCAGGGTGGCCAGCAATGAGGCGAACGCGGCCTTCAGCTGCATGGTCGGTTCCCTGCGGAGGTGTCGGTGCTTGCTCATGGCGGCGCTCACAGCTCGGGCACTCGGTTGACGACGTTGGCCTGCAGGACGACTTCGGCGCGGCCTTCCTCGGCACTCCGCGCGGTCACGCGAAGCATGCGGCTCTGGCAGTTCGCCGGGGGGGTGGCGCTCGCGTCCCGCAGATGGACGAGGCAGTTGTTGTCCGGGTCGGATTCGCCCGGCACGACGCCGAGGTCTTCCATCCAGTACTCGGAGGCCGTCGAGGGCGTGGCTCCGAGAGTCGGCCCCGCCTGCCAGGAAGCATTGGAGCCGGCAGCACACAGCCCCCGGTTGTTGCAGGACTGGTTGCTCGGCGTCCAGTTGTCCCAGGTCACGTCCGGATCGCCCGGATCCGGCGCGATGCCCAGCACGTTGTCCTGCGCCTCGCGCAGCGCCGCCTCGGTGGTCTGGAACGCCAGCGAACGGTCGCGCATGTTCGCGCTCATGCGTTCCTGCATGGCGGAACTGCGCAGGATGGCGATGCCCAGGACGGACATGACCAGCAGCAGGACCAGCACGATGACCAGCGACATGCCCTGCTGGCCGCGGACCACGCCCACCGGGATGATCGGATGACGAGTATTCATAGGGACCGCGTCCGGAGGTTGACCACGCTGGTGACGGTGCGCTCGAGCGTTTCGCCTTCGACGGTGTTCTGCGCCTGCAGCGTCAGGACCATGCGCACGGCGCCCACGTTGTTCCAGTTGGCAGGGGCTGCGGTGAACGCACCGCCCTCGAGATAGGAAAACTCCACGCTTTCGACGCCTTCGGCCACCTCGTCCTGGGCACCAGCGGCGCGGGACACGAACAGCGAGTTTCCCCCCGTGCCTCGCGGATTGGGCCCCACGAACCAGCGCGTGCTGCGGAAACGGCCCAGCATGACCGACACCGGATAGTGGAACGTGGCCGACGGCGCGAAGGTCACCGTCCGCCCCGCAAGCCCGGTTGCCGTGGCGACGAAGGTCTTCTGCGCATCGCACAGCACCAGCACATCGCCCACGTTGAATGCATCGGAGGCCGCGCCCAGTTCGCCCTCGGCGATCGTGACTGTGTTGGGCGTCGAGGCTTCGGTCGCATAGGCCAGCTCCGAGCCGGAGACCACCGTCACTTCATTCGTATCACCGAAGATGGGCGTGCGGTCGAGCAGGAGCGATTCGGCGTCGCTGGTTTCCATGGTCGCCAGGTTGGAGCAGGCCGAACCGCCGGCGGCGCGGATGTCGCGCGACATCAGCTCGACCGCGGTGCGCGCGCTTTCCTGGATCCGGTTGAGACCCTCGTTGGCGCGGTAGGTGTTCTGGTTGGACATGAACACGGCGAACGCCGCGCCCATCACCAGGATGCCCAGCACCATGGCGATCATGAGTTCGATCAGGCTGAAACCCCCGGCCCGCCTGGTCCTGGTCATGCGGATGACTCCCATGGAAGCACTGCTCATAGCTGGGTCGCCGTCACGATCTGGCGCGTACCCGCACCGCCCGCGCGCGAATCGTCCCACTGGACGGTGATCACGCATGCATTGGGGCAGCCGACGATGCTCCCGCAGGTGGTTTCGTCGTCATCCGTTCCGATCGAGGTCTTGAGGTCGCCGAGCCAGGCATCGACGATCGGATGGCCGCCGCCGGCCGCCGGGGCGCAGCGCAGCGCCCCCGTGTTGAAATCGACCGCCTCCGCGCGGTTGACGCGCATCGCTTCGAGGATCGCGTTGGTCTGGATGACCGCCTGGGTGCTTTCGAGCGAACTCTGTCCGCCGCGCAGCGCGACGGCCTGCATCGCCGCGACCCCGAGCAGGCCCACCGCCAGGATGAGCACGGACACCATGACCTCGATGAGGCCGATGCCGCGCATGGAAGCGGCCGTGCCCGGCCTGGAGATGCGCCTGCGGCGCATCGACTCCTTCGTTCTCAGCACGCCCCACCTCCACTCTTCTTGATCGTCGCTACGCCGCCGCCGACCATCAGCGTGACCTCCCGCACATTGAGCGGCGGGTTCGCCGTCGGAATGCACGCCGTCAGCGTCTGCTGCGCATTGACCGTGCCCGACGGCCGGAAAACGATCTCGTCCACAGAGCTCTGCACATCGACGGCGCCGGGGAACTCGAATCGGCGGATGACGGCCGGATCGTCACCGTCGCCCTCGTCATGCCGGACGATGATCTGGTCCCAGGAGGTGGATCCGGTGCAGTCATCGGACCCGTCCTGCCCACCGCAGACGGTGACCGGACGGTTCCTGCGGACGGCTTCCGACTTCGCCATCTGGAGGCTGGCGGTCAGTTCTTCGCTCGCGCCGGCCAGGCGGCTGGTGTTGACGAACCCCGTCATGCTCGGAACGGCTACCGTGGCGAGGATCCCCACCACGGCGACGGTCACCATCAGCTCGACAAGCGTGAATCCCTGGGCAGGCGATGCACGCCTGCTATCGAAAGTACTGGGCATCGCTTCTCCCCTCATGCCCGGCAAGGCTAGGTGCCGGCCCGCGGTTTGACCACCGGCGGCCGATGGGCGGCCGGTTCCCCGGCCCCGGCGGCATGGCCCTATCATCACCGGATGCCGAACGGGGAGCCAGGAGCGCGCAGGATGGGGATCGACCCCCGCAACCATCCGCTCCACGCCCTGTTCCAGCCGCCGGCCTTGATCGCGGTGCTGCTGGCGGGGGAGGCGCTGGCGCTGGTGCTCAGCCTGGCGCCCGGCATCGACGAAGGGCTGCTCGTCCGCTTCGGGCTGGCATCGCTCACCGTCCAGTGGGTGGCGATCGGTACCGTCGGCGCGCTGTATGCGCTCAGGCCCGCGCTCGTGCGCCTGTCACCGCTGGCGTCCGCCCCGGTCGGGCTGGGGCTGCTGCTGCTCGTGACGCTTGCCGTCGCGACCGCCGCGTTGCAGGTGTTCGAGTTCGCCCGCCTGCGGGAGCCGGGACAGTCCCCTGTCCTGTTCGTGGCCCGGATGCTGGCCATCGCCCTGGTGGTCGGGCTCGTGGGCCTGGTCGGATACCGCAACTACTGGCGCGCCCGGCAGCTGGCCGTCCGCGCCAAGCAGGCCGAGGTGGATGCGCTGCAGGCCCGGCTCCGGCCGCACTTCCTCTTCAATGCGCTCAACACGGGCATCGCGCTGGTACATGCGCGGCCCCAGGAGACCGAACGGCTGCTGCTGGACCTGTCCGACCTGTTCCGCGCCGCGATCTCGGGACGCGAGCAGGTACCGCTCGCCGAGGAACTGGCATTGACGCAGCGCTATCTGGAGATCGAACAGCTGCGCTTCGGGGACAGGCTGCGGGTGCTGTGGGACGTGGCGCTGCCAGCGGAGGCGCTGGCGGGTGTGATGATCCCGCCTCTGTCCATCCAGCCGCTGGTGGAGAACGCGATCAAGCACGGGATCGAGCCCAGCCGCAGCGGTGGCGATGTCGCGGTTTCGCTGCGCAGCGGCCCGGCGTCGATCGCGATCGACGTGCGCAACTCGACGCCGGATCCGGCGCCGGCGTCCTCCGGACACGGCATCGGGCTGAGCGCGGTCCGGTCGCGCATCCAGGTGTTCACCGCAGGCGAGGGCGGCGTCGAAGTGCGCCAGGGCGATGGCGAGTACATCGCCACGCTGACCCTGCCGCGGCAGGCCTGAGCCACGCTTCGCACCTTGCACCTGTGGCGCCGCGGCCATGCCTGGCCGCGCCCGTACGGCGGTATCGCGAGGCGAAGCCCGTGAGTTCAGCCCGCAGCGGGGAGAGCCACCGCGCAGGCGACAGCTCCCCGGTCAGGCAATCACCTGGTAGCACGGCCGGTACTCGCCGGAGATCTTCATCCGCCGCTGCTGCACGAAGGCGCGCAACAGGGCGTCCAGCGCCTGCATGATGTCCTGGTCGCCGCGGATCTGGAACGGACCGTACTGTTCCACCCGGCGCATGCCGTCTTCCTTGACGTTGCCGGCGACGATACCCGAGAAGGCACGGCGCAGGTCGGCCGCCAGGTCCTGGGGCCGGCGGCCGTGGCGCAAGTCCAGCGCGGCCATCGCCTCGTGCGTGGGCACGAAGGGCTGCTGGCAGTCCAGCGGCACGTCCAGGCCCCAGTTGAAGTAGAACGAGTCCTTGTGGGCGATGCGGTACTCGCGCACGTCGCGAATGCCGGCACCCATGCGACGGGCCACCCTCTCCGGGTCGGAAATGATGATCTCGTAGCGGTCGGCCGCCGCATCCCCCAGCGTGAGGCGGATGAAGTGGTCGATCTGCTCGAAGTAGGGCGCCGCGGCGACCGGTCCGGTGAGGATGAAGGGGAACGGCAGCCCGGCATTCTCCTGGCGCAGCAGGATGCCGAGCAGATACAGGATTTCCTCGGCCGTGCCGACGCCGCCGGGGAACACGATGATGCCGTGGCCGAGCCGGACGAAGGCCTCCAGGCGCTTCTCGATGTCCGGCATGATCACCAGGTGGTTGACGATCGGGTTGGGCGATTCGGCCGCGATGATGCCCGGCTCCGTGATACCGATGTAGCGGGTGCGGCGGCGACGCTGCTTGGCATGGGCGATGGTGGCGCCCTTCATCGGCCCCTTCATCGCGCCCGGGCCGCAGCCGGTGCAGATGTCCAGGCCGCGCAGGCCCAGTTCGTAGCCGACGTTCTTGGTGTACTGGTACTCCTCGCGCCCGATCGAGTGGCCGCCCCAGCACACCACCAGGTTCGGGTCGGCAGGCTGCAGGATGCGCGCGTTGCGCAGCAGGCCGAACACGGCGTTGGTCAGCCCGGGGGACGTTTCCAGCTCGGCCTCCATGTCCGGCCCAAGCTCGATCGCCGTCCAGGCCAGGTCGCGCACCACCGCGAACAGCAGTTCGGCCACGCCGCGGATGATCTGGCCGTCGACGAAGGCCATCGCCGGGGCGTTGATCAGTTCGATGCGCACGCCGCGGTCCTGCTGCAGCACCTGGATGTCGAAGCTTGGATAGAGCTCCTGCGCGGCGCGCGGGTCGTCCGAGGCGCTGCCGCTGGTCAGCACCGCCAGCGCGCAGCGGCGCAGCAGGTCGTGCATGCCGCCGCTGGACGCATCCTTGAGCCGCGCGACTTCGTCGCGCGAGAGGATGTCGAGCGCGCCGCGCGGGTAGATGCGGGCGCTCACCACGGGCAGGGAGGTCGCGGCGGCTTCCATCTTGGGTTGGTCCATTCTTGCTCTCTCGTCTGGGAGGCGACTGTAGCGCAGCCGCCCCCGCAAACGGAAACGGCCGGGATATCCCGGCCGTTTCCTTGCTGCGTGCGTAGCGCGCCCGATCAGAACTTGTAGCGGAAGCCCACCTGGACCTGCCAGCGGGACACGCCCTTGGTCTGGTCCTGGTTGTCGTACAGGTCGATGCCGCCCACGGTGTTGGCCGACGTGCCAGGCGCGTTCACGAAGTTGTAGATGTAGCGCCCGGTCGCCGCGTCGATGCCGCGGAACTGCGCCACGTTCCTGCGCAGGGGGAAACCGACCTCATACACCTGCCCCCAGTCCTTGTTGATCAGGTTGCCGATGTTGATGATGTCCAGCCAGATTTCGGACTTGTGCCCATCGAAGAAGCCCGGCAGCTCCTGGCTGAAGCGCACGTCGAACGTATTCACCCACTTCGAGGTCGCACTGTTGCGCGGAACCGAGGTACCGGCGTAGCGGGCCAGCTCGGGGTTGTCCTGCAGCCAGTCGAAGAAGGCCTGCTCCATCGCGGCACCGCCGGTGAAGATCACATCGCCGCGGCCTTCGGGCACGTAGAACAGGTCGTTGATGTACCCGTCGCCGTTGGCGTCGTTGGAGAAGCCCCAGCTGTAGGGCTTGCCGCTGCGACCTTCGTAGAACACCGACGCGGTGGTGTTGTAGTCGCCGAAGAATGCCTTCTGCCAGGTCAGCGCACCGCTGAACCGGTCGCGGATCTCGTAGTTGGACCGCGAATCCACTTCTTCGTTCGACTGCAGGATCATGCGCCCGTTCCAATTGGAAATGGCGCGCGAGCTGGTCAGCGGGCTGACCTCGGTCGAGTTGGTGTAGGTATAGCCCAGCATCCACGACCAGTTCTCGACCAGCGGCTTGGTCAGGCTGACCGTGAGCTGCTCGGAACCACCCTTGTCGGTGTTGCGCAGCAGGATCACGCCGTCGTTGCCCCAGCCCTGCACGCTTTCGTAGCCGGCCGGAATCTGTCCCGCCGCACGCAACGCCGCGATCTCGGCGTTCTGGTTGGCACGAACGCCGCTGCCCGCCGACAGGTTGCTCCAGTACATCAGGCGGCCATCTTGGACGCTGGTAGCGGTGGGCGCGCCCAGATCAAGGCGCTCGTAGTGCAACGCGTCGTTGACGCGGGTGAACAGCAGTTCGGCGGACGCCACGATGCCGTACCACGGGAGCTCATGGTCGAACGCCAGATTGGCCTTCCACACGGACGGCTGCTGGAACCCGGGCTCCATCAGGTTGACGGTCTGGTTGTAACCCGCGTCACGCACGGGCTGGTTGTCCGGGTCTGCGGAGAACGGATTGGCCGCCAACAGCTGTTCCATCATGTTGCGATCGCGGGCCTGGCTGAAGTTGACCGCGTACTCGACGAGGTTGACGCCCGCATTGGCGAACGAGTTGCCGATCCAGACATTGGCGGCTGCGCCCTGGAACAGGCCCAGGCCGCCGCGCAGCTGGGTCTGGCGGTCGCTGTCGAAGGTGTAGTTGAAGCCGAACCGCGGCTGCCACAGCTTCTCCCCGTCTGGCGTATAGGTGTTGTCGTAACCGTAGACGCGCTGGACCAGTTCATTGCGCGGGGGCGTGCTGTCGAGACCGATGGTGTCCACGCGCAGCCCCAACATCAGCGTCAGGTTGTAGTTGACCGCCCAGCGGTCCTGTACGAACAGACCGAGGTTGTCCTGTGCGTACGCAGCAGCGATGCTGTCCAGCGGCGCGCCGGGCTGCGGCGCGAACCGGTTGTACTGCCAGTAGCGGCCGGCCTCGAAGGAATTGTTGCAGTCCGCAGCCCGCACGCAGGCGAACGTGTAGCTGCCGAACTGCGACTGGCCGAACAGGTTGTAGATCTCGTTGTCCTCGTAGTCGAATCCGAACTTGATCTCATGGTCGCCGGCGTACCAGGTCGCCGCACCGAACACGTTGAGGGTGTCGGTTTCCAGCGTGTTGTAGTGGCTGAAGGTGTCGGTGCCGAAGTTCAGGTACGGCGAGGACGGCGCACCGGTCGCGGCATTGGGCGCGCCGAAGGCGATACCGATGCCCGGCAGGCGCGAGAACGGATTGCGCACCGAAGAGTAGTCGCGCTGGGACACCTTGAACTCGGTGGACAGACTGTCGGTCCAGTCACTGAACAGCTGCGCGGTCACCGTCTCGATGCTCTTGTCGGTCACGCTCCAGTTGGTGCTGAGCGAGCGCGAAGAGCTGCCGAAGCCGTACAGGAACACGTCGGACTGCTCAACGTTGCTGTAGCGCAGCGAGGCACGGTGGTTGTCGTTGATGTTCCAGTCGAGCTTGACCGCGTACTCCTCGAGATTGGACTTGAGGTTGTCGGGCGCATCGTAGGTGCCGACATCGAAGCCCCAGCGGCTGCGCGCGATGTCGATGACCTCGTCCATGGCAGCGGTGCTGATGGCCGATGCGGCCGAGCTGACCGTCGCGCCGGGCGCGGAACGGGTGAACTTCTCGTAGTTGGCGAAGAAAAACAGGCGATCCTTTATGATCGGGCCGCCGAACGTCGCGCCGTAGGTTTCCTCGTCGATGAATCCGGTGAACGGGCCCGGGCGGGAACCGTAGGTCTCCCCGTCGTCGTCGCGCACCCAGTCCTGGTCGCGGAAGGTGTAGTAGGCGCTGCCGGAGAAGTTGTTGGTGCCCGAGCGCGTCACGGCATTGATTACCGCGCCAGTGGCAGCGGCGATGGTGGTGTCGTAGTCGGCGAGCGCGATGTTGATTTCCTGGATCGCGTCGATCGAGACCGGCTGGCGCATGGTCGGCGAATTGTTCGACTCCAAACCGAAGGTGTCCGAGGAGGCCACGCCATCGACGCGGATCGCGTTGAACCGCGAGTTCTGGCCACCGGCGGAAATTTCGCCACGGCCTTTGCTGGTCTGCGAGATGCGCGGATCCAGGCGGATGTAGTCCTGGATGTCGCGGCCTGCCGACGGCAGGGCCTCGATGGAAGAGCGGTCGACGTTGGTCGCCGTGCCCATGCGATTGGCGCCGAAGATGTCGAGGCCGCCGGCCACGCCGACCGCCGTGACCGTGCCAAGGGTGGTCACGTCGCCCGCAAGCGTCGTGTTGACCGTGTTGACCTGGTTCAGCGCGAGGAACACGTTGTCCTCCGTCCTGGTGCCCTCGCCCGACTTGGTGATCGTGATCTCGTACGGACCGCCCACGCGCAGGCCGCGCGCGTTGTAGCGGCCGCTCGCATCGGTGGTGGCGCGGCTGACCGTGCCCGACTCGACGTGGGTGATGACGACTTCCGCGCCCGCGACCGGCTGGCCGCTGCTGTCGGTCACCAGGCCGCCGACGCCGGCGGAGGTGCTCTGCGCGAATACGGGGGCTGCGGCGAGCGCAGCGATCAGACCGATCGACAGTTTCGACAGTCGGACGCGGTTGCGGTGGGTCATGGGGAAGCCTCGGTGCGGGTGGTCGTGGTGAGGGGACAAACCGGACGCGCGCCGCGGGGAGCCGGCGGAAGTTCGGTGGCGTACGGTTAACTTCAGATTAACACATTAACGGTTGCAGATGACAGCAAAAAGACAGCTGTCAAAGTTGCGGAAGTGCTTGACCGGACTGGAATTAATGCCGACTCCAGATAGGCGCTCCAAGTGCTTGTTGTTGCTACGCAACATCACCTCGGGAACGACAGGCCCAGATAGCCGGCCAGCCCGTCGAGCAGCATCTGCACGGAGATGGCGACCAGCAGCATGCCCATGAGCCTTTCGATCGCGGTCAGCGCGCGCGCGCCGAGCAGGCGGTAGAGCCACGTGGCGGAAAACAGGATGGCCGCCGTCGCCGCCCACGCCAGCAGCAGCGCCAGGCTCCATTCGAGCAACCGGTCGGGCTCCTTGCTGCCCATCAGCATCACCGCCGCCATCCCCGAAGGGCCCGCGACCAGCGGGATCGCCATCGGCACGATGAACGGCTCGCCGCCGGGGATCTCGCCCATCAGCCCCTCGGGCGGCGGGAAGATCATGCGCAGGCCGATCAGGAACAGGACGATGCCCCCCGCGATCGCCACCGACTCCTGGCGCAGGTGCATGACCTCCAGTGCGTACTTGCCGGCCCACAGGAACAGCATCAGCACGGCCAGTGCGATAAGCAGCTCCCGCGCCAGGACGATGCGCTGGCGGCGCGGCTCGAGCCTTCGCAGCATGCTCAGGAACACCGGGATGTTGCCCAGTGGATCCAGGATCAGGAACAGCAGCAGCGCGGCCTGGAGGATGGTCATGGAGCGGCGAGCAGTTCGACGCACTCGGCGGCGAAGCGCGCCGGATCCCGCGCCAGGCGATCGCCCTCGGCCGCATAGGCGCGGGCGCGCAGCGGCGTGCGCATCGGACCCGGCCGCAGCGCGCGAACGCGC
The DNA here is from genome assembly GCA_023444765.1 of Pseudomonadota bacterium. GTDB lineage: Bacteria > Pseudomonadota > Gammaproteobacteria > Xanthomonadales > Xanthomonadaceae > Luteimonas. The sequence goes on along the minus strand of JAEXLY010000136.1, from coordinate 10,086 downwards.
AACGGCGCGGAGCCGGTCTCCGCCTCCAGCATCGCCACCAGGGCCTCGAGGCCGTGCTGGGCGATGCCGTAACCGCCCCAGTACGCGGGCGCGGCGCAGGGGGCGGGATCGATCACGAAGACCAGGGTTCCCGCGTCGGACGCGCGCAGCAGCGGCAGGCAGGCCTGGCTGAGCCACCAGCGCGCGGTCAGGTCCACATGCAGTGCACGGGCGAAGACCGCAGGGTCGGTATGTTCGAGCGGGGTCAGCCCCGCGAAGTCGGCGGCGCAGTGGACCAGGCCGTCGAGCCGACCGGAATGCTCGCGCAGGCGCGCGGCGAGCTCGGCGTAGTCGTCGGGCGCCGCGCCTTCCAGGTCCAGCGGATAGAGCAGCGCCTGCCCGCCCGCCTTCTCGATGGTATCGGCCACCTGTTCGAGCCTGCGCGACTTGCGCCCGAGCAGGACGGGCGTGGCGCCCGCCTGTGCGCAGGCCAGCGCCACGGCGCGGCCGAGCCCCCCATGGGCGCCCGTGACCAGGACCGTCCGGCCTTCGAGCCTGCGGTCCGGCATCGTCGTGGCTGCGCTCACGCCTTCTGGACTTCCGCGATCATCCGCGCCAGTTCGCCGCTCTCGTGCAGCTCGAGGGTGATGTCGCAACCGCCGATCAGCTCGCCATGGATGAACAGCTGCGGGAACGTCGGCCAGTTGGAGAACCGCGGCAGGTTGGCGCGGATCTCGGGATCGGCCAGCACGTTCACCGTATGGATGCCGGTGGCGCCGGCGGCCTTGAGCACCTCGATCGCGCGACTGGAGAAGCCGCACATCGGGAACTGCGGCGTGCCTTTCATGAACAGCACGACGGGATGGTTTTCGACCTCGGCCTTGATGCGGTCCAGCGGCGTCATCACGCAACTCCAGTGCGACGACGCACGAGGGACGCGCGCCGCCGGGAAATCCGGTTTTGCGTATTGTATGCCGCGCGTCCCCCCGCCGCGCCCGGTCCCGACCCGTCATGCCGATCCAGTTGTCCCCGCTGCCCACCGAACCGGGCGCGTTCGCGCCGCACCTGCCGGCCGAGGCCGTGGTGCGCCATCGCGCGGCGCAGCAGGCCGGCGTCGACGCACTCAACGCGCTGCTGGGCGGCGACGCGGAGGACGCGCCAGCCCTGGCCGATCTCGCCCGCCAGGCCCGCGGCGCGCTGGCATCGCACGCGGCCCAGGCATGGGCGGACGAGTTCTACTGGGCAGCGCTGCGCCCCGCCGATGGAGCGAACGGCGAGCCGGGCGCGCCGCTGGCCGATGCGATCACCCGGGCGTTCGGCGACATGAAACGGATGTGCGCGCGTTTTGCCGAAGCCTCGCTGCGACTCTCAGGCCCGGGCTGGTTGTGGCTGGTACAGCGCCCGGACCGGCGACTGGCGGTCATCGCGACGCCCGGCTCCACCACGCCGCTGACCGGCCACGACACGCCCCTGCTCGCCTGCAGCCTGTGGCCCCATGCGCTGCCCGATGACCGGCCCGATGCCATGCAGCGCCATCTGGCGGCGTTCTGGGCCCTGGTGGACTGGAAGGTGGTGGCAAGGCGGATGCCTTGACGCACCCGCGCCGCGCACCGGCCTGCGCGGCAGGATCCGCCCGCGCGCCATGCCGGGGCCGTGACAGCCCGATCCGGCTTGACCTTGGGTCCGATGCGGCAGAAAGGGCTGCCACGCCGGGTCAGGCGTCCGCGTGCTCCAGGGCGCGCAGCACTGGTGCCACCTGCGATTCCCGCGCAAGCGCGGCGCCCGCTGCGCGCAGGGTCCGCGCCAGTTCGCCGGGACCATCCGCGCGCAGCGTGGCGTGGCCCACCTTGCGGCCTTCGCGTGGCTGCTTGCCATAGTCGTGCCAATGTCCGCCAGGCTGGCGCAGGATCGCGCCCGCCTCCGGCATCGCCCCGATCCAGTTGAGCATGCAGGCCTGGCCCAGCGCCCGGGTCTCGCCCAGCGGGAGGCCGAGCACGGCGCGCAGGTGGTTCTGGAACTGCGAAGTGTCCGCGCCCTCGATCGTCCAGTGGCCGGAGTTGTGCACGCGCGGCGCCATCTCGTTGGCCAGCAGCACGCCGTCGCGACAGAACAGTTCCAGCGCGAACACGCCGACGTAATCCAGGTGCTCGGCGAGTGCGCGGGCGTGCGCATGTGCCTGCGCGGCGAGGGCCGGTTCGCAGGCCGCGGGCGCCAGGCTCGCCGAGAGCACGCCATCGACGTGCCAGTTCTGGGTGAGCGGCCAGGTCCGGAACTCGCCCTCGCGTCCGCGGACGGCCACCACGCTCAGCTCGCGCTCGAACGGGACGAAAGCTTCGTAGATCAGCCCGACCGAGGGCGCCTGTGCACCGAGGGCCCGCCAGGCGTCGTCGACATCGTCCAGCGAGCGGATGCGGAACTGTCCCTTGCCGTCGTAGCCCAGGCGCCGCGTCTTGAGGATGCCCGGGGCGCCGACCTGCGCCACCGCCGCGTCGAGCGAGGCGCGCGTGTCGACCGCCGCGAAGTCGGGCACCGGGATGCCGAGCGCACGGAACAGCGTTTTCTCCACCAGACGGTCCTGGGCGGCTGCCAGCGCCCCAGGCCCCGGATACACCGGCACGTGACGCGCCAGCCACTCGGCGCTGGCGGCCGGCACGTTCTCGAAATCGAAGGTGGCCACGTCGACGCGCGATGCGAAATCCGCCAGCACGGCTTCGTCGCGGAAGTCGCCCACCAGCAGCGGAGCGCACTGTCCTGCGCAGGCATCGGCGGCGGGATCCAGCACCAGGAAGCGCAGGCCCAGCGGCGTCCCCGCGAGCGCCAGCATGCGCGCGAGCTGGCCACCGCCGAGGATGCCGACCGTCGTCACGCCACTCACCGCCGCGGATCGTCCGCGCCGGTGACCTCGTCGGTCTGGCGCTGGCGGAAGTCGGCCAGGGCGGCGGCGGTGCCGGCCTGGTCGTGCGCCAGCATGGCGGCGGCGAACAGGGCCGCGTTGGCCGCGCCGGCCTGGCCGATGGCAAAAGTCGCGACCGGAATGCCCGCGGGCATCTGCACGATCGAGAGCAGCGAATCGAGGCCGTTCAGCGCACGGCTCTGCACCGGCACGCCCAGTACCGGCACCGCGGTCTTGGCCGCCAGCATCCCCGGCAGGTGCGCCGCGCCGCCCGCGCCGGCGATGATCGCGCGCAGCCCGCGCGCCTGCGCAGTGGCGGCATAGTCGAACAGCACGTCGGGCGTGCGGTGCGCCGAGACCACGCGCACCTCGTGGGCGATGCACAGCGCCTCGAGCTTCTGTACGGCGTGCTGCATGGTCTCCCAGTCGGAACGCGAACCCATCACGACCCCGACCAGCGGGCTTGCAGGAGAAGCGGACATGCGGTGTCCCCGGACCTAAAGACGTATTCTAGCGGCTCATCCGATCGCCTTCCCGCCATGGACCGCAAGCTGCTCGACCTCCTCGTCTGCCCCGCGACCCGGCAACCGCTGGCCCTGCTCGACCCGGCGGGCCTGGCCGCGCTCAATGCCGCGACGGCCGCGGGCGCCCTGCACCGGGTCGACGGGTCGGCGCAGTCAGCGCCGTTGCGCGAAGCGCTGGTGACGCACGACCGCAAGCTGGTGTACCGCGTCGACGACGGGATCCCGGTGTTGTTGTCCGAGGAAGCGATCCCCACCGGGCAGGTCGCCGATTTCCCCAAGGGCTGACCGGCGCCTGTGGCGGGCCTGGCCCGCCGCATGCCCATCCCGCCTTGCGCGGCGCGACCGCGGCGCGCGCCAGCCGCGCCGGCCATGCCCGGCATCCATCCCAGGGTCCGCCATGCCCGACATCGCGCCATCGCTCCTGCACCTGCCCGACCCCGAACTGGTCGCGTCCGACGTCGCCCGCGCCCTGGCCGAGGACCTGGGTGGCGGAGACGTCACCGCCGCGCTGCTGCCCGACGCACCGGACCAGGCCTACCTGCTGTGCAAGGAGGAGGCCGTCGTCTGTGGACGGCCCTGGTTCGATGCCTGCCACCGCGCGCTCGACCCGCAGGTGCGGATCGACTGGCGCGTGTCCGAAGGCGACCGCGTCGGCGCCGGCACCGTACTCGCCACGCTGCAGGGCCGGGCCCGCGCGCTGGTCAGCGCCGAGCGGGCTTCGCTCAACTTCCTGCAGACGCTGAGCGGGACCGCGACCGCAACCGCCGCCTACGTCGCGGCGGTGGCCGGCACCTCGACCCGCATCCTCGACACCCGCAAGACGCTGCCTGGTCTGCGCCTGGCCCAGAAGTACGCGGTGCGCGCCGGCGGCGGACAGAACCATCGCATGGGTCTGTACGACGCGGTGATGCTGAAGGAGAACCACGTGCGGGCGTTCGGCTCGGTGGCCGCGGCGATCGGCGCCGCGCGGACCGCGCGGCCGGAGCTGCCGCTGATCGTGGAGGTGGAGACGCTCGGGCAACTGCGCGAGGCGCTGGACGCTGGCTGCGACCGCATCCTGATCGACGATTTCGACGCCGCCGACCGCCGCGAGGCGGTACGCATCGCGCATGCGCCCCCATACGACGGACGGATTCCCCTCGAGGTGTCGGGCGGCGTCGACATGGACGGCGTCCTCGCTATCGCCCTTGACGGCGTGGACTGCATCTCGATCGGCGCGCTGACCAAGCACCTGCGCGCGATCGACCTGTCGCTCAAGCTCGGCCCCCCACCCGGCTGAGCCGGGACGCCCGCCCTGCGCCAGCAGCCCCTGTCGCAACCCGCCGTCCCGGCGCCGGCGATTGCATTCGCCGGTGCGTGACGCCACATTGCCGCCATGCCCGACTTCCCCGCCCTGATCGCGCTGATGATCGCCGGCGCCGCCGGCTACGCCTGGTGGAACGCCTCCCGTGCGGCCGCCGAACGCGCCGCGAGCGTGGGCCGCAGCGCCTGCCAGGCGGCCGGGGTGATCTGGCTCGACCAGAGCGTGCACGCCAGTGGCCTGCGGCTGCGCCGGCATGCGAACGGGCGGCTCGGGCTGGAACGCAGCTTCCGCTTCGAGTACTCCGAGGACGGCGTGCAACGGCACGTGGGCCGCCTGGTGCTGCACGGCGACGAGCTGGTCGGATTCAGCGGCCCGGCGCGCGCGACCCAGGTGCTGACGCTCCATTGACCCGCCGCCCGCCGGCCAGGGCGGCGCCATGGCGACGGTTACTTGATGACCCGCAGGTGGGCGCCACGCTTCGGCGCATCCTCTCCCGGCGTGTCGTCCGGCGGCGTGGGTTCGTCGTCCGGCGGTGGTGCCGTTGCGCCCGGGTCCTCGGGCAGGGCCATGCCCTGCCCGGTTTCGCGCGCATAGATCGCGAGCACCGCGCTCACCGGAACGACCACCGGATGGCTGACGCCGCCGAAGCGCGCGGTGAAGCGTACCGCCTCGTTGTCGAGCTCGAGCCTGGCCACGGCGCGGTCGGCGATGTTGAGCACCACGCGCCCTTCCTTGACCGTATGCGGCGGCACGCGCACGCCCGGAAGCTGCGCATCGACCAGGATGTGCGGCGTCATGCCGTTATCGGCGATCCACTCGTACAGCGCCCGCAACAGGTACGGGCGATGGCTGGTCATGCTGGGGGGGGAATCGGACATTCGCTGGGATCGGGCTCAGGACCTGCCGGCGCCGGTGGACGCATCCGGCGGCGCCGCGCCCGTCACTCGGGCAGCTCGCGCAGGTGCCGTTCCTGCGGCGTGAGGCTGCGGGCGAAGCCGGGATTGCGGAAGATGCGGTTGCCGTATTCCTCGATCACCTTGCCATCCTTGGGCAGCGGTACCTCGAGCGCGGCGAGCCGCCAGATGATGGGCGCGATGGCGCAGTCGGCCAGACTCATCTCGGGATTGAGGAAGAACTTGCTGGCCTTGAACAGCGGAATCGAGGCGGTCAGCAGCTCCTTCAGGCGCCTGCGGCCGGCCTCGGCCTGCTGGCGGCCGCCGAACTGGATCGCCTGCACCTGCGGCACCCAGTCGTGCTCGATGCGCAGCATCGCCAGACGCAGGCGCGCGCGCGAGAGCGGGTCGACCGGCATCAGCGGCGGGTGCGGGTAGCGTTCGTCGAGGTACTCGCAGACCACGCTGGCCGCGTACAGCACCTGGTCGCGCTCGACCAGCGTCGGCACCGAATGGTACGGATTGAGGTCGATCAGGTCGGGCGGCGGGTTCTGCGGATCGACCGGGATCAGGTCGTAGGTGACGCCCTTGGCGGCCAGGACCAGCCGTACCCGATGGCACAGCACATCGTCGACGGACGAAAACAGGGTCATTGCATTGCGCATACGTGGACTCGCTGCCATCAACGGCTTCTCCCGCGGCCGGAATCCGCCGGCCGCACGGCGCCGTCTGCCCCTCGCAGGCGGTCACCCGGTCTTCGCCCCGGACGATGCCAGGCCGGCGCGATCCGCCACTCCCGGACCACGCCGCCCGCGCCGCACCGCCGGTTCTAGTGCACGTCCCTCCAGTACTCGTTCTTCATCAGCCAGGCCAGCAGCGTGAGGAACGACAGGAACAGGATCACCCACACGCCGATCCCCTGGCGCTTGAGCGCGGCCGGCTCGCCGGCGTACTCGAGGAAGGCGGTGAGATCGCGGATGGTCTGGTCGAACTCCGTCGCGCTCTGGGTGCCCGGCGAGGAAACCTCCAGGCGCTCGACCTCCGGATCGCCGCCGCCCTCGGCCTGTTCGGCATAGACCGCGTGCTGCAGGCCCTGCTGCTTCCAGAACGGATTGGGCATCGAGGCATTCGGGAACAGGGTGTTGTTCCAGCCCAGCGGACGCGTCTCGTCCAGGTAGAACGACTTCATGTAGGTGAAAACCCAGTCGCTGCCGCGCACGCGGGTGATCAGGCTCAGGTCGGGCGGCACCTGGCCGAACCAGCGGCTCGCCTGCTCGGCGGGCATCGAGGAGACGATGTGCTCGCCGAACTTGGCGCCGGTGAGGTTGAGGTTGGACATCACCTCGTCCTCGGTCAGGCCCAGGTCGTCGGCCATGCGCGAGTAGCGCAGGTACTTGAGCGAGTGGCAGCCCGCGCAGTAGTTCATGAACAGCTGTGCGCCGCGCTGCAGCGAGGCGCGGTCCGACAGGTCGGTGCCGGCGTGCTGCACCGGGCCGCCGCCCGCGGCCAGCGCCGCGAACGAGAGCAGCATCCCACTGGCGAGAACCGCGATGCGGGAAAGGATGGTCTTAGTCATGCGTCGTCACCCGTTCCGGCACCGGCTTGGTCTTGTCGATCGCCGTCCACAGCGGCATGGTCAGGAAGAACAGGAAGTAGAACGCGGTCAGGAAGCGACCGACGATGGTCTCCACCGGATCGGTGCCCGGGCCGGCGCCGATCTTGCCGAGCCAGATGAAGCTGACCGCGAACAGGCCCAGCAGCACCTTCGACATCAGGCCGCGGTAGCGGTAGGACTTGACCTTGGCGCGGTCGAGCCACGGCACCGCGAACAGGATCGCGATCGCGCCGAACATCACCAGCACGCCGCCCAGCTTGTCGGGCACCACGCGCAGCATCGCGTAGTAGGGCGTGTAGTACCAGACCGGCTTGATGTGCTCGGGCGTCACCAGGCGGTTGGCCTCGGTGAAGTTGTCGTGCTCGAGGAACCAGCCGCCGAATGCCGGCGCGAAGAAGATGATGAAGGCGGCCACGATCAGGAAGAAGAACACGTAGAACGTGTCCTTGACCGTGTAGTAGGGATGGAACGGGATGCCGTCGGCAGGCGCGGTCTTGGACCAGCGGTTGCCCTTCGGACCCTTCTTGATCTCCACGCCGTCCGGGTTGTTCGAACCGACCTCGTGCAGCGCGCCCAGGTGCAGCACCACCAGCAGCAGCAGCACCAGCGGCAGGGCGATCACGTGCAGGGCGAAGAAGCGGTTGAGCGTGGCGTCGGAGGGCAGGTAGTCGCCCATGATCCACTCGGTCAGGCCGTTGCCGACCACGGGGATGGCGCCGAACAGCGAGATGATCACCTTGGCGCCCCAGAACGACATCTGGCCCCAGGGCAGGACGTAGCCGAGGAAGGCTTCGGCCATCAGCACCAGGTAGATCAGCATGCCGAGGATCCACACCAGTTCGCGCGGCTTCTGGTAGGAGCCGTACATCAGGCCCCGGAACATGTGGATGTACACCACGATGAAGAACAGCGAGGCGCCGGTGCTGTGCATGTAGCGGATCAGCCAGCCCCACTCCACGTCGCGCATGATGTATTCGACCGAGGCGAAGGCTTCCGCCGCGCTCGGCTTGAAGTGCATCGTCAGGAAGATGCCGGTCAGGATCTGGTTGACCAGCACCACGATCGACAGGACGCCGAAGATGTACCAGATGTTGAAGTTCTTCGGAGCGTAGTACTCCGACATGTGCTTGCGGTAGAAGGGCATGAAGCCCGGCGCACGCAGGGTGAACCAGTCCCACACGCCGTTGGCGGTGCGTTGGATCATGTTGGCCATCTCATGCCGCTCCCGGATCGACGCCGACGACGACGGTGCTGTCGTCGGCGAAATGGTGCGGCGGCACCACGAGGTTGGTCGGCGCCGGCACGCCCTGGTAGACGCGGCCGGCCATGTCGAACTTGGACTTGTGGCAGGGGCAGAAGTAGCCGCCCTTCCACTCCGGATCGAACGGTGCCGGGCGGATCTCGGCGACCATCTCCGGCGAGCAGCCCAGGTGCGTGCACAGGCCCACCAGCACCGAGATCTCCGGCTTGAACGACCGCAGTTGCGGGCTTTCCTGCTGGATGTAGGCCGGTTGCTGGTCGGCGTTCTCCGAGTTCGGATCGCGCAGCTGGCCGTCCAGGGTCGGCAGTGCCGCCAGGATCGCGCTGGAGCGCTTGACGATCCAGATCGGCTGGCCGCGCCATTCCACGATCAGGCGCTGGCCGTCCTGCAGGGCGCTGATGTCCACGGTGACCGGCGCGCCGGCGAGCTGGGCCCGCGCGCTGGGATTCCAGGACTTGATGAACGGCACGGCCGCGAAGCCTGCCCCCACCGCGCCCACGGCCGCCGTGGTGGCGGTCAGGAACCTGCGCCGGCCCTGATGGTCGGGTGCCCCGTCTTCGGGGTCGAATACCGCTTCGTTGGCCATCCGGCTCTCCGCGAAACTTCTTAGGTAGCTGATTTTGAGGTGGCTGCCGCGAGCGCCCCCTCCCCGGAGGCGGACGCGCAAAGAACGCCGAAGTGTAGCGGAACGCTGAATGCTGCGACAACGCCCACCCTTGCGGAAGGCCTGGATCTCCTTGCCGATCAGGCTGTTGCGCCGCATGGCGCAGCACCCCCGCGGCGCGCGGCCGGTTGACCAGAACCGACCGGTTGCGCGCAGCGTCGCGCCGCGAGGAAGGCGGCCGCATGGACCGGCCCGGCAGGGCTGCATGTCCATGTGCCGGACGCGCATCGTCCACCCCGGGTGCCCCCGGGGACGCAGCTCAGTTCGCGGCCACGTGACCGCGGTAGCGCTCGGCCAGTTGCGCCACCCGCACCACGTAGCGCTGGGTTTCGCTGTAGGGCGGCACGCCCTTGTGGCGGTCGACCGCGCCCTCCCCGGCGTTGTAGCCGGCGGCCGCCAGGGTGAGGTCGCCGTTGAAGCGCTTGAGCAGCCAGGCCAGGTACTCGACGCCGCCACGGATGTTCTGCGCCGGATCGAAGGCGTTGGCGACGCCGAAACGGCGCGCGGTGGCCGGCATCAGCTGCATCAGCCCCTGGGCCCCGGCGCGCGAGAGCGCATTGGGGTTGAACGCCGACTCGGCATGCATGATCGCGCGGACGATCGCCTCTTCCACACCGAACTCCGCCGCCGCGGCCTTCACCTCGGCGGCGTAGGCCGACGTGTTCAGACGCACGTTGCCGAAGTTGACTCCGGGCAGCGGCGCGCAGGCATAACAGGTCTCGAAGAAGCTGTAGCTGATCGTGCGCACGGCGGTGGCGTCGGAGCCACGCGGGCGTTGGCTGGTGTAATGGCGCACGCCGTCCTTGATGTACGAGTACACCTGGCCCTGCTGCAGCCTGCGCGTGGACTGGGCCGGCGCAGTCGAAGCCACCGCGACCGGACGGGGCGCCGCTGCCGTGGGCGCGGGCGCGCCCATGAAGGTGGCCGGCGGATTGTTGTGGATCGTGGCCGGAG
>JAEXLY010000135.1 GCA_023444765.1 Pseudomonadota bacterium | reverse complement strand
CATGGCGTTCGGCGATGGCCGCGGCCTCGGCGCCTGCCCGGAAGTGCGCCAGGGCCGCGGCCAGGTCGCCGCGCTTCTCCGCCAGCCGCGCGCGCAGGCGTTCGGTTTCCGCGATGGCCAGATGCGCCTGCTGCCCACGGTAGTAGGACACGGTCCCGTCGAGCATGGCATCGGTCCGGTCCAGGTCCCGGTCGAGTTCGATCAGGCACTCGGCCAGCAGCAGTCGCGCGCTCCACACGCCCGCGGAGAAGCCGGCCTCCTCGAACTCCGAAAGTGCCTGCCGGGCCCAGCTCAGCGCCTCGGGGTGACGTCCCTGCCGGGCGGCCATCTTGCCCACGCCATACTTGCCGTTGGCGATGAACACGGGGTCGCCCGCGCGCGTGCAGGCTTCGATCTGGCGGCGGCGCCAGGCTTCCGCCTCGGCGAAGTTGCCCGCATGGTCCTCGGCGAGCGCCACATCGCTCAATGCCAGGCACAGGGCCCTGGGATCGTTGAGCGGCTGCACGAACTCGAGCGCGCGCATGGCCAGTTCGCGCGCCTTGCCCGTTTCTCCCACCAGCGTGTGCAGGTAGCTGGCGCCGCTCAGCAGTCCGGCCGATTCGGCGGGTGCCTCGGGCAGGTAGGCAAGGCCTTCGCTGAGCCAGGCGAACGCCTGCGACCACTTCTCCAGATTGGCCGCGACGCTGATTGCCGTGTTGTAGGCGCGCAACCGCAGGTCCAGCGGCAGGTCCTGCCGGAGCAGTTCACCCAACCCGTCCAGCGCGGCAGCCTCGTCGCCCGCCAGGGCACGGTTCCGCAACCGGACGAAGTCGAGGCGATGCCGCTGCGTAGCGGTGAGTTCGCCCTTCTGCTCGAGCAGGCGCGCGATCGCGGCCTCGGACTGCCGCCAGTGTGCGGTGACGGCGAGCCGCTCGATCTCGCGGATCTGCGCATCCAGCGGCTCGTCCTGGGCCCACGCCTGCAGACAGCACAATGCGAGGCCCAGCCCCAGCAGCGTGCTGGCGATCAACCGGCCCATGTCGGCACCGCAGCGTCGCGACTACTCGTAGGCCTTGATCGTGTGGTTGGTGGCGAACTTGCCATCGGCCAGTCCTGTCAGCCGCTGGACCGCCGCGTAGTCTCGTTCGGCCATTGCCCGGTGTTCCTCGTCCGACAGGCCGGCGCGTTGAAGCACGGCCTCCGGGTCGCGCGCATATTCCTCGGCGAGCGCGGCATCGCTGCCGAGCCTTCTCATCAGTCCAAGCAGTTTCGACATGTTCCCATCCCCGGTACGCACGACGCTGGTCATGCCTGTGCTGCAGGCCTCGGCCCCCTCGACACAGGCAGTGCACTGCACCCCTCAGTTCCGCGACATTAGCACACCAGCGCCTGCACGCGGGTCCCCCTAAGGGGAAGTCCGGGCCGCTCGCCGGTGGCAAGCGGGCAAGGTGGCCGCGCCCGGGTCGTGACGCGTCGCGGGATGCTCGCGCTCCGCCCGCGCCCGGCTGGCGTGCACCCCGCATGCACGCCCGCCCGGCTAGTCTCGACGGCATCCTGCGAACCCACCTCGATGCGGTCGATCCCACTGCGGTCCCGCCGCGACGTCCGGCCAATGCACTTTCAGGGTGGGCCGCCTTCCCGATCCCCCTTTCCCGTTCCCTGGAGTTTGCCGCGTGACCGTCATCGTCGAGCGTCGTCCCATGGGCACGTCCCACCCGCTGCATGCGATGTTTCTGGCGGGTGCGCCGTCCTTGTTCCTCGGTGCACTGCTGAGCGATATCGCATATGCGCGCACCTACGAGATCCAGTGGAACAACTTCGCATCCTGGCTGGTTGCCGGGGGGCTTGTCGTGGCTGCGGTCGCGCTGGTGTGCGCGGTTGCAGGCGTGCTCAATCCGCGGGCACGCACTGGCGCGGCGGTGGCCTACCCCTTGCTGCTGGCGGTGGCGTGGCTGGTCCAGCTGTTCAATGCGCTGATGCACGCGCGCGATGCGTGGGCGGGAATGCCCGGTGGCCTGGTGCTGTCGGCGATCGGCACCGTCCTCGCCGTCGCCGCGGCGTGGCTTGGTTTCCATGTCGCGCGCCAGGGAGCGCGGACGTGATGCGCCCGGACAGCGTCGCGCGCAGGCTTCCCCCGCTGGTCGCGCTGGCGGTGGCGCTGGCGGCGTGCAATCCCGCACCCCGACCGGTCGAGCGCCAGTACGGCGGCGAACCGGAGCTGCCGCAGCCCCATCGCGGACTTCTTCCCAACATGACGATCGCAACGCCCGAGGAATGGGGCGACCAGCTGCCGGTGGCGGCTGCCGGGTTCAGCGTGCGGGCGATCGCCACCGGTCTCGGTATCCCGCGCCAGACGATCGTGCTCCCGAACGGCGACATCCTGGTGGCGGAGGGACGCGGCGGTAACGCCCCCAAGCTCAAACCCAAGGACGTGATCGCCGGGCTGATCAAGTCGCGCGGCACCACCTCCGTCCCCAGCGGCAATCGCCTCACGCTGCTGCGCGACGCCGATGGCGACGGCGACTACGAACTGCGCACGGTGTTCGCCGAGGGACTCGATGCGCCCTACGGGCTGGCGCTGGTTGGCAACGACCTGTTCGTCGCCAACCAGGACGCGGTGGTGCGCTTCGACTACCGCCCCGGACAGACGCGCGCCAGCGGTCCGCCAGAGACGCTGGCGCCGCTGCCCTCGGAGATCAACCATCACTGGACCAAGGCCATGACCGCGAGCGCCGATGGCCGCCTGCTCTACGGCGGCATCGGATCGAACACCAACATCACCGCGCGCGGCATGACCGCCGAGGCCGACCGCGCCGTGGTCTGGGAGATCGATGCGGCGAGCGGAATGCACCGGACCTTCGCGACCGGCCTGCGCAATCCCACCGCACTGGCCGTGCAGCCGGGTACCGGCCAGCTGTGGGCGGTGGTGAACGAGCGCGACGAGATCGGCCCCGACCTGGTGCCCGACTACCTCACGTCGGTGCGCGAGGGCGGCTTCTACGGATGGCCCTACAGCTACTGGGGCAGCCATGTCGACGACCGGGTGCGGCCGCAGGATCCCGCCAAGGTCGCCTCGGCGATCGTGCCGGACTACGCGCTGGGTTCGCACGTCGCCGCGCTGGGCCTGGACTTCTCCAGCGCGGTCATGGGGCCGGAGTTCGCGGAAGGGGCGTTCGTAGGCATGCACGGCAGCTGGAACCGCGCCGAGCCGGTGGGGTACAAGGTGGTGTTCGTCCCGTTCCGGGACGGCCGGCCGAGCGGCGATCCGGTCGATTTCCTGACCGGTTTCCTCGACGGCGACAGGCAGAAGGCGCGCGGGCGTCCGGTCGGCGTGACCGTCGACCCGCGTGGCGCGCTGTTCGTCGCGGACGACCTGTCAAACACGATCTGGCGCGTGAGCCGCGACGCCGGTCCGGCGCCGGTCCCCGAGGGGCCGGAAGTCCCCGCCGACGATGCGACATCAGCGCCGCAGGCGGCGCCGGAACCGGCCACGGTGCCCGCCTCCACGTGAGCTGGCTGGTGCGCGCCTGCGGCGTGCACGTCGTGCCGTTCCGGGCCCATCGCGGTGCCGGAGCGGTGCGGCGTCCCCGGCCAGGCGCCACGGCCCGGCGGCGGTGGATGCCCCCGAGCTGCATCCGGCCCGACGCCGCATCGCCCTGCCC